>DAORUJ010000096.1:6750-12672 GCA_035433105.1 Thauera sp.
AGGCCCAGCGAATCGCCATATAGCCTTCGGGCTGACCGGTGGTGTCGAGCCAGTTGACGATGCCGGGATCGGTATGCGAGATCACCAGGCGGAAGACGTTGTCGGCGTCGCGGTGGGCTTGCAGGCCACCCAGACTGCTCTGGTAGTTGGCGAAATCGAGCGATTCGCCCCACATGTTGCCGAGGCTGAAACCGATGTAGACCGGTTCGACCGGCTGGTGCATTTCGATCACCAGCGCTTCGTCGGCTGCGAGCTCGAAGATGCCGCCGCAGTACACGTTGGTCGCCATGCCGCCGGCGGTGGCGAGGGACGCGGCGTTGGGGTTGTTGAAATCGTTGCGCGGCATGAAGCGCTTGCCGTCGCCGTTCATGTCACCGTAGCACTCGCATACGACGGCATAGAACTCGTTCCAGAAATGCACCTGATTGCGGGTGAAGCGGCCGATCTCGGCGATCTGATGCGCGGCGACCTCAGCCGTGTAGGCCGGCATCGGCTTGCCCAGCAGATCATTGCGGTAGATGAAGAGCTCGAGCAGGTCTTCATTTTCCCAGTCGGAGAACAGCTCGCGCAGCATCACCAGCTGGCTGACGTATTCGCGGGTGAGGCTGCTGCCGTCCTTTTGCTTGCGCGTGCGGCTGGCCCGGGTGAGCATGAAGTTGCCTTCGTAGCCGGCCGGTTTTTCCGGCGCGAGCAGGATCTCGAAGCGGCCGTCGGCCTCGACCTTGAACTCGGTGCAGTCGAGCTCGGCGCAGTTGATGCGTGTGCCCGGCTTCATTTCCTTGAGGCTGCCGCTTTCACCCGAGTAGCCGCTGGGGGTCTCGAAGATCACGTAGTGCGGTGCCTTGCGCACGCCGGCCGGGGCCTTTTCGCCACGCCATGCGCTGGTGTCGGCGGCGCGGCCGCGGATGGTGTAGCTGTAGTTGCCGTCGATCGGCGCCATCAGGTAGATCGCGTCGCAATTGTCGATGGTCGAGCGGTTGAGCGGCTGGATGGCGCGCACGAAATAGGGGAATTCGGGTGTCGGGCCGAGGCAGCGCGAGATCGAGCCGTAGAGAAAGCCCAGCACGTAGCGATAACCTTCGGCGAGGTTGCGCGGCGTGGCTGGCGGCGGCCACAGCTTGGGGTCATCAATCGCGTTGCGCGCGTCGGCAAGCTGCTCAAGCATGCCGTCCCAGGCCTTGCGCAGCATCGCTGCGGCGTCCTGGGCGGCGGGGTCGGTGAGCTGGAGGTGGGCGGTGACGGTTTCCAGCGCCTGCTGATGTTGGGGGGGAATTTCATGCATGGGAGGCTTCCTTCTCATCAGGTTGTTTGGCGGGAACGGTGTCGTCCCATTGGAATTCTTCGAACAGCGGGCCGAGTCGCACGCGGATTTCCTGATCATCCAGGCCGAATTCGGCCAGGCTGTAGCGGTGCTCGGTTTCATGGCGGCGGGTGCGCGCGGCCTCGGCCTCCAGGAAGGCGGCGTAAGCCGGGGTGATGTCGAGGCCGAGGTCGCGGTACACGTCTTCGATCGTGCCCTTCGGGTCGGTGGTCAGACGCCGGTAGTCGATCATTGCGTGCCGGGTTTCGGGGTGACGTGCCAGGACTTCGCGCGGATGGAGGTAGGTCTCGTACGACAGCCCGGTCATGACTTCGTTGGACTCGCGCACACGCTCCTTCGACAGGTTGCCCTGCAGCTTCCAGCCCACGTTCAGCAGCTTGAGCAGGCTGGGGATGGTCTCGTAGGGGTTGCGGTAGAGGACGACGAAGCGGGCATCGGGGAAGGTTTCGATGAGGGACTCGACGCGGCCACAGTAGGTGGGGTTCTTGCTCAGGTGGATGCGGTCGCTGCCATTGATGTAGAGCTGACGGCGCACGCATTCCTTGTAGAACTTCATGATCCGGCGCCGACTGGCGGGGGAGCGCTCGTCGATGTGAAAGAAGTCGAGCTCGCTCATGTAGGGCAGCTTGGTGAGCCAGAAGCCGGACGCGCAGGAGTTGAAGTACATCAGGTCGTCTTCTTCCGGAATCGTCAGCCCCATCTTGTGGATGTGCTGCATCGGGCCGAACTTGCGCTTCTCCCAGGCCTGCAGCTTGCGTTCAAGTACCCCGCCAAGCACCTTGGCGTCGATCCAGGCGACCAGATGCACGAGCTTCTTCTGCAGCAGCGAGGGCAGCAGCAGTTCGTAATACTTGAAGGTCGAGAAACGTTCGTCCGCACCCATCAGGCGGTGTGCCAGCGTGGTGCCGCTGCGCGCATGACCGATGATGAAGACGGGCGTCTTCACCTTGGTGCGCCACAGTCCCGGGAAGAGAATGCCGTCGAGGAAGAAGCACACCGCGGTGACGCTTGCGCGCAGGGGAATGTGCAGCAGCAGCAGTTTGTACAGCCCGCGCCGCTGACGCTCGTTTTTTTCCTTGCCGACCAGGCGCAGCAGTTTGAACCAGACGGTGAAGTCGAAGTAGTAGAACAAGCGTGTCTCCTCAGGGAGTGGGTGCGCCCTCAGTGGGCGTTTTTTTGAGGTAATTGATCAGCATCGCCTTCAACTCGTCGATGAAGGCCTGGGTCAGAATCAGGTCGGGGTTGCTGTCCAGCGTGGCGTGGATGGTGCCCTGGAGGGCATTCACCACCATCTGCGCGGCAAGCTCGTAATCCTGCATGCGCAGCACCGCCTGGTGCCGTTTCAGGGCCGAGGGCAGCCAGGTGGCGGTGTCCGGCTTGTCCGGGTACACCTTGCGTGAGAAGACCTCGAAGTCGTAGTTCCAGTGGATCTCGAGGTAAAAGCCCTTCAGCTGCTGGTACAGGCGGCGGTGGCGCGCCACATGCTCATCGACAAAAAAGGCGAGGGTCGAGTCGAGCGAATCGCGCGCGAGACTCAGTGTCTGGCGATCCAGGCGCTTGATGTCGTCCAGCTCCGACATCAGCAACTCGTTGCAGATGTCGGCAGCAATCGCATGCTTGTCGGCGTAGTACTGGTACAGGCTACCGATACTGATGCCGGCCACTTCGGCAATCCGGTTGGTGGTCAGGCGTGCATGGCCGTCCTCCTTCAGGATCCTGAGTGCAGCCTCACGAATCGCCCTTAGCGTGGCTTCTGCGCGGGACTGAGTGGGGTTGCGGCGAAGGGGAGAGTGGTTGGTGGCCATGGTTTCCTGTGCCCTGAATTGACTTCATTTGAGCAAACCAATCCCGCCCTGACTACTCGCATTCGGGTCTGGGCAGGAATCGGTGCGTCGGAAAAAACATGCGTTATAACAATATCTTGCGACGCTTCATGGGTGCCGCTGTGGAAAAACTGAATAAAGCTCGGTTTTGCCTGTTTCAGGCGGCTGCGGCTTTGCCCCAGGCGGCGAAATGCGGGTTGGCGAAATCTGCTTTGCCATAGCGCAGTGCGGGGCCGTCGAGTGTGCGCACGATGCCGCCCGCCGCACGCAGCACGGCGTCACCGGCGGCGATGTCCCATTCCATGGTGCGGCCCAGGCGCGGGTAGACGTCGGCTTCGCCCGCGGCCACGAGGCACAGCTTGAGGGATGAGCCGGCGTTGGTCTGGCTGGCGACCTTGCGCCCGGCAAGGAAACTGGCGAGGGCTTCGGCATCGCCGTGCGAGCGGCTGGCGACCACGGTCAGGCCCTCGGCCGGCGGTGTGCGGCAGGCGATGTCACGGCGCACGCCCTTGTCTTCAACGAAGGCGGTCACGCCGACCGCGCCGGCGAACAAGCGGTCGAGCGCGGGCGTGAAGACGACGCCCAGAACCGGCGAACCGTTTTCGATGAGCGCGATGTTGACGGTGAATTCGCCGTTGCGGTTGATGAATTCCTTGGTGCCATCCAGCGGGTCGACCAGCCAGAAGCGGTCGCCGACGGTGGGGATGCGGCCGGCGGAGGCTTCTTCTTCCGAGACGATCGGGATGTCCGGGGTGAGGCGGGCCAGTTCAGGCAGGATGACCGCCTCGGCACGTTCGTCCGCTTCGGTCACGGGCGAGGCGTCGGCCTTGCCGCGCACCGCGAAATCGGTGGCGTAGATATCCATGATGGCCGCGCCGGCCTTGCGTGCGATGGGCAGCAGCGCGTCGAGCAAGGCCAGGGGGGCGTAAGACTGAGTCATGGCGAGTCCTTGGTGGAGCGTTCAGTTGGCGGTGCTTCGGCGGCCTCCCCGATGGCCGCTGGGGCCGCCGGGGAGGGGCGATCGAGAACCGATGAGTTGATGCTTGATCCGGGCCTGGTCGAGGCTCAGTCGGCAATGATGCCGCGCAGGCGCAGCGTGGCGATGGCGGCGTCGGCCGCTGCCTCGAGCGACAGGCGGGTGGTGTCGAGGCGGATCTCGGGCTCCTCCGGCGCCTCGTAGGGCGAGTCGATGCCGGTGAAGTTCTTCAGTTCGCCGCGCCGTGCCTTCTTGTACAGACCCTTGACGTCGCGCTGCTCGGCCACTTCCAGCGGGGTGTCGACGAACACCTCGACGAACTCACCTTCTTCCACCAGGCCGCGCGCCATGCGGCGCTCGGCGCGGAAAGGCGAGATGAAGGCGGTGAGCACGATCAGCCCGGCATCAACCATCAACTTGGCCACTTCGCCCACGCGGCGGATGTTCTCCACGCGGTCAGCGTCGGTAAAGCCGAGGTCCTTGTTCAGGCCGTGGCGCACGTTGTCGCCGTCGAGCAGGTAGGTGTGGTGGCCCAGGGCGTGCAGCTTCTGCTCGACCAGGTTGGCGATCGAGGACTTGCCCGCGCCCGACAGACCGGTGAACCACAGCACGCAGCCCTGCTGGCGCTTGAGTGCGGCGCGCGCGGTCTTGTCGACATCTACATGCTGCACGTGGATGTTGTGCGCGCGGCGCAGTGCAAAGTGCAGCAGGCCGGCGCCGACGGTGTTGTTGCTGAGACGGTCGATGAGGATGAAGCCGCCGGTATCGCGGTTGTCCTGATAGGCGTCAAAGGCGATCGGGCGGTCCAGGCTCAGGTTGCATACGCCGATGGCGTTGAGTTCGAGCGTCTTGGCGGCGTTGTGCTCGAGCGTGTTCACGTTCACCTGGTACTTGATGTCGGTGATCGTGGCGGTGACGGTCTTGGTGCCAATCTTGAGCAGGTAGGGGCGCCCGGGCAGCAGCGGTTCGTCGTGCATCCAGATCAGCGTGGTTTCGAACTGGTCGGCAGTCTCGGCGGGCGCCTCGACGGTCGAGATCACGTCGCCGCGCGAGATGTCGATCTCGTCGGCCAGGGTCAGCGTGATCGACTGGCCCGATACGGCCTGCTCGAGGTCGCCGCCGTGGGTGACGATGCGTGCCACCGTGCTCTCGCGTCCCGAGGGCTGTACACGGATGCGGTCGCCCGGGCGGATCACGCCACCGGCGATGGTGCCGGCAAAGCCGCGGAAGTCGAGGTTGGGGCGATTGACCCACTGCACCGGCAGGCGGAAGGCTGCGCGCTGCATGCGCTCGTCGTCGATCTCGACCGTTTCCAGGTAGCCCATCAGCGTGGTGCCGTGGTACCAGGGCATGGCCTCGCTCGGGTCGGTGATGTTGTCGCCCTTGAACGCCGACAGCGGGATGAAGGTGACGTCCTCGATGCCGATGTGGGTGGCGAATTCACGGTAGCTGTCGACGATCTGGCGGAAGGTCTTCTCCGAGTAGTCGACCAGATCCATCTTGTTGATCGCCACCAGGACGTGGCGGATGCCGAGCAGCTTGACCAGGTAGCTGTGGCGCCGGGTCTGGGTGAGGATGCCCCGGCGCGCATCGACCATCAGGATGGCGACGTCGGCGGTGGAGGCGCCGGTGACCATGTTGCGCGTGTATTGCTCGTGGCCCGGGGTGTCGGCGACGATGAACTTGCGCTTTTCGGTGGAGAAGAAGCGATAGGCCACGTCGATCGTGATGCCTTGCTCGCGCTCGGCGGCCAGGCCATCGACGAGCAGGGCGAAGTCGATCTGGTCGCCCTGGGTGCCGAA
>DAORUJ010000097.1:0-12611 GCA_035433105.1 Thauera sp.
CGGTCTGCCCTGCGCCATCGAGCGTGCGAGCGTGTTCGCGCGCACGCTCAAAATTGGGCACGGCGACGGCATTGATCACTGCATAGGCCCGAGCGCGCGCAAGCGCTGCCTCCAGCACCTCGCTGGGCTTCACATCACCGCGCCGGATCAGGCGCGCGATCTCGGTCGCGTCCCAGCGCTCATACTCGGGCAGGGGCAGCGCAGAGGCTGCCGCAGCCGGCGACGTCAGGCCTACGCCCACCGCCGCCGCGCCGCCGAGCACCGCACCAGTCTTGAGAAAATCACGACGTCCCTGCTCCGCAGCGGGTGTGCTCATGTCAGCTGCCCCAGACTTTTTGAGCGGGAACCGACTGCTTCATCAGTTCATCAACGGCGGCGCCGGCTTCGGCGGGCGTCAGGCGTGCGCCCTTGTCCTTCTGTGGTCCGGTGCGCCAGCCATCACACACCGAGATGCGACCGCCCTGGGCCTCGAACACCTGGCCAGTGACGTGCGAGGACGCTTCGCTGCCCAGCCACACCACTAGCGGCGCGACGTTTTCGGCTGCCCAGGAGTCGAAGCCCGATTCCGGCGCCTTCACCACGTCCGCCATGGCGCTCTCGGTCATCGAGGTACGCGCCGACGGCGCCAGCGCGTTGGCGGTGACGCCATAGCGCGCCAGTTCAGCCGCCTGCACCAGGGTGAGCGTGGCGATGCCGCCCTTGGCGGCGGAATAGTTCGACTGTCCGATCGAGCCCTGCAGACCGGCGCCGGAGCTGGTGTTGATGATGCGTGCGGCAATCTTGTTGCCGGCCTTGGCTTGGTCGCGCCAGCGCTTGCCGAGGATGTTGGCAAGGCAGAAGTGGCCTTTCAGGTGCACCCGCATGACCTGATCCCAGTCGTCTTCGGACAGGCTGATGAACATGCGGTCGCGCAGGATGCCGGCGTTATTGACCACCACATGCACTTCGCCGTAGGCCACGAGCGCGGCGTCGACGATCTGCTGTGCGGTGTCGATGCGGGTGATGTCGTCAGCGTTGGCGATGGCCTTGCCACCTGCCGCCACGATCTCCGCCACCACCGCGTCAGCGGCTTCCTTGCGGATGTCATTGACAACGACGTTTGCGCCCTCGGCGGCAAACGCCAGTGCATACGCACGACCCAGACCACCGCCGGCACCGGTGATGATGACGGTACGTTGTTGGCAAATTCCCATTGTCTTCTCCATTCTTGTGAGGTCGATTGAAGGCCTGCAGCCCCCGCAACAAGCGGCCTTGAGCTGCGCCGCGGCGCGCAGCCGTACTGGCGTACGGCGCGCATCACGGACGCAGAATCAGGGCAGGTCGTGGCGCGGTGCGCCGCTTTAGAGGCGTTCGATGATGGTGACGTTGGCCTGACCGCCGCCTTCGCACATGGTCTGCAGGCCGTAGCGGCCACCAGTGCGCTCCAGTTCGTGCAACAACGCGGTCATCAGGCGTGCGCCGGTAGCACCCAGCGGGTGACCGAGCGCGATTGCGCCGCCGTTGGGGTTCATGCGCGCGAAGTCATATTCCAGCTCCTTCTGCCAGGCCATGACGACCGAGGCAAAAGCTTCGTTGATCTCGACCACGTCGATGTCATTGATGCTCATGCCGGCCTTCTTGAGGGCGGCACGCGTGGCGGGAATCGGCGCGGTGAGGTGCCAGATCGGGTCGTCGCCCAGCACCGAAATGTGATGGATGCGCGCGCGCGGGGTCAGGTTATAACGCTTCAGTGCAGCTTCGGACACCACCAGCAGTGCGGCCGAGGCGTCGCAAGTCTGGCTCGACACCGCAGCGGTGATCGACGGAAAGGCGGGGTCGACCGGCTGCAGCTCTGCCATCTTCTCAAGCGTGCTGACGCGCGGGGTCTCGTCCTTGGTGACGCCCTCGAGGCCGACGATTTCGCGCTCGAAACGGCCTTCGGCAATCGCGGCCAGCGCGCGGCGATGGCTTTCAAGCGCGAACACTTCCATGTCGTGGCGGCTGACGTTCCAGTGGTCGGCAATGCGCTGCGCGGAATAGAACTGGTTCACCGGCTGGTCGCCAAAGCGCGCCTTCCAGCCCTTGCTGCCAGAGAACGGATCGGGGAAGCCGAGCGGCTGCCCGGCGAGCATGGCCGACGAAATCGGGATCTGCGTCATGGTCTGCACGCCACCGACTGCAACCACGTCCTGCGTACCGCTCATCACCGCCTGCGCGGCAAAGTGCACTGCCTGCTGAGACGAGCCGCACTGACGATCAACGGTGGTGCCGGGTACATTCATCGCCAGGCCGGCGGCAAGCCACGCGGTACGCGCAATGTCACCCGCCTGCGAACCGATGGTGTCGACGCAGCCAAAGATGACGTCGTCGTAATCTTCGCTGGGAATCGCATTGCGCTCGACCAGCGCCTTCAGCACATGCGCACCAAGATCAATTGCGTGCACATGGGACAGGCCGCCCTTGCGCTTGCCCGTGGGGCTGCGCAAGGCATCGACGATATAGGCTTCTGCCATCTTCATTCCTCGAAAGTGTGTCCCGGACCAAGGGCAGCGCCGTCGGCCAGGATCGCGCCCGCGATGCGGGCCTTGTGGAAACCGCGATCGCCCCAGGCGGCATCCAATGCCCAGGCGCGCTTCATGAACATCTGCAGATCGACTTCCCAGGTGTAGCCCATCGCACCGTGCACCTGAATGCCGTGGCGCGCCGCCAGCCAGGCTGCCTCGCCGCAGGCCAGCTTGGCGTGCGACACGCGCGCATCCACGCCCGCTTCGTCGTGCGCAAGCGCATACGCCGCGCGATACAGCACCGGCTTGGCGAACTCTATTTTGGTCGCGACGTCGGCGAGGTGATGCTTGACCGCCTGGAAGCTGCCGATCGGTTTGCCGAACTGCTTGCGCTGGGCAACGTAATCAACCGACAGGTCGAGCATGCGCTGCGCCAGACCAAGCAACTGGCCGGCCGTCGACAGCGTGCCGCGGTTCAGGGTCTGTGCCCACAGCGCGCGTCCCGCCTCACCTTCGGCAATAAGCGTGTCAGCAGACGGCTTCCAGCTCACACGCGCCACACGACGCGACAGGTCGATGCTGGCGTTGGGCTCGACATCGACCTGGGCGCGGGGCAAGGCATGCACCGCATCGCCGTCGGCGAGCAGCAACAGATCGGCCGGACTGGCGTCGGCCACCAGCGGATTGACCGGATGCCCGACCGCGATGCGGATGCTGCCTTCGGCAACACTACCAAGCCACTCTTCGCGTGCAGCGGTACCCGCGGGCAAGGCGGCAATCAGACCCGCTGCCACGTAGGCGGCATCGGCCAGGGAGTCGGGGATGGCGTAGTAGCCGAGTTCCTGCGTCATCAGCGCCCAGGCAACGTCGTCCATGCCCAGGCCGCCGCAGTCCTCGGGCACCGACAGCGCGGTGAGGCCCTGTTCGGCAATGTTCTTGCGCAGCTCGGGCGAGCGCCCGCTGTCGGTTTCCCAGATTTCGCGCAACATCTCGGGCGCGGCTTCGGTCATCAGATAGCGGCTCACCGCCTCGCGGAACGTGAGCTGGTCGTCGGTAAAGGTGAAGTCCATGGCCAGCCTCGTCTTACTTGGGCAGGCCGAGCATGCGCTCGGCAATGATGTTGCGCTGGATCTCGTTCGTGCCAGCATAGATCGGGCCGGCCTGAGCGAACAGGAAGCCGTCAAGCCAGCGCGCGGCCTCGACAGCCGCCGGCGCGTCACCGGTCAGCTCGGCGAGTGGGCCGAGAATGCGCATCGCGGTTTCATGCATCTTGAGGTCGAGCTCGGACCAGAAAATCTTGTTGGTGCTGGCCTCAGCACCAATCCGGGCCCCTTTCGCCAAGCGCCCGACGGTATGGTAGGCAGACAGCGCATAGGCTTCAGTGCCGTTCCAGGCTTCGATGACCGCATCGCGGATGCTGGGGTCGCGGTCTGCACTCTCACGGTTTGCCTTGTACAGCTCGACCAGCCTGCGCGCGGTGTACTGGAAGCGCGCCGGAGAACGGAGCAGCAGGCCGCGCTCGAATCCAGCCGTGGCCATCGCCACATGCCAGCCCTGGCCCTCGTCACCGATGCGGTTCTCGACCGGCACCTTGACGTCGTCGAAGAACACTTCGGCGAAGGCCTGCTTGCCATTGAGCGCCTGAATCGGGCGAATCGTCACGCCCGGCGCGTCCAGCGGCACAGCCATGTAGGACAGACCGTGATGGCGGCTCGAGGCAGGGTCGCTGCGGAACAGCCCGAACAGCAAGTCGGCGAAGGTCGCGCGCGTCGACCACGTCTTCTGGCCGTTCACCACATAGTGACTACCGTCGGCAGACAGGATCGCCTTGCTCGTGATCGCAGCCATGTCGGAACCAGCGTTGGGCTCGGACCAGCCTTGCGCCCACATGTCCTCGCTCGACGCCATACGCGGCAGGAAGCGTGCTTTCTGCTCTTCGGTGCCAAACTCGATGAGCGTCGGACCAAGCAGCAGCTGGCCGTTCTGGTTCACGCGCATCGGCGCGCCTGCACCGTAATACTCTTCTTCGAAAATCAACCATTCGATGAGGTCGCAGCCGCGGCCACCAAGGGCCTCTGGCCAGATCACCATCGACAGGCGGGCATCGAACAGCTTGCGCTCCCACGCGCGGTGTTGCTCGAAACCTTCGCGGGTGTCGTAGCTAAGCAGGGGCTCGGCCGGCAGATTGGCCGCGAGCCAGGCACGCACTTCCTCGCGGAAGGCATTTTGCCGGGGGGTATAGGCAAGATCCATGGTCGTCCTCAGAACTTGGCGTCGCGTTTCTCAACGAAGGCGCGGCGGGTTTCGGCCGAATCCGGGCTCGTGTAAGCCTGCAGCGTGAAACCCTGCTCCCAGCGGTACTTGTCTTCCAGGTTGCCGTCCTCGACACCGTTCAGCGCCTCCTTGGCGATACGGATCATGGACGGGCTCTTGGCGGCAATCTTGCGGGCGATCTCGAGCGCAGCTTCACGCAGCTCGGCCTTCGGCACGATGCGCTCGATGAAGCCATAGCGATCAGCTTCGCGTGCACCGATCTTTTCGCCGGTGAAAAACAGGTAGCGCACCTTTTGCACCGGAAACAGGCGCTGCAGATGGGCACCGCCGCCCATCGCGCCGCGATCCACTTCGGGCAGGGCGAAGGTGGCGCACTCGGAGGCGACGACGATGTCGGCCGCGCCGGTGATGCCGATCCCGCCACCAAGGACAAAACCGTGCACCGCGACGATGACCGGCACCGGGTTACGATGCACAGCCTTGAAGGTGGCGTAATTGCCACCATTGACGGCCACGATGCGCTCGGGATGCGCGTCGAGCTCCTTGATGTCCACCCCGGCGCAGAAACCGCGGCCTTCGGCGCGGATCACGATCACGCGGACGTCGGGATCATGCCCGAGTTCGTCGATGCGATGCGCCAGTGCGAACCACTCGCTGCTGTCGAGTGCATTGACCGGCGGCTTGTTGATGACGAGTTCGGCGATGCCGTCCTCGATGACTGTCTGGAATGCCTGGCTCACGTTTTTGGGCTCCTGGGGGCTTGTCATGTTGGGCTGCGCGCTCAGGCGACAGCCTGGATATCTTTGCTTCCGTCAGCGGCGGACGCCACGCCGAGACGACCATACAGGGCCGCCAGACTGGCTTCGGCTTCGGCGGCGATGCCATGAATGAGGTCTTCGCAGCTCTCGAGCTTGCCGATGGCCGCAGCCACCTGACCGCTGGGCAGAATGCCCTCGTCCGGTTTGCCTTCGACCATCGAGCGCTGCAACAACACCGGCTGATTGGCAGACATGACAGTCTGCGACACCGCGCCGGGATCTTCCTTGAGCGCCTGCATGAACACACTGAACATGTGGCCGAGGCTCATGCCGGTCTGCTTCTTCCAGGCCCAGGCACTCCTCAGGGCGATCAGCAGGCGACCGATCGGGCTCGCGGCTTCAAGCTTGTTGATGAAGGGGTTCTCGATCATGCGGTGACGCATGCCGTCCACCGCCAGCGTCACGCGTATCTTCTGCGGGTCGCTGACCTTGAGATAGCGATCGAGCGTAGCGGGCGGCGTGGGCGAGTCGGTGGTCATCATGAAGCGCGTGCCCATGGCAATGCCCGCCGCGCCGGCTGCCAGCGCCGCCGCCAGACCACGCCCGGTGGAATAGCCACCGGCAGCGATGACCGGCACCTTGACGGCTTCGAGCACCTGGGGCAGCAGGATGGTGGTCGGTACGCCACCGGTGTGACCGCCGCCTTCGCCGCCCTGGATGGTGATCATGTCGGCACCCAGCTCGACCGCCTTGATCGCATGTTTGAGCGCGCCGACGGTGGGGATGCACAGCACGCCTGCTTCCTTGAAGCGGGCGATGGTCTTCTTGTCCGGACCGCGACCGTAGCTGACGGCACGCAGCTTGTACTGAATGGCCAGGTCGACGCACTGGGCGGCGTTCTCCTGGAACATGTGGAAGTTGAGGCCGAAATTGCTACTGCCGGTGGCCGCGATGACTTTCTTGATCTCGCCTTCGATCTTGTCGGCGTCGATGGTGGCACCGGCAAGGAAGCCAAAGCCGCCTGCCTTGGTGGTTGCGATCACCAGGTTTGCATCCGCCACCCAGCCCATCGCGGTCTGAATGATGGGGAAGCGGCAGCCAAGGCGTTCGGTCAGCGGTGTGCGCAGCAGCGCGGAGAAATCGGGGTGCGTGGTGGTGTGCGTCATGCCTTGTCCTTGCCGGCGGCCTGCTTGTTGGCGCTGGCCATGGCCTTGGCGTCGTAGCCGCCGAGCTTGTCGCCCGACAACAGTTCGTTGTGGGTGTGGGCGAAGTGGTGCCAGGCAAACACCGCGTCCATCGCGGTACGCTTGCCCTGCAGGTCCTCGACATGGTTGATCGCCTGCTTGGTCAGCGCCAGGCCCATGCGCGGCTGTTTGGCCACGCGGGCTGCAAGCGCGTAGGTTTCGGCCTCGAGTTGCTCACGCGGCACGACGCGGTTGACCATGCCCATCTGGTACGCACGCTCGGCGCCCATGCGGTCGCCGGTCATGAGGAATTCCTTGGCGATGCGCGGGTTGAGCTCGTAAGGATGGGCAAAGTACTCCACGCCAGGGATGCCCATGCGCACGACCGGATCCTGGAAGAACGCATCATCGCTGGCGATGATCAGGTCACACACCCAGGCAAGCATCAGCCCACCGGCGATGCAGGCGCCCTGCACCATGGCGATGGTCGGCTTGGGCAGATCGCGCCAGCGCCGGCACATGTTGAGGTACACCTCTTGCTCGCGCACGTAAAGGTATTCGCCACCCGGCTTGTTGGTGTGATCCCACCACAGGTTGACCCGGTCGAAGGGCTTGTTGATATCACGCCCCGGCGTGCCGATGTCGTGGCCTGCGGAGAAATGCTTGCCCTCGCCACGCAACACGATGACCTTGACCGAATCATCATCCACCGCGCGTCGGAAGGCCGCATCCAGCGCGTAGGTCATCTGCGAGTTCTGCGCGTTGTTGAAGCCGGTGCGACTCATCGTCACCGTGGCGATACCGTCGGCAACGGCGTACTTAACCGGTTCATCGGTTTCGTACACCGTGGTATCCGGACGGCTGACGAAATTCTGGTCAGGGGCAGTCATATGTGGTTCCTTGCCGCGCTCAGGCTGCGGCGCGAATGCCCGGCGGATTGCCCTTGAGCTGCGCAGCGCGCATGTCATGGGGGTCAAGGCGGCGGATGATGGCGAGCTGGTCGGCGGTCGGATGCGGGGTTTCGCCGAGGTTCGGCGCCTTCAGCAGCGGGAAACCGGTCTTCTCCTGCACTTCGTCGAAGCTCACGCCCGGGTGCAGCGAACGCACGCGGACCGCATGGTCGGGGCCCTCGAAATCCATCACGCACAGGTCGGTGACGATGTGGCGGATGTCCATGAAGTCCTGACGCATGCCGGGCTCCCAGCGCGCCGGATTGAAGCCGACACCGGACACCATGTCCACTTCACCCTCGACGAAAACCCGCTTGTTGTGGCTGGGTACGATAAAGGAGTTGATGTGGTTGATGCTGTTGCCTGGCAGGCCGCGTACGCCGAGGATGGCGGCCTTGGGTTTGCGATAGTCACCGACCACCGACAGATTAGTCTGGCCGAAACGGTCGATCTGGGTCGGGCCGATCATGGCGTGGCGGCGACCGCCCCACACGCACTCGAACACGCGCTCGAAATTCATCGAGCCCGAGTACTTCGGCACGAAATCACCGCGCGGACCGAGCGGAATCGGGTCTTCAACGAGGAAGCACTCGCTGTCGGTCATCAGCAGGCCGGGGCCGTGCGTCAATTTGGCCAGGCTGGCGCCCAGGCGCGGGATCACGCCGATGCCGGAGGCGAGCACCTCGCCGTCGCCACGCCACGCTTCGGAGGCCGCGACGATCATCAGTTCGGCCAGGGAAAATTCTACTTTGTCGCTCATGCCGCTCACGCTCCTCAAAACACCGGCAGGGGCAGCTTGCCCATGCGCTCGACGCCACCGTTCTTGTCCTGGTAGGCCGCCTCGCCCGGGGTGACAAACTCGTCCATGTAGGCCTGCCAGCCGCCTTCGTCGGTGGCGCTGGCCACATAGCGCTTGAAGTGGCTCATGTCCCAGCCGTACTCAGGCGCGCAGGTGGTCGGGTGGGCACCGCAGGGGGCATGCACCACGCCTTTAACCAGGTAACGCTCGAAGGTATTGAAGCGGGCCTCGGCGGCGGTGAGCGCAAAGCGCTCTTCCACGCGCTCGGCCGACACGTAGCAGGCATCGGCAGCACGCGCCACGAGGTGATCGAAGTAGGGATCGCCGCCGGTAATCAAGGTGTTGCCGAGCTGGTCGGCGACGTTGACATGGACGAGCGCGACGTCGAGCCTGAGGGCCGGCATCGCCAGCAGCACTTCGCCGTCGTCATAGGGCGAGGTGATGGTCTTGAGCTCAGGGTTCAGCTTGGTGACGTCGGTCGCCAGACCGCAGCGGGTCGGCAGAAAAGGTACGCGCATGCCAGCGGCGCGCAGGCCCCACTGCCACATGCCTTCATCGAGCTCAAGCAACTCGAGCGCGCCAGACTCACGCACCTTGCGGTACCAGGGCTCGAGCGGGATGGCGTCGAGCGTGGCGAAGCCGAAAATCAGCTTCTTCACCTTGCCGGCGGCGCACAGCATGCCCACTTCCGGGCCACCATAGGCAACCACGGTGAGGTCCTTGAGGTCGGAGCGCAGGATCTCGCGCACGATCGCCATCGGCTTGCGCCGCGGCCCCCAGCCACCGAAACCGATGGTCATGCCATCGCGAAGTTGGGCGACGACATCGGCCGCCGTCATCAGCTTGTTCATGGATTGTTTCCTGTATTCGACCGCGCTCAGGCGGCCTGTTCCTTGACGCCGAAATCGTGACCCCAGATGCTGACACGGGTGAATTCAAAGGCGCTGTGCTGATCCCAGTCACATTGCAGACCACCATAGCCGTACTCGAGATCAAAGCCGGACGGAGTCTTCATGTAGAAGGAGATCATGCGGTCATTCAGATGCTGCCCCAGGGTGGCCGACAGCGGCACCTTGTGGGCAACCCGACGGTCATGGGCGCGACCGACTTCGGTCATCGAGTCGACTTCGACCATCACATGCACGCAGCCGCTCGGCACCGGATACTCGGCAATCGCCAGGCTGTGGTGACGGACGTTGTTGCAGTGCAGGAAGTGGATGCGCACCGGCGGTGCGGAGGGATCGGGACGGAAGTTGAAGATGTCCGACACGCCGAATCCGAGCACGTCACGGAAGAAGGCCGCCGTGGCGTCGAAGTTGGGCGCCGGCATCACCGTGTGGCCCAGGCCCATGTCACCAGTCAGGAAACGCGGCACGCCCTGCGGCGAGACGAAGGGCTGGCAGTCGGACAAATGCCCCCAGCACAGTTCGTGACGGTTACCCGACGGATCGGTCAGCACCGCAACCGCCTGCATGCCGCGCTGGGCAACCGTGGCGGCATCGGCCAGCTCATAGGCCACGCCCTTGGCGTCGAGCTCGCTCAGTGCGGCCGTGAAAGACGGCTCATTGGCCAACTCCCAGCCCGACGCGGCATAACGGCGCTCGGAGCCAGGAACGACCAGAATGCGGAAGGGGCGCTCGTCCATCTTGACGTACAAGCCGTTACCCGGCGCAGGAGAAGTCATCATGCCGAGTACGTCTTCGGCATAGCGCTTCCACTCGTTAATGTCGTCGATCTGGGCCACGAAATAGGCCAGTCCGCGAATATCGATCATCGTGCTTGCTCCCCCCTGAGAAGGTTTCTTGCGATGGAGCATTGTGCGAACAGCGCGTCGGAACATCATCGTCCGTTGAGACTACGAATCTTCCAGAGCCCACCTCAATTGCTTGCCCCTGCGGGCACTGACGACGATAGGGGCAATGACGCATCAATGCCGACAGAGGCGCCCGCCCCTCCGAGAGCCGGATACGCCTGCAAGGATCGCTGATATCTGGCCACCAGCCCGTCCCGCCACGCGACCGCACGCCCCGGCCTTTTTGGATATCGTCGGCGAAAGGCCGGTCACTGCGCGGGGCTCGGCGCCCGGCGGCATATATCTCCAGCCAGTTCGCGTAGCGCTGCTTCGTCCAGCGTCTCGACCTCCAGCAGACGGCTGGCAGCACGATCGAGGATGTCGCGATTGTCAGTCAGGATTTTGAGGGCCTGCGCAGATACGTCCTTCAGGACGTCGCGCACTGCGGCATCCATCGCCTGAGCTGTCGCCTCGCTGTAGTTGCGCTCGAGATAGCCGGGTGTGTGACCACCCAGAAAGCTGCTTTTTTCGGTTTCGTAGCTGACGCTGCCGAGCCCCGCATCCATGCCGTAACGCGCCACCATCGAGCGCGCAATATCGGTGGCGCGCGCCAGGTCGTCGGCAGCCCCCGTGGATAGATGACCAAACACCAGCTTCTCCGCCGCGCGCCCGCCCATCAGCACTGCAATCTTGTCGCGCAACTCATCCTCGGTCATCAGGAAGCGATCCTCGGTCGGGCGCTGAATCGTATAGCCCAGCGCGCCGATACCGCGCGGAATGATCGACACCTTGTGCACCGCGTCCCCACCCGGCAAGGCCATGCTGACCAGCGCATGACCCATCTCGTGATAAGCCACGATTCGGCGCTCGCGCGGGTTGATCAGGCGGTTGCGCTTTTCAAGGCCGGCCACGATCCGCTCTATCGCATGGGTGAAGTCATCCATGCTCACCACCTTGCCGCGCCGCCGCGTCGCCAGCAATGCCGCCTCGTTGACCAGATTGGCCAGATCGGCGCCCGAAAACCCGGTGGTCAGGGCAGCGATGTCGTCCACGCCCATGTCAGGGCCGAGGACGATCTTTTTCATGTGCACCTTCAGTATTTGCACCCTGCCTGCGCGGTCGGGCCGGTCCACCAGCACCTGGCGGTCGAAGCGCCCAGCACGCAGTAAGGCGGGATCGAGAATCTCGGGCCGGTTGGTTGCCGACAGCAACACGACCCCCTGCCCCGGGTCGAAGCCATCCAGCTCGGACAACAGCTGATTCAAGGTCTGTTCGCGTTCGTCGTTGCCACCTTGCATCATGCCGGCCCCACGGGCGCGACCCAATGCGTCCAGCTCATCGATGAAGATGATGGCCGGCGCGGCCTTGCGCGCCTGCTCGAACAAATCGCGCACGCGCGCGGCGCCGACGCCCACGAACATCTCGACAAATTCGGATCCCGAGATCGAAAAAAAGGGCACGCTCGCCTCGCCCGCAACAGCGCGTGCCAGCAAGGTCTTGCCAGTGCCCGGCGGACCAACCAGCAGGATACCCTTGGGCATGCGCGCGCCAAGGCTGCCGTATTCCTTGGGATTTTTCAGGAAATCGATGACCTCCTGTAACTCCGCCTTGGCTTCGTCCACACCGGCAACATCGGCAAACGTGACCTTGGTGTCGCTCTCGACATAGACCTTGGCCTTGCTCTTGCCGATGGAGGTCAGACCGCCCATGCCCTGTGCCGCCCCCATCCTGCGGATCAGGAACATCCAGATGCCGACAAAGATCAAGGCCGGCAGTATCCAGGACAGCAGGGTGGTGAACCAGGTGTTCTCAACGGCGCCGGAATAGGTCACGCCGGTATGCCCCAGGCGCTCGGCCAGAGCGGGCGAAACAGGCGTCGTCACGAACCCGGTCTTGCCGTCCTGCGGAGTCTTGAACTTGCCACTGATCGTGGTGCTGCCGATCGTGACGCTTTCGATCGCCCCCTGATCGAGATAGGTCTCGAACTGGCTATAGGGGATCGCCTCGATCGCCTGGGTCTGCACCCAGATGTCCCGCAGCAGGACGATGCCCATCAGGGCAAAGAGGACGTACCAGAGATTGATCTGGGCTCCACGGTTCATGTTTTTACTCCGCTCAGGATGTTTCGGGGCGCCGGACTGGCGGTCGCCACAGACCTCCTGTAGTGACCGCGCCCGCACTGGTGCAATGTGTCGTCAGCGCAAGCCCGCCGCCAGCGACAGCCAGATCCTGAGCATGGCCAATCGCATGGTGAAAGCAAGCAAACAGGAAGCTTTCGGCGCGTGCATGTCAATGCCTCTGACGCCGGACTGGTTGTCAATCGTTTTTCTTAGTCTATACATCAACAGGGCATGCCTCGCTGGTTGGTGGC
>DAORUJ010000098.1:0-12539 GCA_035433105.1 Thauera sp.
GCACCGGTCCTGAGGGTGCAGCGCTTTCGCGCAGCATCAGGGTGCCGGTCGCTTCCAGCACCAGAGTGCTGAGCAGGTCGGTGATCAGTGCGCCGCGGTCCTTGTGCATGCTGACGATGGCGTCCGAGGTGCCGATCTGCAGGTCGGCCTGGGCGGCGCTGTTGGGCATCGGCCAGGCGGCGAAGTCGCGATAGGCCTGCATCACCGCGCTGCCCTGGAAGTCGGCGAGCTTCTGCAGCACGTCCTCCAGCGTCACACCTTCGGCCAGCAGCGCGCGGCAGGCTTGCCACTGCGACTCGGCCCAGGCACCACCGCCTTCCTTCTTCAGCGCATGCAGCAGCGAGATCAGCGGTAGCTCGACGCCGGCAAAGACGTCGGTGGAGTTGGTGCGGATTTCCGGACAGTTGTACACCGTCGCCTTGACGCCCTGGTCCCACGCCGCCTGCGCGATGCGCTCGAGGCGCATTTTGGCGTAGCCCTGGGTGTAGTTGGTGTAGGTCTGCCACTGGTAGCGGTCGCCGATGAGGACTTCGGTGCCGTGGTAACCGTAGGCGGTGTAGCGTACCTGGCCGCCCGCGGCTTCGATGCGGGCGCGCAGCGCCGCGCTGCCTTCGATGAGGTGCTCGAAGGTGTTGGCCGAGACTTCGTCGAAGTTCTGCAGGATGAGCTTGCCCAGGTCGCTGTCGACCAGGCTCTGCGACGGCATGAAGCGGTCGCCGCGGCCCTTGTAGATGCGGTTGGCGATCACCATGAACACTTTGGCGCGCGGGATGCCGCCCGCCATGGTGTGGGCGAAGAAGACGTTGCGACCGTCGCCGATCATGCCATCGAGCTGACGCATGACCTCGGCCACGCCGTCCTTGAAGCGCTGGGTGCCGAGCGCACGGCATTTCTCGATGTGTGCCCAGTCGAGCGTGTCCTGCTCCCAGGTCTTTAGCGTCATCTTGTTGAGCAGCTCGGTCGGGGTCGGCTCGCCCGCCGGTGCATCCATGTCGAAGCCGGCCATCAGCGGCAGGTTGACGATCCGGCCACCCAGGTTGGCCTCGGCCGCCGCCAGCTCCTCGGCGTTCAAGGCGCGTAAGCCGTTGTTCTCGTCGCGGCGACCGACGGTGATGCCGATGATCTCCATGCCCGCCTTGCGTGCTTCATTCACCAGGCCGCTGGCGTAGCCGCGTCCGAAGAGTTCGCCAAACAGCACGAACACGTCGCCCTTGCCGAAGAGCTTCGTTTGCGGAAGTTGCTTGAGGGAGATCGGGCTATTCATGTCGATGTGTGCCAGCCGGGCTGGTTGGAGAAAAAGTGGTCGCAATTGTACCTGCCCCGAGCGTGAGTCCTGCGAGTTGCGGGATGGAGCCGTCGTCGACATGCATGGGTGCGGGTAGGCCAAACACCTGAGGTGCATCAAGGCGCAGCGCCACAGCGCTGCGGACAATCCATGAACAGTCGCCGAGGCGACGTCTTGTGGAGCTCATTCAGTGAACTTTCCTGCCTTTTTCGATGCCGTGCCGCGTTTGCAGGTGTGTGATCCTCTCGCCGAATTCCTCGGTGCCGCCGAAGGTGGCGTGCTGGAGTACGCCTACGCAGATGTGGTCAGGCTGGCCGGGCACTCCTGCCCGACCGTGGCCGCGGCCTATGTGCTTGGCTGTCGCGCACTGGCGGCCCTATACCCCGATGCACTTCCTCAGCGCGGCGGGGTGAGCGTCAACGTGGCTGATCTGCTCGGTCAGGGGGTCACCGGCGTCACTGCCAGCGTGCTGACCCTGCTTACCGGCGCCACCGGCGAGGGGGGCTTCAAAGGCATTGGCGGTCGTTTCGTTCGTCGCGGACTGCTCGATTTCGGCAGCGAGCAGACGCACTCCTCCATACGCATCACCCGGCTCGATACCGGCG
This sequence comes from Thauera sp., assembly GCA_035433105.1. GTDB lineage: Bacteria > Pseudomonadota > Gammaproteobacteria > Burkholderiales > Rhodocyclaceae > Thauera. The sequence continues at coordinate 1,891 of DAORUJ010000098.1, forward strand.
CGGCGGTGGATGTCGACAGTGATCTCTCGCAGGTGCCGGCCGATCCCGATCTGTCGCGGCTCTTTGGTCGTTGCGCGCGCGGCGAGGCCGACGCGGCAGAGCGCCGCCGCTTCGGCGAGCTGTGGCAGCAGCGCGTCGAGCGCATCCTGCTTGAGCACTGGGACGACGACGCTGTGTTCAGTGTGCGGCCGGTGGCTTAGCCTTAGCGCTTCGCAAGTGTCATTGGTGTGACTGGGGCAGGTTTCACGTCGTCCCGACCCGATCTTCGCTGGCTTTCAGCTCAGTGGTGAGAGCTGCGCCGCCGTCCGTTCGGATGCCACCATGATCAGCTTCATTGTCGCGCGCGTGGCGCCGACGAAGAGCTTGCGCATGGTGAGTTCGTCGAGCGTGTCGAAGTCGATCTCGGTGAAGATGATGCAGGGCGCGGACTGGCCCTTGAAGCGATACACCGAGTCGATCAGCAACTCGCCGTGCGAGTGTTCGGGCTCGCCGAGCAGGTCGTAGCGACCGGTGAAGGCGCGCAGGCGGTGGGGGCCGAGCTGTTCGAGCGGGGTGAAGCGCGAATGCTCGCGGCCACGGAAGGTGAGCAGCACGATCATCTCGCGCCGAAAACCCAGGCCCAGCGCGCGCGTGATTGCACGCTTGGTGCTCTCCATCAGGCCGGCGTCATCCTGCCACGCCAGTACTTCGGGTTCGCTGTCGGCCACCGGGCTGCCGGCGCGGATCGGTGCGGGCAGCGGCAGGCGGGCGTTGAGCAGGGCGAGCACGTCGGCGGGGCTGCGGTAGTTGGTGTCGGCAGTCAGCCCGACCCAGCCCGGCAGGGCCACCGGCGGGCGGTCGTAGAGGTTCTGCAGCGGGTCTTCCAGCCACCATGCGCGGCCATCGGGCTTGAGCAGCGTGAGCAGGGCGTCGCGCCAGGGCTCCATGAAGTCCTGGCCTTCGTCGATGATGAGTTCGTCGAACTGCCAGGCAGGCTCCGGTCGTGACGCCGCCAGTGCGGCAAAGTCCGCCTCCATGCGGCGAAAGGCGCCGGGGACGCCGAACGCCGGCCGGCGCCCGGCGTCGCGTAGGCGCCGGTCGCAGAGCTGGTGGTAGGTGGCGACCTCGCCGCCGATCGGGGCGATGTGGGCAAAGTGGTCGGCCAGCGGGCGGTTGTAGCACACGTAAAGTGGTCGGCGGCCGCTGTTGAGGGCGTCGGTGTAGGCGGCCAGCGCGAGCTGGGTCTTGCCGCTGCCGGCGGTGGCAGTCACGCGCAAGCGGTGGGGCGCCATGTGGATGCGGCGTGCCCATTCGGTGAGGCCGCCAGACAGACGGGTGGTCAGATCGTCGGCCTGACCGATGTGGGCCTGCACGTCCGGTACCAGTTCGAGCACGTCGGCAAAGAAGCGGTGGAGAGCGTGCAGCCGCGTACGGTCGGCAGGCGCATCCTCTTCCTGCGGGCGGGTCAGCGATTCGATGATGCTGATGAAGGCCTCGCGCCGCGGTGCATCGACGATGCGCGCCGGGTCCAGGCCGGCGCTGCCGGGCTGGCGCACGGTGTAGTCGGGGCAGTAGAGCAGGATGTCGAGTTGCGGTTCGGCGCCTTCCAGCACGGGGCGCAGGCGGGCGCGCAGCGCATCGGCACTGCGTGCCAGTTCGTGGCTGAGGTGTTGCGCGCGACGTTTGCCTGGGCGCATCAGCCCCTCTGCCGTTTCGTCCAGAAAACCGGCGTGCTGTTCGATCAGCAGCACGCGGCCACCCGGCCCGACCACGGCAAAGGAAATCTCGCCAAATGCGGTCTGCACGCCTTCGGCTCGGGTCCAGTGCAGGCCGTGGTAGATCGTCCATTCGCCCGGCAGGGCAGCGGCGAGCTGGGCCAGCGTGGCCCGTTCGCGGCTGTGCGCGCCAGCGGCGGGGAGCTGCTTCCAGCCTTCGGGGTGAGTGCGGGCCATGACGATTTTGATTTGAGGTGAAAGAACCGAGGATAGCTGGCGGAGATCAGATGGTCGAAGGGGTGGGACGCCGCCGCCGGAAAACATGTGTAACAAGTGCGGTGCGGTGCGCAGGCACGGTTCGTGCGTGGCTCGCTGGTATCATGTCGCAAGCGTGAGCCTTGTCGCGGCCAGCGTCTTCCTTGGCTGGACCCAGCGCCCATTGTGGGTGCAATGTGCAGCAAACCCAGCTTCGGTTTCCAATCTATGGTGTTTGCCGTCCGAAAATTTGCGTACCTGCTTGGCGCAGGTGCGATCAGTAGCGTTGCCTGCTCGTCACCCTTGCAGGCAGCGGATGTCTTCTTTAGCGACATGCCCCTCGTGTTGACGGCTTCGCGCATGGCGCAGTCGCCGCTCGATGCGCCGGTTGCAGTCACGATCATCGACCGGCAGATGATCAAGGCCTCGGGCTTTACCGAGATCCACGACCTGCTGCGACTGGTGCCGGGCTTTTTGGTGGCTGACTGGCCGAAAGGCTCGCCTGTCGTTGCGCGCCATGGGCTGGCCGACGCCTATGATCGGCGCATCAAGGTGATGATTGACGGGCGAACCGTCAATCGGCCCCTGCGGGGTGATACGGCCTGGCAAGACCTGCCGATCCGGGTGGAAGACATTGATCGCATCGAGGTGGTTCGAGGTGCGCATGGTGCGGCCTACGGGGTCAATGCATTCGATGGCGTCATCAACATCATCACCCGCTCTCCATTAACCGAGGATGGCTTCAGCCTCGTCTCCCAGGTCGGTCAGGGCGGGCTGGTTGATGTCGCATTTCGCGGTAATGGCTTGACTGCTGCGGGTATCGACTGGCGGCTTTCTGCGTCCCAGCGTAAGGCCGAAAATTTCCGTCCGCGTTTCGACGATCGGACCCGGGTGCCGACCGAGGCCGAACAGGTTCGCAACACGCTCGTCAGCTTCAGCGCCACGCAGCAGATTACCGCCAGTGACGAGATCAACCTGCACCTTGCAGTCAATGAGGGTTCCGCCGAGCGTGGCAATGATCTCGACCTTGCGGAGCCGCTGCGTGACGAGGAAACCCGCTCGCAGTTCTTCCATCTTTCCTGGCTGCGCAGCCTGGGTGCCGATGCCGAGCTTGCGCTGCATCTGAGCCATCAGGCGGAACGCTTTCGCGCTGGCTGGGTGAGGCGAACGCCGCCTCTGATACCGATCGACATGAATACCGACGGCCAGCGTGACGAGATCGAACTGCAATACACCGCGCGCCTCGCGCCCGCCTGGCGCACGCTGATTGGTGTCGGTGTGCGTCGCGAGTCGGTGGAGTCGGTGCACTACTTCAATGCCGATCATGCGCTCAAGGGAAGCAGCAGCCAGTTGTTCGGAACCCTGACCTGGGACGCCACCCCCAAGCTCAAGCTGGACATGGGGGCGACCCTCGAGGATCACTACTTCAGCGGCACCTTGTTGTCGCCCCGCCTGAGCGCCAACTACGCCTTGAACGAGGCGTCCGTCGTTCGCGTGTCATCGGGCATTTCTTATCGCGCGCCGTCGTTCTTCGAGTCCAGTGCCGAAGAAGTGATTCGGGTGGGTGACAAGGTCAAGTGGGTCGGTGTCCGCACCTTTGACACGGTGGAGCCGGAGCGTGTCGAACACGTTGAAATCGGCTACGTCGCGCACTGGCGGGAAATCGGCCTGGGCCTCGACGTACGTGCCTTCCACGAGCGCTACTCGCGCTACCTGGACTCCCGCAGTTGCTTCGTCTATCAGGCGAACTGTCCTCCGCCGGCGAACTACGAGCCATTTCCTTATCCCTTCGATCGTCCGCCGAAACAGTTCCGCTTCGTAAACTCTGCTGCGCTGACCCGCCATGGCGCCGAGTTTTCGCTCGACTGGCGGCGGCCTGGCGTGGGGCGGGTGATCTTGTCGACCGCCGTCATCGACATCGATGCAAAGGCAGGCGCCTCGGACGGTGACTTCGAACTCAGCGCGCCGAGCACGATCAGCTCGCTGCTGCTGATCAAGGAGTTCGCACAGCGCTGGACGGCCAGTGCGGGCTTCTATTACCAGGGCGACATGTACTGGCTCAATGACGGGGACAGGGTTGCCGATACGCGTCGGCTCGATCTCAGACTCGCCAGGGCGTTCGGCCGTCCGGGTGCGAACAATGAGATTGCGATCGTGGCGCAGAGCGTCAATGGCCGCTACCCCGAGTTTTATGAGCGCAAGTACCGTCATGAACCGCGGCTGCACCTCAGTCTGAGCCTGGGCTGGTAAAGCAGGTCATGAATCGACTCCGTGCCCCTCTGTACCGTCTGCTGCTCGGGCTGCTGTTGTGCCTGCCGCTCGTGGCGTCGGCCTTCGAGGTGGCGCTGGTGGTGTCACAACGCAGCGGCCCCTACGAGGTATTTACCGAGACTTTCGTGCGTGCTGCGGCGGCTGCCGGACATCGGGTGATCGATGCCGGGTCAGTGGATGGCACGCTCGACGATGCCCTGATTGCGCGCGCAGATATCGTCATCGCCAACGGCGAGGCCGCGCTGGCGGCCGTGCTGCAGCGCCCCGCCGGCCCGACGCTTGGGGTCATGCTCGGGCGTGAGCGTTTCAACGCCTTGCGCAAGCGCTTTCCCCTGGCCGAACTGTCTGCCTTCACGCTGGACCAGCCGGCGGAGCGCCAGCTGCGGCTGTTGCGCGCGGTGTTGCCTGACAGTCAGCGCATCGGTGTGCTGTTCGGCGAAGCCATGCTGAGCGGCAGGGAGCTGCAGGCGGTTGCGCCCGAAGCCGGTTTCGGTCTGCTGGCCAGCGTGGTTTCCAAGGAGTCGGAGTTGATCGCCGGACTTGAGACGGTGCTGCGCGGCAGTGACGCCTTCATCGCCATTCCCGATCCGCTGCTGTCGCGGCCGTCGTCGGCACGGGCCATCCTGCTCACCAGCTATCGCTTCCAGAAGCCGGTCATTGCGTTCTCTCGCGCCTATGTGGAAGCCGGTGCGCTGGCGGCCGTGTTCAGCACCCCCGAAAGCGTTGCCGCCGATGTCGCCAGCTGGCTGGATGCAGGCAGCGGCAAAACGCTCAAGCTGCCTGGTTTGCGCGGGCCCGCGTCCTTCGAAATCGCGGTCAATCGCCAGGTTGCGCGTGCGCTGGGCATCCGCGTTCCCGATGACGATGAACTGCGGCGTTTGACCGCAGGGGGCGAGAAGTCATGAACGCTTCGCGCCTGAGTCTGCGCAATCGCCTGTTGCTCACCGTGTTGCTGCCGGTGTCGCTGGTGCTCGCGTTGCTGGCGGGTGTGCTTCTGGTGCGTGGCGAGCGCATGACCGAAAACGCGATCGCCCAGCGCGGCCTCGCCATCGTCAGCTTCCTCGCGCCGGCGGCCGAGTACGGGGTTATTTCAGGTAACGCCGACATCCTCGACAGTGTGCTGGGCGCGCTGCACAGTCAGCAGGACGTCGTCGCGGCCGTGCTCTACGACCGCGAGGGCAGCGTCATCGCCCAGCGCGGCGGGCCCTTGATGTTCGATGCGTCGCAGGTGCGCGCCGTTGGTGCGGCGATGTGCGTTGACCAGGGCCCGGGGCGCAAGGTGTTTGCCGCACCCGTGCTGAGCGTGCCGCTGATCGTGGACGAGTTGCGTGCGGCGCCAGACAGTGACGCAGCGCCGGTGGGCTGGGCGTATGTCCAGATCGACACCGGCGCGCATGAGGCGGAGTGGCGCGCAACCCAGCTTGCAATCATTGCGCTTGCGCTTGCAACGCTGCTCATGACCGCAGTCCTCGCCGTGCGTCTGGCCAATTCGGTCGGTGAGCCGGTGGCGCGCCTGGTCGACGCCGTGGAGCAGATGGCGGCAGGCGAGCTCGACGTGCAGGTGGCCGACCAGGCCGGCAGCGAAGAGCTGCGAGCCTTGCAGCGCGGCTTCAATTCCATGGCACGCTCGATTGCCAACGCGCACCAGACCTTGCAGGTCCGTATCGACGAGGCGACGGAACAGCTCGCCCATCAGGCGCTGCACGACCCCCTCACCGCGCTGCCCAACCGGCGCGCGTTCGAGCGGGTGCTGGAGGAAACGGTTGCGGCCTCGCGTCGCGCGGGAGACCGCGGGGCACTGTGCTTCATCGACCTCGATCACTTCAAGGTGGTCAATGACAGCGCCGGCCATGCGGCAGGCGATGCCCTGCTGCGTGCTGTGGCCGATCTGATCCGTCAGCGCTTGCGCGCCGAGGATTTCGTCTGCCGCATTGGCGGTGACGAGTTTGCGATGATTCTGCGCGGCTGTTCCAGCGAAGCCGTGCAGCGGATTGCCGAGGGAATGTGCAAGGCGGTGGCCGATTTGCGTTTCGAGTGGGCGGGCCGCGAATTCCGCATCGGCGCCAGCATCGGCTTTGTGATGATCGACGGCAGGACGACGAGTGTGGCTGACGTGCTGCGCGAGGCCGATCACGCCTGCTACGTCGTCAAGCGTGCGGGCCGCGGCCGTGTGTCGGAATACAAGGCCTCCGGTGCAGTCGAGTCCGGTGCGCCGCCCGCCGGCTAGTCCCTGAAGGGAGCCGCCTCGGGGACCCTGGGCTAGCCCTGTGGCGTCCGTGCCGCCGGGGCTTTCCCGCCACGCCCGTATAATGCTCGACCGATTACCCTGCACCGGGTCTTGCCCCGGCAGGTAGTGCGCGAGTGCCGGCTCACCCATGTTCCATCTCAGTTTCTCGAACCGCTTCGAAATCCTGCTCGACACCTTGCTCGATCATCTGGGCGGCGAGCAGCCGGGTCCGTTCGGCCAGCGTCAGGTGGTGGTGCCCAGCAGTGCCCTGCGGCGCAAGCTTGAGCTGGCTGTCGCTGACCGTGAAGGTGTCAGCGCCAATCTGCAGTTCGACTATCTCGCGCAGTGGTTGTGGCAGCAGATCGGCCGTGTCGTGCCGGTGGCGGAACGCTCGCCCTTTGCGGTCGCAGTACTGACCTGGCGCATCCATGGCTTGCTCGATTGCGCACATGAGCGTGGCGGGTGGGTGACGGCGCATCCTCGCCTGGCGCGTTATCTGGCGCCGGCAGATGCGCGCATGCGCTTCGAGCTTGCCGAGCGCATTGCCCGCGTGTTCGACCACTACCTGACTTACCGCCCGCGCTGGCTCGATATCTGGGGCAGTGGTCGCGGAACGGTGCTGGAGGCGGGCGCTTCTGCGGTCGAACGCGAGGATGAGGCCTGGCAGGCGGCCTTGTGGCGTCGTATCCGCGACAGTCTGGCCTTGCGTCAGGAGCACCCCGCCCAGGCTTTTCTGCGTCGGGTCACGGCGATGTCGGCCGCAGAACTCGCCGCCGTCGGCCTGCCGAGCACGGTCCATGTGTTTGCCTTGCCGGCGCTGCCACCGCTCTATCTCGACATGCTGCGCGAATTGTCGCGGGTGGTGGATGTGCACCTGTACGTGCTCAACCCCTGTCGCGAGTTCTGGTTCGACATCGTCGACGCGCGCCGCCTGTCCTGGCTCGCGGCGCAGCAAAAAGACATGTTCTTCGAAACTGGCAACAGCCTGCTCGCCGCCTGGGGCAAGCAGACGCGCGCCCATATCGGGCTGCTGTTCGAGGGCGAGCATGAGGTGGAAGAAGACGCCGCCTTTGCGCCCCATCCTGCGCATCATCTGCTCGCGCGCTTGCAGAACGCCATTCTGGATCTGCAAGAACTCAAGCCGGCGAGTGTGCACCTGGCCGCCGCCGATCGCAGCATCGAGGTGCAGGTCTGCCATTCGCGCACACGCGAACTCGAGGTGCTGCAAGACCGCCTGCTTGGCCTGTTCAAGCTCCATGCCAACACGCCCGATGCCCTGCGCCCGTCCGACATCGTGGTGCTGATGCCCGATCTCGAGCAGGCAGCGCCGCTGATCGAGGCGGTGTTCGGCACCGCTCCCGTCGAGCGCCGCATTCCGTGGCGCATCACGGGTCTGGGCGGCACGCAGGACAACCCGCTGGCGAAGGTGCTCGACCAGGCCTTGCAACTCGCCGCGAGTCGTTTCCCCGCCAGCCGCGTGTTCGATCTGTTGCAGCAGGCACCGGTGGCCGCGCACTTTGGCCTGGGCAATACGGAACTCGAAACGATTCACGCCTGGCTGCGCGAGGCCGGCGTGCGCTGGGGGCTGGATGCAGAAAGCACCGGTACTGAAGGCGCAGTAGCTAAAGAAGAGGGCGGCGACGTGATCAGCCCAGCGCCCGCCCACACCCTGGAAGAAGGCCTGCACCGCCTGTTTATGGCCTGGGCCGCGGGCCCGGCCGCGCAGCAGACCACCTTCGCCGCGCGTATCGGCGCGGCGGCGCCCGAGGGTCAGGCGGCGCTCGCACTGGGCAGCTTCTGGCGCTATGTCGACAGCCTGCGGCTGCTGCGCACGCAGTTGCAGCGCCCCCACACCGGCGCGGTCTGGCGCCCGGTGCTCAACGAGGTGCTCGAGCGCCTGGTCGGCGACAGTGCCGAACACGCGGACGCGCAACGTGAAGTGCGCGCGGCCATCGCCGCGCTGGCGGACAACGTCGCCGCCGCCGAACTCGATACCCCGCTGGCGCTGGACGTGGTGCACCCCGCACTGCTGGCGCTGCTCGACGATCCGGCACGCGGCGGCGTACCCGGTGGCACGGTCACCTTTTCCGCCCTGTCGGCGCTGCGCAGCCTGCCGTATCGCGTCGTGTGTCTGATCGGCATGGACCAGGGCGCCTTCCCCGGTAGCGATCGTCCGGCCGAATTCGACCTCATGGCCGCCCGCCCGCAGGCCGGCGACCGTCAGCGCCGGCTCGACGACCGCAACCTCTTTCTCGACCTCATCCTGTCGGCGCGCGAAGTGCTGCATCTGTCCTATGTCGGGCGCAGCGTACGTGACGGTTCGGCCTTGCCGCCCTCGGTGCTCGTCGATGAACTGCTCGACGTCCTCGCCATTGCCACCACCGCCGAGGCGGGCCAGCCGCAGGCGCTCGCGGACGCGCGCGAACGCCTGCGGCTCCACCATCCGCTGCAGGCCTTCGCCGCCGATTACTTCGTCGCCCGTGATCGTTCTGACGCGCGCCTGACGAGTTTCAACACGGACTACGCCCATGCCCTTGCCAGCCGGCTGGATGCGGCCCAAAAGCGGGTGTCAGCCGACGCCGCGACTCCTGTGGGGATAGCACTGCCGTCCAGTGGGGCCGCCAACGATGCAGAGGAGGATGGCGCTGAAGAAGACGGCCTCACCCGCGACGATGAAACCCCCTTCTTTGCCACGCCACTTTCAGCCCCCGAAGCCGCATGGCGCGCTGTGGATCTGCTGCAACTGACGCGCTTCTTTGCCAACCCCTGCCGCTATCTGCTGCGTCATCGGGTTGGGCTCGATCTGCCCGAGGCGGAGGAGGAGCTCGACGACGTCGAGCCTCTGCTGCCCGACTGGGCGGCACATCAGGCCCTTGCGCAGCGCTTGTTGCCGGTGTTGCAGAATCGGCTGACGCGCACCGATGCCGAGCTTGCGCAGGCAGTGTCCGCCACGGCTGCCGCTGAACTGTGGGCGCTTGCGCGCGCCGGCGGTGAATATCCGGCCGGCGCTCTGGGCAAGAGCGCACTCGAACGCGAGCTCGCCAGCCTGCAAGCCTTTGCCCAGCGTCAGCATCAGCTCCTGCAGGGCGACAGGCTGGCGCCGCATCTTGCGCACTACGAAACCACCCTGGATGGCGAAGACTGGTCTTTGTCCGCAGCCTTCACCGACCTACATCCCGGCGGCTATCTTCATGCGCGCTACGACGACAGCCGCGTGGGCGATTATCTGGCGACCTGGTTTGCGCACTTGCTGCTGTGCGCGGCGCCGCCCGCAGTGTCGTCCGCAGTGCCTCCCTCTACGCTTTCATCTGTGCTGCTGGCGGCGGCGCGCGGCCTGTCGCGCAACGGCGAGTTTCACTTCCTGCCGCTCGAGCCCGCGCGCGCGCAGGCGGAACTGCAGAGCTTGCTCGCGCTGTACCGTGAGGGTCTGAGTCAGCCCCTGCATTTCTTCCCCAAATCGGCCTGGGCCCACATGCTTGGAGGCGAGAAGCCTCCTGCCGCAGAGAATAAATGGCGGGGCGGGCGCAACGCCGACTTCGGCGAGGCGAACGATCCCGCCTATCGCCTCGCACTCCGCGGGGAGAAAGACCTGCCCGATGCGCGCTTCTACGAGCTCGCACCGCGCATCCTGCGCCCGCTCCTCGAGCATCTCGACGACCCCCGCCTGGGCTGACTAAAAGCGCCATGGCACAGACCCTCGCCGCTCCGGTCCATAGCGAGCTCATCATCAAGAAGAGCCGCTTCATCGGCTGCGTGCAGCCGATGGCCGACCGCGCCAGCGCGCAAAAGGTGGTGGCCGAACTGTGGGCGCAACACCCCGGCGCACGCCATGTGTGCTGGGCGCTGCTGGCGGGCGGGCAGTCGGCAGCGGTGGATGATGGCGAGCCGAGCGGCACCGCCGGGCGGCCCATGTTTGAGGTGCTGCGCCATCAAGACCTGGACGGCGTGCTTGCCACCGTGGTGCGCTACTTTGGTGGCGTCAAACTGGGCGCGGGTGGGCTGGTGCGCGCCTACACCGACGCCGTGGCTCAAGCGCTGCTCACCGCGACCAAGGTGCCGATCGTGCGCTTGAAGGTGCTGGCCTGCACCGTGCCCTATGCGCTGGAAGGCCTGTTGCGCCGCGAGCTGGAAGCCGCCGCTGCCGACTTGCTGGATGTCAGCCACGATCAGGCGGTGACGCTGCGCTTCAGCCTCGCCGAGGA
>DAORUJ010000099.1:0-12456 GCA_035433105.1 Thauera sp.
ACGCTATCGGTGGCGGCGTTGAAGTGATGTCGCGCGGTGCCTACCTGATGCCCGCCCTGCGCAACGGTGCGCGGATGGGCGATACCAAGGCGATCGACTCCATGGTTGCCGTGCTGACCGACCCGTTCGGTGTGGGCCACATGGGCATCACCGCCGAGAACCTGTGCACCAAGAACGGCATTACGCGGGAAGAGCAGGATGCTTTCGCGCTCGAGTCGCAAAAGCGGGCTGCTGCGGCAATTGCTGAGGGCCGTTTCAAGAGCCAGATCGTTCCGATCACTTTCGAAACCCGCAAGGGCACCGTGGTGTTCGACACCGACGAACATCCGCGCATGGCCACCATGGAAGCGCTGGGCAAGATGAAGCCGGCGTTCAAGAAGGATGGTTCGGTTACCGCCGGCAACGCGTCGGGCATCAACGACGCCGCTGCCTTCCTGGTGCTGGCCGATGCGGCCAAGGCGGCCTCAGCCGGGCAAAAACCGATCGCGCGTCTGGTGTCGTACGCCATCGCCGGTGTGCCAAACGAGATCATGGGAGAAGGCCCGATCCCCGCGACCAAGCTGGCACTGCAACGCGCCGGCCTGAAGCTGGATCAGATCGACGTGATCGAGTCCAACGAAGCCTTTGCCGCGCAGTCGATTACGGTCAATCGTGCGCTGGATCTGGACACCGCCAAGGTGAACCCGAACGGTGGCGCTATTGCGCTGGGTCACCCGGTGGGCGCGACGGGCTCGGTGATCATCACCAAGCTGCTGCACGAGCTGATCCGCACCAATGGCCGCTATGGCATCGCCACGATGTGCATCGGCGGCGGTCAGGGCATCACCACGATCTGGGAACGCGTGTAAGCGCAGTCTCCACCCAGTAAAAACCCGCGCGGCCGAAAGGCTGACGCGGGTTTTTTTTATCTTCGAAGCCCGCTGGAACGGGGGGACTGATCACAACCCTTGCCTCTGTCCTTACTCAGCGTCTTTTTCCAGATCGATCGACGCGGAATTGATGCAATAGCGCAAACCGCTGGGTTGCGGACCATCTTCGAACACATGGCCCAAGTGGGCGCCGCATTGCTTGCACAGCACTTCGGTGCGCATCATGAAATGGCTGCGATCGGTTTCAGTGTCGATGTTGTCTGCCTCGGCTGCGCTCCAGAAGCTGGGCCAGCCGCAGCCGGCGTCGAACTTGTGTTCGGAGTGGAACAGCGGCGCGCCACAGCATGCGCAGTTGTACGCGCCCTTGTCCCACACGTCCCAGTATGGCCCGCTGAAGGCGCGTTCGGTGCCTTTTTCGCGGGTGACCCGGTACTGCATGTCGGTCAACTGCGCGCGCCATTCGGCGTCGGTCTTTGTGATTTTGCGGCTCATGGTCCTGTCATCCGGTGAACGAAGTACATGGATTTAGTGCAGATGGCGCGGCATTTGTTCCATGTGTTCTTCCGGCATTTCGGCATGAACGACTTCGCCCTCCGGAGAGGGGTACATCGGGGCGCCGCAGTCGTCGCAGTATTCGAGCGGAAACGGGTGATCGAGGTGCACGACGTCGGTGATGCCGGATTCGCGCAGTACAGCTTCAATCTGCGCTGCGCAGTCGGCGCTGTCGTCCTCGGCGCCAAGTAGCGGCCAGACCAGACCGTGCACGATTTGATCGCTGTCACGCGTCGTGAACCCGACACGGTATTCCTCTAGCTCCTGGTCCCAGAAGGGGGCGATGATGGCACGCAGGTTGGCGGGCGGTGTTTCGAGTGCGGTGCCCAGATAGGCGACGGAGGCGCGGATCGAATAGGGGCGGCCGTCCTTGTCCGCCGCGCGGCTGGCGGCGAAATAGGATTCGGGCAATACCAGTTCAACCGTGCAGCCGGGCAGCAGCGGGGTCAGGCAAGCACCCCCCTGCACGCGCCATTGTTCGTGTGCCGTGGTACGGCTGCCGTCTTCCTCCTGCCAGCGGAAGATTGGGTTGCCACGAGGCACGCTTACAGCGGCAAGCAGGTAGCGGGTATCGGACAAAAATTGGCTGGTCTCGGGCATGCCTGCGGTGTCGACGTGCAGGTCGTGGTTGTCCATGGCCGTGGTCCCGAGCACCTTGGCAAGTTCGGCCGTTGCGCAATAGCCCTGGGGCAATTGATCAGGGCTGAAGAGGAAATCGGCGATGGCCAGGTGCGCGCCCTTGGCCAGCACGTGGGCCTGAAGCTGCACGCGCAGGTTGGCCAGCGTGGCGGGCGGGACGAGCGTAGCCGGAATGCGGAAGCGCGACCACGCCAGAATCGGGGCGGCGATGAGCACCACATCGTGTTCGGCGAAGGCACCAGCGGCGCACTCCGCGCGTGATTCGATGAAGTCGGCAAGTTCATCGTAGGCGAGCGGTTCGGCGCTGTAGAGGTGATCGAGCGCCGTGTTGAGCGCTTCGTCGTCGGCATCGGTAAGATGTTGGTCGAGGGCGCGAGTCAGTTGCTGTTCCCAGTGACGGTCTTCAATCCGGCTGCTCGATTCGGCAAGGCCATTTGCCAGCCAGACCAGCCGTTCTGCGATGCGTCCGAGGCCGCCGCGGCGCTTGAGGCGCGTTCTTTTCATTGAGGAGTCCTGTTGCTCTGTTCGGTGGCGCCCGCATCGGCGATGCCGGGCGCGTGTAACCGTATTCTAGCCGAACGGGCAGGACTCGCCGGAGTTGGGGCCCTCGAGGGGCGTACAAGGGGCTCAGAAACCGGGGCGATCGACGCGCACGGTCTGCAGGATGGTGGCGGAGATTTCCTCGATCGACTTGGTGGTCGAGTCCAGCCAGCGAATGTTCTCGCGGCGCATCAGCTTTTGCGCGGCGTCGATTTCGTAGCGGCAGTTGTCCAGTGAGGCATAGCGGCTGTTGGGGCGGCGTTCCTGGCGGATCTGGGACAGGCGCTCGGGAGCGATGGTGAGCCCGAACAGTTTGCTGCGGTACTTGTGCAGTTCGCCGGGTAGTTTGTTGCGCTCGAAGTCTTCTGGAATCAGCGGATAGTTCGCCGCCTTGACGCCGAACTGCATCGCCAGGTAAAGGCTGGTTGGCGTCTTGCCAGAGCGTGAAACACCAACCAGCACGACGTCGGCTTCGGCCAGTTCACCGACGTTCGACACGCCATCATCGTGCGCCATGGCAAAGTTGATGGCTTCGATGCGGTGCTTGTAGTTCAGGCTGTCGGCGATGCCATGGAAACGGCCGACCGCATGTGTCGAACGCTGACCAAGCTCGGCTTCGAGCGGCCCGATGAAGCGATCGAATAGATCGAGGAACAGGGCATCAGCCTTGTGCAGCGCAGCAACCGTGTCTTCGCTGACCAGCGTGCTGAACACGATCGGGCGTACTCCATCGGCCTCGCCTGCCTCGCGAATCTCCGCTGAACAGTCGATGGCCTTGTCGATGTTGTCGACGAAAGGTGCGCGCACCTGTCTGAACCGGCTCTCCGGAAACTGCGCAAGCAGGCTGTGGCCAAGGGTTTCGGCGGTAATGCCGGTGCCGTCGGAGACAAAGAAGACGGTGCGGATGGACACTTCACTCATGATGAATACCTGTGTTCGTCGGCTACCATGGCCGAGCGGGTATTGGGGCAAACCCTGTCGTGCGGCAGAGCACAATAAACCGTTAAAATCCTATTTTGCTTTCTATCTCCCTTTTGCGGAAGGCCAGCCATGACTCGCTATGTGATCCCCTTCAACGAACTGCGCATGACCGACGTCGACAAGGTCGGCGGCAAGAACGCCTCGCTCGGCGAGATGATCAGTCAGCTTCCGGCCAGCGTGCGCGTGCCGGGCGGCTTTGCGACCACGGCGGAAGCCTATCGCGAATTCCTCGCTCACAATGGTCTGGCTGACCGCATCAACGCCGCGCTCGACGCGCTCGACGTCGATGACGTCGATGCGCTGGTCAGGACGGGTGCGCAGATTCGCGAGTGGATCATCGAGTTGCCCTTTCCGGCCCGGCTCGCAGCGGAAATCAAGACCGCCTACGACAAGATTACCGCAGAAGGTGAGGGCAGTTTTGCCGTGCGTTCTTCGGCCACTGCCGAAGACCTGCCGGACGCGTCCTTCGCCGGCCAGCAGGAAACCTTCCTCAATATTCACGGCTACGAGAACATCCTGCACGCGATGAAGGAAGTATTCGCTTCGCTGTACAACGACAGGGCCATTGCCTACCGCGTGCACAAGGACTTTGCTCATGCGGACGTTGCGCTGTCGGCTGGCGTGCAGCGCATGGTGCGCTCCGACTCGGGCGCCTCGGGCGTGATGTTCTCGATCGATACCGAGTCCGGCTTCGATCAGGTGGTGTTCATCACCGCGTCCTACGGGCTGGGCGAGACCGTGGTGCAAGGCGCCGTTAACCCGGACGAGTTCTATGTCCACAAGCCGACCCTTGCGCTTGGCAAGCCGGCCATCATTCGCCGTAACCTCGGCTCCAAGCTGATCAAGATGGTGTTTACCGACAAGGCGGTGGCGGGCAAGTCCGTGCGCACCATCGACGTGCCGGAAGCGGACCGCAACCGCTTCTCGCTGACGGACGAGGATGTGCTCGAACTGGCACGCTATGCGGTGATCATCGAGCAACACTACGGCCGCCCGATGGACATCGAGTGGGGCAAGGATGGCGACGACGGCAGGCTTTACATTCTGCAGGCGCGTCCCGAAACGGTGAAGAGCCAGGGTAGCGGCCATGTGATGGAGAAGTACCGTCTGAAGCAGTATGGCAAGGCGATGACCCACGGCCGCGCAATCGGCCAGAAGATTGGCGCCGGCGTGGTGCGTGTTGTCAGCGACGCTTCCGAAATGAACCGCGTGCAACCGGGCGACGTGCTCGTCACCGACATGACCGACCCCAACTGGGAGCCGGTGATGAAGCGGGCCGCAGCCATCGTCACCAACCGTGGCGGCCGCACCTGCCACGCCGCGATCATCGCGCGCGAGTTGGGTATTCCCGCCATCGTTGGGTGCGGCAATGCGACCGACGTGTTGCACGAAGGCGAATCCGTCACCGTGTCCTGCGCCGAAGGCGACACCGGCTACGTGTATCGCGGCAAGCTTGAGTTCGAGGTCATCACCACCGACATGGGCAACCTGCCCGACATCCCGGTGAAGATCATGATGAACGTGGGCAATCCCGAGCTTGCCTTCGAGTTCGCGCAGATCCCCAACGAAGGTGTTGGCTTGGCGCGCCTTGAATTCGTCATCAACAACATGATCGGCATCCACCCGAAGGCGATCCTCGACCTGGGTCAGGTGCCAGCCAGCCTGCGCGACGAGATCAATCGCCGTTCGCGTGGCTATGCGACGCCGAAGCAGTTCTTCATCGAGAAGCTGGTTGAAGGCGTGGCCACCATCGCCGCAGCCTTCTACCCGAAGCCTGTCATCGTGCGCATGTCCGACTTCAAGTCAAACGAATACCGCAAGCTGCTGGGTGGGGAAATCTACGAGCCGGAAGAAGAGAATCCAATGCTCGGTTTCCGCGGAGCCTCGCGTTATATCGCACACACTTTCCGTGACTGCTTCGAGATGGAAGTGGCAGCGATGAAGAAGGTGCGCAACGAGCTGGGGCTGACCAACGTCCAGATCATGATCCCCTTCGTGCGCAACCTGGAAGAAGCGGCCGGCGTCGTGGATCTGCTGGCCGCTCACGGCCTGAAGCGCGGCAGCAACGATCTCAAGCTGATCATGATGTGCGAGATCCCGTCCAACGCCATCCTTGCCGAGCAGTTCCTGCAGTACTTCGACGGCTTTTCGATCGGCTCGAACGACCTTACCCAGCTCACGCTGGGTCTGGATCGTGACTCGGGCCTGGTGGCGCACGCCTTCGACGAGCGCGATCCTGCGGTCAAACAGTTGCTGTCGATGGCAATCCAGGCGGCCAACAAGCTGGGCAAGTACGTCGGCATCTGTGGCCAGGGGCCGTCGGACCATGCTGACTTCGCCGAGTGGCTGATGGACGAGGGCATCCAGACCATTTCGCTGAACCCGGATACAGTGGTCGATACCTGGCTGAAGCTGGCAGCCCACCGCGCAGCCTGAATTCCGCTGCTCAGGGTTTTGGACAGGGGTGCGATCCGCAAGGGTCGTGCCCCTGTTCCATTCGAGGCTGCATGGTCACGGTGTCCTATATCGGCGTCCTGATGTCAGCAGTATGATTCCCGGTCAACCCCGAGATATGGAGAACACAGTGTCGGAACCCGACCCGCTATTTGCACCGCCCTTGGTTTCGCTGGAAGGTACAGGGGTCCTGGCTGCGGTCGAGCGCGCGGAGCAAAGCGTGATCCCGAGGCTGACCTGGCGTCTCCAGCGACAGGCGGCCATGCTCGCCATGCTCGCGAAGCTGCAGGAGGGTTTCCTGGCTGGAGGGCCGGCCCGCAGTACCTTCGAGGCGATGCTCGGTCATTTGCTCGTGCTTTCAGGCAGCGAGTACGGTTTCATCGGTGAGGTGCTTCACGACGCTGCCGGCACGCCCTTCCTGCGCATGCATGGACTGACCAATATTGCCTGGAGTGAGGAAACGCACGAGACCTACGAGCGGATGAGTGCCGGGCGCTTCGAGTTTCACCGGCTCGACAATCTCTTCGGCGCGGTGGTCCATACTGGCGGTCCGGTCATCGCCAACTCGCCGGCGGATGACCCGCGCAGTGGTGGCCTGCCGCCCGGCCATCCGCCCTTGCGCGCTTTCCTCGGGCTGCCGTTCTTTCATGGCGGCGCCCTGATCGGGACGGTCGGGCTGGCCAATACGCCAGATGGTTACGATGAAGAGCTGGTGGACGAGCTCGAACCCATGCTGACCATTTGCGCCAGCATGGTCATGGCGCTAAGGATCGAAAAGGAGCGGGACGAGGCCCAGCAGGCCCTGCGCGATAGTGAGCAGCACTTCCGCACGCTGGCAAACAGCAGTGCGGCATTGATCTGGACGGCGGGCACCGATATGGGCTGCGACTACTTCAATGAGCCGTGGCTTCGTTTTACCGGTCGGACGCTCAAAGAGGAGACCGGCAAGGGCTGGTTTGAGGGGGTGCATCCGGACGATCGCCGGCGCTGTCTCGATACCTATGTTGGTGCGTTCGAACGTCGCCAGCGCTTTGCGATGGAATACCGGCTGCAGCATGCCGATGGAAGCTATCGCTGGCTGCTCGACGAGGGAAATCCGCGCTACGACAGCGACGGGCGCTTTATTGGCTATATCGGCTATTGCACCGATATTTCCGCGCGCAAGCGGGTGGAGATGGCGCTCGAAGCGCTTGCAGCCCGCTATGCGGTGCTGTCAGGGAGCGCTTTTTTCGAGGCGGTGAGCCGCCATCTCGTCGATGCCCTTGAACTCGACGCGGCTTTCGTGGGGCAACTCGTTGCGGGCGGCAAGCTGCTGGAAGTACGGGCAGGGTGGGCCGCCGGCAAGCCAATGGCATCGTTCGAATACTCACTGGCGGCGTCTCCGTGTGGCGAAGTGGTGGGGCGCAGCACGTTGATCCATGCAGAGGATGCATGCCGCCTTTTTCCGCATGACCCTCTGCTGGCCGAGTGGAAAGCCGAAGCGTACTGTGCTGTTCCACTGTTCGCGAGGGACGGTGAACGGCTCGGGATGATGGTGTGCATCAAGCGTCAACGCCTGCACGACTGCGGCGCGTTGCAGGTGTTGATGGATGTGTTTGATGACCGGGTCAGCGCGGAGCTTGAGCGTGAGCGTGCGGAGGAGGGGCGCAGGCTGGCAGCGAGTGTTTTCACTCATGCCAACGAAGGCATCATGATCACCGATGCTGGCGGCACGATCCTGGACGTGAACGCAGCCTTCAGTCGCATCACCGGCTATTCGCGAGAGCAGGTGATCGGCCGGAATCCCCGCATCCTCTCGTCGGGACGGCACGATGAGGTGTTTTATGCGGCGATGTGGCAGTCCCTTCGCAACGAAGGGCAGTGGCAAGGCGAGTTGTGGAACCGGCGATACTTGGGGGAGGAGTTCGTCGAGTGGCTGACCGTGAGCGCAGTGAGGGACGATCGGGGGCAGATTCAGCAGTTCGTTGGCCTGTTCTCGGATATCACGGCGCAAAAAGCGCATGAAACGCAGCTCGAATACATCGCCCACTATGATGCGCTGACTGGTCTGCCGAACCGCGTGCTGCTGCACGACCGCCTCGGTCTTGGCATGGCACAGGCGCGTCGTCGGGGAGGCCACCTCGCGGTGGCCTACATCGATCTCGATGGCTTCAAGGCGGTCAACGATGCCCATGGCCACGAGGCGGGAGATTGTTTGCTGGTCGAACTGGCGTTGCGGATGAAGACGGGACTGCGTGAGGGAGACAGCGTGTCTCGCCTGGGTGGCGACGAATTCGTTGCGGTGCTTGGCGACCTGGACGATGAGCACCGGGCCGTTCAGCTCGTGCAGCGGCTGCTCGCCGTACTTGCGATGCCGGTTGCTGCGGGCGCCCTCGAACTGCAGGTGTCCGCCAGCATCGGGCTGACGCTCTATCCACAGATCGAAGAGGTGGATGCAGACCAGTTGCTACGCCAGGCAGACCTGGCGATGTACCAGGCCAAGCTCGCTGGCAAGAACCGCTTCCACCTGTTCGATACCGCGCAGGACCGCACTCTGCGTGGACAGCACCGCAGTCTCGCCCGCATCGCCGATGCGCTTGCACGGCAGGAGTTCGTGCTTTATTACCAGCCAAAGGTGAACATGCATACCGGCGCGCTGGTCGGAGCCGAGGCCTTGATCCGATGGCAGCACCCGCGCGACGGCCTGGTCAGCCCGGGGGTGTTCCTGCCGGTGATCGAGAACCATGCGCTCGCGATCGGGATTGGTGAATGGGTCATTGCCACTGCCTTGCGCCAGATTCAGGCGTGGCAGCGGGAGGGCCTGCACATTCCGGTCAGCGTCAATATCGGCGCGCATCACCTCCAGACCGCGGGCTTCATGGACCGCCTGCGTGACCTGCTCGCGGCCAATCCGGAGGTTTCGCCGGCGATGCTTGAGCTTGAGGTGCTGGAAACCAGTGCGCTCGAAAACATGGCTCACGTCGCCCGCATCGTCGAATCCTGTGCCGAGCTTGGCGTTTCGTTTGCGCTGGATGATTTCGGCACCGGTTACTCGTCACTCGCGTACCTGAAGCGCTTGCCGCGTGCGCTGCTCAAGATCGATCAGCTTTTCGTGCGCGACATGCTTTCAGACCCTGAGGATCGCGCCATTCTCGAGGCGGTTCTCGGACTGGCGCGGGCGTTTCGCCGAGGTGTCGTGGCGGAAGGGGTGGAGACGGCGGCCCAGGGCGTGGCCCTGCTCGCGCTGGGCTGCGAGATTGCGCAGGGTTTCTTCATCGCTCGCCCGATGCCTGCAGAGCATCTCCCGCACTGGCTGGCGCGCTGGCAGCCGCCGGATTCATGGCGTGAGTGAGTCCTCAATTGGGCCCCGCATAAGTTAAAAACGCCCGGTCTGCTTTCGCAGCCGGGCGTTAGGATGATGCGCGGACCAAACGATTCGGCAAGGATCAAGCAACGGTGACCGGAATCTTGCCGATCTTGGCCTGCCATTCCCTCGGGCCGGTGTTGTGTACGCTGGTGCCGTTGGCGTCGACCGCGACCGTGACCGGCATGTCCTCCACGGTAAACTCGTAGATTGCTTCCATGCCCAGATCGGCAAAGCCGACGATCTTGGCTTCCTTGATGGCCTTAGAGACCAGGTAGGCGGAGCCACCGACGGCCATCAGGTAGGCCGACTTGTTGTCCTTGATGGCTTCGATGGCGACCGGGCCGCGCTCGGACTTGCCGATCATCGAGATGAGGCCGGTCTGCTCCAGCATCATGCGGGTGAACTTGTCCATGCGGGTGGCGGTGGTGGGGCCTGCGGGGCCGACCACTTCGTCACGCACCGGGTCGACAGGGCCGACGTAGTAGATGACGCGGTTGGTGAAGTCGACCGGCAGCTTTTCACCCTTTTCCAGCATGTCGGCAATGCGCTTGTGCGCGGCGTCGCGGCCGGTGAGCATCTTGCCATTGAGCAACAGGATCTGGCCCGGCTTCCAGGATGCGACTTCTTCCTTGGTCAGGGTGTCGAGGTTTACGCGGGTGGCGACATTGGTGTCGGCCTTCCAGGTGACCTGCGGCCAGTCTTCTAGTCTCGGCGCTTCGAGCCTGGCCGGGCCTGAGCCATCGAGGTGAAAGTGAACATGGCGGGTGGCGGCGCAGTTTGGAATCATCGCGATCGGCAGCGAGGCGGCATGGGTGGGATAGTCCAGAATCTTGACGTCGAGTACGGTGGTCAGGCCGCCAAGCCCCTGAGCGCCGATGCCCAGCGCGTTAACTTTCTCCATCAGCTCGAGCCGCAGTTCCTCGACCCGGGTCAACGCTGCGCCAGAGGCGGCCTTGTCGCGCAGTTCGTGGATATTGACCGGATCCATAAGCGATTCCTTGGCCATCAGCATCGCCTTTTCGGGGGTGCCGCCGATGCCGATGCCGAGGATGCCCGGCGGACACCAGCCCGCACCCATGGTCGGAACGGTCTTGATCACCCAGTCGACGATCGAATCGGACGGGTTCAGCATGGCCATCTTCGACTTGTTCTCCGAGCCCCCGCCCTTGGCTGCACAAATGATCTCGAGGTGGTCGCCGGGGACGATCTCATAGTGCACCACGGCCGGCGTGTTGTCCTTGCTGTTCTGGCGCTTGCCGGCGGGATCGAGCAGGACCGAGGCGCGCAGCTTGTTGTCCGCGTTGTTGTAGGCGCGACGCACGCCTTCGTTCACCATCTCCTGGACGCTCATCTTCGCGTCCCACTGCACGTTCATGCCGACCTTGAGGAATACGACGGCAATCCCCGTGTCCTGACAGATCGGGCGATGGCCTTCGGCGCACATGCGTGAGTTGGTCAGGATTTGCGCGATCGCGTCCCTGGCCGCAGCACTCTCCTCGTGCTCATAGGCTTCGCCAAGTGCCTGGATGAAGTCGAGCGGGTGGTAGTAGCTGATGTACTGGAACGCATCCGCAATCGACTGAATGAGTTCTTCTTCGCGAATAATCGTCATGGCGCTTGGTCTCCGGGATGACATAGGGGCAGAATGCCGTAGTTGGATCTAAATTGGATCAGCGGCCGAATTTTAACACCGCCGCTCGGTCGCGTCCTTCAAGAGGGCGTTCAGGGCTGTGTAAGTCCTGTGTAAGATACATGTTCTTAAATGCACGGCATTCGGCGGCAGCCGGCGGGTGGTTTGCCGTAACCGATTTCAAGACTGGAACCAACCAGTCGAAGACCCGCAATGGGTCAGCTTCAACCATTTGATCAGTTGAGGAGAGGTGAGCATGTCCAACGAGCAGCAAGTCCGCATTTACAACCCTTCGGAAGAGATGGTCAGGAACGCCGCAGTGTCCGGTATGGACGCATATCGCGCGTTGTGCAAGGAAGCAGAAGACGATTACGAAGGTTTCTGGGGTCGTCACGCCAAGGAGCTGCTCGACTGGAAGGAGCCCTTCAGCCAGGTGCTCGACGAGAGCAATGCGCCGTTCTTCAAATGGTTCGCTGACGGCAAGCTGAACGTCTCCTACAATTGCCTCGACCGCAACGTCAATATCGGACTCGGCGACAAGGTCGCCCTGATCTTCGAAGCCGACAACGGCGAAGTCACGCGGGTTACCTATAAGGATTTACTGTCGCGCGTCAGCAAGTTTGCCAATGCTCTGCGCGGCATGGGCGTCAAGAAGGGCGATCGCGTCGTCATCTACCTGCCGATGTCGATCGAAGGCGTGGTCGCGATGCAGGCCTGCGCCCGTCTCGGCGCCACGCACTCCATCGTTTTCGGCGGTTTCTCTGCCCAGGCCTTGCGCGATCGCATCGAGGATGCCGGCGCCGTGGCGCTGATCACCTCGGACGGCCAGCACCGTGGCGGCAAGGCTTTGCCGCTCAAGCCGATTGCCGACGAAGCGCTGTCCCTCGGCGGCTGCGACACGATCAAGAACGTCATCGTCGTCAAGCGTACGGGTGGCGACTGCAACATCGTTGCCGGGCGCGACACCTGGTTCCACGACGCCTGCGCCGACCAGTCGGACGTGTGTGAGCCCGAGTGGGTCGAAGCCGAGCACCCGCTGTTCATCCTCTATACCTCGGGATCAACCGGCAAGCCGAAGGGCGTGCAGCACTCATCGGGCGGCTATCTGCTGCAGGCCGTGATGTCGATGAAGTACTCCTTCGACATCAAGCCGAACGATGTTTTCTGGTGCACCGCCGACATTGGCTGGGTTACCGGCCACACCTTCATCAGCTATGGCCCGCTCGCCTGCGGTGCCACTGAGATCGTGTTTGAAGGCGTGCCGACGTATCCGGATGCTGGCCGCTTCTGGAAGATGATCCAGGACCATAAGGTCAGCATTTTCTACACTGCCCCGACCGCGATTCGTTCGCTGATCAAGGCCGCTGACAACAACCCGTCCGTCCATCCGAAGCAGTACGACCTGTCGAGCCTGCGCCTGCTGGGTTCGGTCGGCGAGCCGATCA
>DAORUJ010000100.1:0-12299 GCA_035433105.1 Thauera sp.
CAAGATGGCGCGCAACAAGGAAACGCAGGCCATCCTGCCCCTGCGCGGCAAGGTGCTGAACACCTGGGAGATCGACCCCGACCGGCTCTTCGCCAACAACGAGATCCACGACATTGCCGTGGCGCTGGGGGTGGACGCGCACAAAGCCGACCACAAGGTCGACCTGTCGGGCCTGCGCTACGGCAAGGTCGTGATCATGTCCGACGCCGACGTCGATGGCGCCCACATCCAGACCCTGCTGCTGACGCTGTTCTTCCGCCACTTCCCGAAGCTGATCGAACACGGTCATGTGTATGTCGCGCAGCCGCCACTGTACCGCGTCGACGTCCCCGCCCAGGGCAAGAAGCGCCCGCCACGCCGCCTGTATGCGCTGGACGAAGGCGAGCTGCTGGCCATGCGCGACCGGCTGGAAAAGGAAGGCTTCCGTCCCGACGCCATCGAGATCGGTCGCTTCAAGGGCCTGGGCGAGATGAACTCCGAGCAGTTGCGCGAAACCACCATGGACCCCGCCACGCGTCGCATGCTGCCGGTGAAGGTGCGCAGCGGCGCCGCCGACACCACGCTGAAGATGTTCACGCTGCTGATGGGCAAGGGCGAAGCTTCGAGCCGGCGCGCATGGATGGAAGAAAAGGGCGACAGCGTCGAGGCGGACATTTGAGCGCGAGAGTTTTGCACGAGAGGACTCAGCACATGCATACGAACATCGACAATGAGCCCACCCCAGCCTGCACCCGGGATGCCTCGGGCGACTTCGAAGCGGATTTCGTGCTCCGCCGCGAACAGCCGGAAAAGCAAGCTCGACTCCCTCTGAATACCCTCTCCACTGCCGAGCGCATGGCAAACGAAGGTGAAGACGACATCGCATGAGCACCGACACCCCCGATCTGTTCGCCCCCCCGGAAACCCCTCTTTCCAGGGCGCCAACCCCGCCCGGCAGCGCCCCAACAGTCCCTACCCCGACCGCGACGGCCCCGGCGGATGCACCCGATGCCGCGGCCGTGCCCCAGGACCACGGCGCACCCGCCGGTACCGGGCTGCCACCACCGCCTGCTCCACCCGCCGAGCCCGAATCGGAGCCCGAGGACGACGGCACGCTGGCGCTGGACCGTTTTGCCGAACGCGCCTATCTCGCCTACGCGATGAGCGTAGTCAAATCGCGCGCGCTGCCGCAGGTCGAGGACGGCCTCAAGCCGGTACAGCGGCGCATCCTGTTTGCGATGAACGAGATGCGGCTGTCGGCCACCTCCAAGCACGTCAAGTCGGCGCGCGTGGTCGGCGACGTCATCGGCAAATACCACCCGCACGGCGACAGCTCGGTATACGACGCCATGGTCCGTGTGGCGCAGGACTTCTCGCTGCGTTATCCACTGGTCGACGGCCAGGGCAACTTCGGCTCGCGCGATGGTGACTCAGCCGCGGCGATGCGCTACACCGAATGCCGCCTGACACCGATCGCCGAGCTGCTGCTGGCCGAAATCGACCGTGGCACGGTGGACTTCATCCCCAACTACGACGGCGCTTTCGAGGAGCCGCAACTGTTGCCGGCACGCCTGCCCTTCGTGCTGCTCAACGGCGCCTCGGGGATCGCGGTGGGCATGGCGACCGAGATCCCACCGCACAATCTGCGTGAAGTCGCCGAAGCCACCTGCCACCTGATCCGCCACCCGGACGCCACGCTCAACGACGTGCTGACCATGTTGCCCGGCCCCGATTTTCCCGGTGGCGGCCAGCTCATTTCGACGCCCGAGGCGATCCGTGATGCCTACACCGGCGGCCGCGGCAGCCTGCGCATGCGTGCGCGCTGGCGGATCGAGGAGCTGGCCCGTGGCCAGTGGCGGGTGATCGTCGAGGAGTTGCCGCATGGCGTCTCCGCCGCCGGCGTGCTGTCCGAGATCGAGACCCTGACCAACCCGCAGCCCCGCGCGGGCAAGAAGGACGTCTCGCAGGAACAGAAGAACCTCAAGCAGCTGGTGCTCGGCGTGCTCGACACCGTACGCGACGAATCCAGCGACAAGGCGCCGGTACGGATCGTGCTGGAGCCCAAGTCCAGCCGTCAGAACCGGGACGAGTTCATGGCCGTACTGCTCGCCCACACCGGTCTCGAGACCTCGGTGTCGGTGAACATGACCATGATCGGTCGCGACGGTCGCCCGCAGCAGAAAAACCTGGTGCAGATCCTGCGGGAGTGGATCGACTTCCGCTACCTCGCCGTCGAACGCCGCACCCGGCACAGGCTGGACGAGGTCGATCGCCGCATCCACATCCTCGAAGGCCGCATGATCGCCTTCCTGCACATCGAGGAGGTGATCCGCGTGATCCGCGAGTCGGACGAAGCCAAACCGGCGCTGATCGCCGCCTTCGGCCTGTCCGAGATCCAGGCCGAGGACATCCTCGATATCCGTCTGCGCCAGCTTGCCCGCCTCGAAGGCTTCAGGATCGAGAAGGAACTCGCCGAACTCAAGGACGAGCGCGCCGGCCTGCAGCACATCCTCGACAGCCGCGCGGCGATGACCAAGCTGATCCTGAAGGAAATCCAGGACGACGCGAAGAAGTACGGTGACGATCGCCGTACCCTGGTCGAAGCCGTCGCGGCGGTGGCTCCTGCGGAAATCTCGGTCCCCGACGAACCGGTGACCGTGATCGTATCCAGGAACGGCTGGGTGCGCTCACGCCAGGGCCACGGCATCGACCCGGCGACGATCAGCTACAAGGCGGGGGATTTCGGCTTTGCGGTGATCGAAACCCGCAGCACCTGGCCACTGATCGTCATCGACACCAATGGTCGCGCCTACACGGTGAGAGTATCCGACCTGCCGGGCGGTCGTGGCGACGGCTCACCGATCGCAACGCTGGTCGAGCTCCAGGATGGCGGCAAGCTGGCGCAGGTGCTCACCGACACGCCCGACGCGCTCTATCTGTTCGCGAACAGCGGCGGCTACGGCTTTCTGTGTACGGTTGCCGGTGCCACCAGCCGCCAGCGTGCCGGCAAGGCTTTCATGAGCCTGGAAAAGGGGGAGCGGATGCTGGCGCCGGCGAAGGCTCTGGGTGACTGGATTTCGGCGGCATCGGAGAGCGGCCGGCTGCTGGTCTTCCCGCGCCCGGAGATGAAGACCCAGAGCGGTGGCCGCGGCGTGATCGTGATGGCGCTGGACGAGGGTGAGGCACTGGCGGCTGTCGCCGTGCCGGCCGACGATGCGGTGCTGACGGTAGAGGGCATCGGCCGCGGCAATAGGGCGGTGAGCATCACCCTCAAGCCTGCGCAACGCGAACCGCTGCGCCATCGCCGGGCACGCAAGGGTTCACCGCTGACACCGAAGGTGAAACCCGAGCGCATGAGCTGAGCAAGGGGCAAGGCGCAGCCGGGCCAAGAGCGGATAGCCGCAGCCCGAATGGGGCCCTCCGCCCCGCCCCGCCTGCAATTGCGCTTTTCCTGGCTCCCGCCTCGGACCTGCTTACCGAGGCACGTTACCACTGCCGCCATCGCCACTGGCTGCAGCGGGTGGTTCGGACGGAAGGATGGAGCGAATCGGATCGTTGGATGGAATGATGCCCGGCCCGATCGGCGCGGGCTCGGCATTGCGCGACTCGAGCAGGATGGTCACACGGCGATTGCGCCCCCTGCCCTCCTCGGTGCCATTGTCGGCCAGAGGGCGCTGGTCGGCGTAACCGGCCGCGGTGAGCCGGTCCGGCCTGACGCCAGCGTCGATGAACAGCCTCGCCACCGTCGACGCGCGTACCGCTGACAGCTCCCAGTTGGAGGGGAAACGGTAGGTGCTGATGGGACTGGTGTCGGTGTGCCCTTCGATGGTGATCGGGAACACCGAGGCCGCCAGTACCTGCGCCACGGCGCGCAAGGCATCGCTGGCCGTCACCCCCAGCGCGGCTTCGCCCGGCGCGAACAACAGCGCAGCGTTGATCTCGATACTGATGCCAAATGCGCCTTCGGATACGCTGACCTGACCGTTCTGCGACAAGGCGCCCATCACGCGCCGTATTTCATCGGCCATGCTGCGCATCTGCGCAGCCGTCTGTTTGCGACGAGCTTCGGCCGCCTCCTGCAGCTCGGCACTTGCGATCGGCATGGGTTTGACGATCGGCGGCACGATGAGCTGCTGGCCGCTGTCGTTGATGTTGAGGCTGCGAAAAGCCTGCACGATGGAGTCGGACAGCACCCGATACTTGCCCTCGTTGACCGAAGACAGCGAATACATGACAACGAAGAAGGCAAACAACAGGGTGATGAAGTCGGCATAGGACACGAGCCAGCGCTCTTGGTTTTCGTGCTCTTCTTCACCTCTGCGCCGGCGTGCCATGTTCTGCCCAGTTCTCCGTCAGACCACGTAGCCCTGCATGCGGCTGGCAATGATGCGGGGATTGTCGCCGTTGGCAATACCCACGATGCCGTCGACGAACATCTCACGCTGCAGGATCAGCGCCGAAATGTGTGACACCAGCTTCTTGGCGACCGGCAAGAAAACCAGGTTGGCAAAGCCCACGCCGTAGATGGTGGCGACGAATGCCACTGCGATACCAGCGCCAAGCTTGGAAGGATCGGACAGGTTCTCCATGACGTGAATCAGGCCCATCACCGCGCCAAGAATGCCGATGGTCGGCGCATAGCCACCCGCCGCATCCCAGATCTTGGCCGACTGGCGCAGCTGCGCCTCCCACACGCTGATCTCCACTTCCAGCACCTCGCGCAACCGCAGCGGCTCCACGCCATCGACCAGCAGTTGCAGGCCCTTGCGCATGAAGGGGTCAGGCAGCCCGGCGACCCGGTTTTCCAGCACCAGCAAGCCGTCCTTGCGGGCAATCTGGCTCCAGTCAGCCACCTGTTCGATCATCCTCGCATGCTCGACCGTGGGCGGCATGAACACCCAGCGCGCCATGCGCACTCCGTCCACAAAGGTGCGCAGCGGACTCTGCAGCATCACGGCACCAAGCGTGCCGCCAATCACGATCAGAAAGGCCGTTGGCTGAACCAGGGACGCGATGTGTCCGCCTTCCAGCACCTGCCCGCCGACGATGGCAACAAGGGCAAGCACAAGGCCGAAGACGCTGATGCGATCCATTTCAGAACGGTCCGGTAAAGACAGCGTACGTCATCATTTCGGCACCTGCTTCTTCGGCGGACGGCCGCGCCGCGCCGGCGCAGGAGTGCCCGCTGCGCCGTGGAGCATCGCAGCCCGCAGCCGCGCCACGGCCTGACTGTGCAACTGACAGATACGCGACTCGGTAACGCCGAGGACTTCGCCGATTTCGCGCAGGTTCAGTTCCTCGTCGTAGTAGAGGGCCATCACCAGTTTCTCGCGCTCGGGCAACAATTCGATGGCACCGACCAGCCGGCGCCGCATGTCGGCATCCTCGAGCATCCCCAGGGGGTCAGCTTCATGGTGCACCATGTGGCGCTCAAGGTAGTCATCGTCCTCGTCGCGGGTGACATCCTCGAGATAGACCAGTTGATGGCCGCGCGCCTCGTGCAGCATGTGCTGGTATTCGGCCAGCGACACGCCCAGCGATTCGGCCAGTTCGATCTCGGACGGCTGACGCCCATTTTGCTGCTCAAGGCTGTGAATCGCCGATTCGATGCGGCGCATGTCACGTCGCAGGCTGCGCGGCAACCAGTCGTTTTCGCGCAGGCCGTCGAGCATCGCGCCACGCACGCGCTGCACCGCGTAGGTCTCGAACTGCGCCCCCAACCCGTCCTCGTAACGGCCGATGGCATCAAGCAGACCGATCATGCCGTTCTGGATGAGATCATCTACATCGACGCTGGCGGGCAGGCGCGACATGAGCTGGTATGCAATTCGCTTGACCAGCAGCGCATAAGTTTCGACCAGATGTCCCTTGTCAGGATTGCCTTTCGCGTCATACATCCATTGAGCCCGTGTGTTCTTGCGGCGTGCAGCAGGACGCATGACGCCGGGAATATCGATCTGCGCGCATTGTCCCGCACTGTCCATTCCTTTACCAGCGGGATACGTCACGACCGGCCTCCCGGTCAGGCGCCGTGACTGCGCACTGTGCGGCTCATGCCATTGATGCGGCGGATGAAGGCAGCACCCGCTTCGCGCGCGCTCGCGGGCACGTCAGCCTGGCTGAGTCCGCCCACCAGGTCATCGCGCTCCACTTCGCCCAGCCACGCCAGGGGTAGTCCGACATGACGTTGTACGAGCGCTTCCAGACTGGCGAAAAAGGCCGCAGCGTCCGCTTTGCTGCGTGCACGACAGACCGCCACATGGACCGAACCGGCACCCGCAGCGGCGAGCCCCTTGATCGTTTGATAGGCCTCGGTGGCCCCACTGGCGCTGGCTTCGGCAACCAGCAGGCGGCGCGGCGCGGCGTGGACGAAGGGCGAGGGTTCGGCTGCGCCGACGCCGTCGGCATGAACGAGCACGAAACTGGCGTGGCGATGCAGGATGCGCAGCGCCTCGACGACGCATGCACGACGCGCTGCGTCGAGCAGCGGCAGGGTCAGCGCTGCAGCGACGGCAGGCACCCGTCCAAGCAGGCCGGGACACGGCTGCAGGACATCGGCCAGCGTCGTCCGCCCGTCGAGCACCTGCAGCAGATCGCGCCCCGGACCAAGTGCAAGCGCCGCACCCAGACCGGCGTCACCCTCGGCCTCGTCCAGGATCAGCACCCGTTCGGCATGGCCAGCGATGCGGTGGGCGGTCAGCACGGCGTTGTGGGTGCGATGCCGGCCACAGGCATACAGCGCCACCACCTGCGGCGGCGCGCGGCGGAACAGGCGTCTGAGCCCGGCCGCCTGGTCTTCGTGTCCATCGAGCATGTCAGTCCCCTCCGCCCGCTGCCGCCAGCATCATGCCGGCCTCATCTTCATGCATATGCCATGGCGATTCAGCACTCTGCTCGCGCAGCGCCCGGTGCAGCAGATAAGCCCGGTTGGGCAGGTGAAGGTCTTCGGGGACGCGCTGGCCGTTGGTCAGGTAACGGATGTCCAGGCCGTGGCGCACCGCGACATCGAGTGCGGGCGCCAGCGACGCGGCCTCGTCCACCTTGGTGAAGATGCAGCCAGCCAGATCCGGCCCGGCATACGCACGCACCACATCGTCCAGCGTGTCGCCACGCGCGGTGGCGTTCAGCAACAACAGGCGGCGCACGTCGCCGGCGCCGGAGAGCATCGTCGCCTGCTCGGCCACCATGCGGTCGCGCTGGCTCATGCCCATGGTGTCGATCAGCACCATGTGCTTGTTGCGCAAGCCTGCGAGGGTCTGGCGCAGGTCGGCGGCATCGCGCACCGAGAACACCGGCACACCGAGGATGCGGCCATAGATCCGCAGCTGCTCCTGGGCACCAATGCGGTAACCGTCGGTGCTGATCAGCGCAAGGCGACTGGCGCCGTGACGCACGACGCAGCGCGCCGCAAGCTTGGCCGTGGTAGTGGTCTTGCCCACGCCGGTCGGCCCGACCAGGGCGAAGACGCCGCCACGATCGATGAAATCCTCGTCGCTGGCACGGACTCGCACCATGCGGTCGAGCGCGGCACCTGCGGCTTCGCGGGCCTCGATGCGACTCGCATCTTCGGGCACGGCCTCGGCCAGCTTGCGGGCAATGGCCGCCGAGAATCCGGTCTCGAGCAGTTCGCCCAGTAGCGCTGCGCGCGCCGGAGCATGGCGGCGGGTTTCGCCCCAGGCAAAGCCGGCGAGCTGGCGTTCGATCATGCCGCGGATGCCGGACAGCTCCTCCATCAGGCGGGCGTTGGTCTGCTGCAGTTCGCGCATGCGCGCACCGCCAAACTCATCGCTTTCGGCCCGCGCCACCGGGGCCGGGGCCGACAGCGGACGGTGGCGCACTGCGGGTTCGGCCATTTCGATACGCGGTGGGCTGAACGGACGCATGACCGGCCCGGCGGCAGGCGCAGTAGCGGGCGAGGATCGCGCGGCGTTGCGTGCTGCACTGGCGGCCAGCGCCGACAGGCTGACGCGAAAGTCGCTGTCTGCCGCATCGTGCGCAGGTCGCACAGGTGCCGCCGGGGGGGCAATCGGCTCGCCCGCCACCGTAGCAGGCGATTTCGCCGCCACTGCGGCGCGGTTCGCCGCCTGCAAGGCACCGAGGGCTTCGCCCGGCAAGGCCAGAATCTCTACGCCACCATCGATCGCGCGGTTCGACAGCACGATTGCATCGGGACCGAGCGCCTCTTTCAGGGCGCGCAGGGCCTCGCGGGCGGTGGGGGCAAAGTAGCGTTTGACGTTCATGGTGGTTCTCCGGGCGGTCTGACTTTGACCGCAGCTTGAGAAGGATTATGGCAACGACACCACGATCCTCTTGGGCCGAATAAACCGTCTTTACCCCGCTTATTCGATGCTCGGAGCCGCGCACCGGGCACACCCCCGGCGCACGCTCAGCCCTGCTGCGCGCCCACCATTGCAGTGACGCGAATGGTGCGCGACTCCGGCACCTCGGTGTTGGAGATGACCTTGAGCGAGGGCACCGCGCGGCGCAGGAAGCGTGACAGAAGCATGCGCAGTTGCGCCGGTACCAGCAGCACCGGCGGCAGGCCGATGTCCTCCTGGCGCTGGGCGATCTCGGCCGTCTGCCGCAGCAGCGTATCGGCCAGACCCGGCTCGATCGCACCGCCTTCGCCACCCGCCGTCATGGCCTGCATCAGGATGCGCTCGAGACCCGGCTCGAGCGCCATCACCTGAACCTCGGCATTGCCCGGGAACAACGCCTGCATGATCGCGCGGCCGAGCGACTCACGCACCTTGGCGGTGAGCTGCACCGGGTCCTGCGTGCGCGCTGCGTTCTCGGCCAGCACCTCGATGATGCTGCGCATGTCACGGATGTTGACCCCCTCTTCGAGCAGGTTCTGCAACACGCGCTGGACGCTGCCGACGGGCAGCATCTTGGGCACCAGGTCCTCGATGAGCTTGGGTGAATCCTTGCTGACGTGGTCGAGCAGCGCCTGCGTCTCCTGGCGGCCGAGGAGCTCGGCAGCATGGTTGAGAATGACGTGGTTGAGGTGGGTGGCAACCACGGTGCTGGCATCGACCACGGTGTAGCCCAGCGCGTGGGCGTTCTCGCGCATGCCGGCATCGATCCACACTGCGGGCAGGCCAAAAGCCGGGTCTGTGGTTTCGCGCCCCTGTAGCGGGCCGGAGACGCGCCCGGGGTTGATCGCCATGAGCTGGCCCGGATAGGCTTCGCCGACACCGACCTCGACCCCCTTGAGCGCGATGCGGTAACCGTTAGGCTTGAGTTCGAGATTGTCGCGGATGTGCACCGGCGACGACAGAAAGCCGACCTCCTGGGCGAACTTCTTGCGCAGGCCACGGATGCGCTTGAGCAGCTCGCCGTCCTGACCCTTGTCCACCATTGGAATCAGGCGGTAACCCACTTCCAGGCCCAGCACGTCGACCTGGGCGACATCGTTCCAGCTCGCCTCCATCGCATCGGGTGGCGGCGCAGTGGCCTGCGCGGCAGCTTCGGGAGCGGCAGCAGCCAAGACCTCCTCCTCCATGCGCTTGCGTCGCAGCCATGCCATGGCGCCGAGCGTTGCGGCCAGCAGCAGGAAGACCAGGTTGGGCATACCGGGAATGAGACCCAGGATGCCGATGATGGCCGCGGTCAGAATCATGACCTGCGGATTGGAGAACAGCTGCCCGATCACCAGCCCGCCGATGTCTCCTTCGTCACCGACGCGCGACACCACCAGGCCCGCGGCAACCGAGATGATCAGCGCCGGGATCTGCGCCACCAGACCGTCGCCGATCGTCAGCAGCGTATAGGTGTGACCCGCTTCGCCCACCCCCATGTCGTGCTGCATGACGCCCACGAACAGGCCGCCGATGATGTTGATGGCGAGGATGAGGATGCCGGCGACGGCGTCGCCGCGCACGAACTTGGACGCACCGTCCATGGCGCCGTAAAAATCCGCCTCCTGCGCAATCTCCTTGCGCCGGCTCTTGGCCTCCTTCTCGTCGACGAGGCCGGCGTTGAGGTCGGCATCGATGGCCATCTGCTTGCCGGGCATCGCATCCAGGGTGAAGCGCGCCGACACTTCGGCAATACGGCCCGCACCCTTGGTGATGACGACGAAGTTGATCAGGGTGAGGATGACGAACACCACCAGACCAACCGCCGTGTTGCCGCCCACGAGGAAGTTGCCGAAGGCCTCGATGACCTTGCCAGCAGCATCCGGGCCGGCATGGCCTTCAAGCAGCACGATCCGGGTCGAGGCCACGTTGAGCGACAGGCGCAGCAGCGTCGTCACCAGCAGCACCGTCGGGAAGACCGAGAAATCCAGTGGCTTTTTCGAGTACATCGCCACCAGCATCACCATTACCGAGATGGCGATGTTGAAAGTGAAGAACACATCGAGCAGAAAGACCGGCAACGGCAACACCATCATCGACAGAATCATGATGATGAGGATGGGCGCGGCGAGCTGACGCAAATTGGCCGGGGTCAGCAAATGACGCAGGTTCAGGGTGTCTTGTATCGCCATTGATCAGGTGCTCATTCGTCCGGGGAGCCTGGGTCCAGGCCCGCAGGCACCGGCAGATGGGCGGGGGCGTGTGGCGGCTGCCCACCCTGTTTCATCCAGTTGTCGAGCTGATAGACATAGGCCATCACTTCAGCCACCGCGGTATACAGCGCCGCGGGAATCGACTGTTCGATCTCGCAGTGTCGGTAGAGCGCACGCGCCAACGGCGGGGCCTCGAGCAAGGGCACCTTGTTTTCCACCGCCAGCTCGCGAATCTTGAGCGCGATCTCGCCGCGTCCCTTGGCAATCACCACCGGAGCGCCCATGCGTTCGGCGTCGTACTTGAGCGCCACCGAGAAGTGCGTCGGGTTGGTCACCACCACGTCAGCCTTGGGCACCTCGGCCATCATGCGACGGCGCGCCATCTCGCGCTGCATGGCGCGGATGCGGCCCTTGACCTGCGGATCGCCCTCCTGCTCCTTGCCCTCGCGCTTGACCTCTTCCTTGGTCATGCGCAATTTCTTGTGGTACTGCCAGAGCTGGAAAGGCACGTCCATCAGCGCCAGCAGCCCGAGGCTGGCCGCAATCAGCACCGCGGCAAAGATGACCGTAGCAGAAAAATCCGCCATGCCGGTTTCGAGCGGCTCCACCATCAGATCGAACAGGTGCTCCTTGTTCGACCACAACACCATCGAGGCCACGCCACCGATCAGCAACGACTTCAGGATCGCCTTCACCATCTCGGCCAGGCCGTGCACCGAGAACATCCGGGCAATACCCTGCAGCGGATTCATGCGCCCAAAATTGAAGCCCAGCGCCTTGGGCGCGAAGACCAGACCTCCGAGCACGACCGGCGCCGCCACCGCTGCCACCAGCAGGGTGAGGAACAGCGGCATCAGCATCAGCATTGCGCCGCCGAGCTGACCGCGCAATACATCCAGCATCAGCGTGACGTCGAAAGCGGTCTCGCGCTCGAAGGCGAAACCCGTCCTCACCACCGCCAGCATGCGCTCGGCCATCCAGCCGCCCAGCAGCCACAGCGTGAGGACGCCGGTGATGGTGACGAAAAAGGTCGACAGCTCGCGCGATTGCGGGACCTGACCTTCCTCGCGCGCCTGTTCAAGCCGTCGCGATGACGGGGCTTCTGTCTTCTCTAGATCGCTATCTTCGGCCACAGCCGGCTCCATCGTCGCCCTGCCGCGCACCACAAGGCGCTGACGCGAGACGACGTGTGGGGATTATCGGCTGCGAGCGGCAATATCTGCCGGTCGAAAAAAGGTGGGAAAGGGCCGCTATTCGTCCCTGTGGACGCGGGGCATCAGCGTGCCGACGGCAGGCGGTCGAAGCCGCGCAGGGCATCACCCGGCTTGATGCCGCGCTCGCGGAACCAGCCCAGATTCATCTCCAGCGCGAAGCGCGCGGGCGCCGCGGCGCAGTGGTTGTCCTCGGTTTGCGGCTGCATGTCCTCGATGTTGATCACCCTGCCCTGGGCGTCGACAAAGGCGACCGACAGCGGCAGGAAGGTGTTCTTCATCCACATGCAGTGGGTGGCGTCCTGCTCGAACACGAACACCATGCCGTGCTGTGGCGCCATGGACTTGCGCGTCATCAGCCCGACCTGGCGCGCCTGCGCCGTATGCGCCACCTCGGCCTCGATGCGATACATGCCCGCGCCGAGTTCCGCAACCGGCATTAGCTGCGCGAGTGCTGCGCCCGACGCGGCGCCCGACGACAGGGCTAGGGCCAGCGCCACATCCTTCACAATCCGCTTTCGCTTCATCGCTTCGATCCAAAGTCTGTCCTGACGCGCCGCATCTTACCCGCGCCGCCCTCGGCCTGGCGAGCACGG
>DAORUJ010000101.1:0-12298 GCA_035433105.1 Thauera sp.
GCCGCATCCGTGCCGGCACCGGCGAGCGCGGCGGTTGAAGCGGCTGCTGGCAAGACCTGAGGCGGTGTTGCCGGGCCGGGATAGGGCGGCCTGAGGCCCTGGGCCGAGAATCTGGCTGAATACAGGGGCTCTGCCCGTGCAGTTGCCAGCGCAAGTTGATGTTTCCTTGTCTTTGTTTTCGTCGCTGTTTTGTCGCTGTTCGACAGGAGGACCCCGCATGGCCGCCGTCACACATGATCAGCTCCAGGGGCATCACCATGGCCCGACCGGCCTGATGCGCTGGATCACGACGACCAATCACAAAGACATCGGCACGATGTACATGATCTTCAGCTTCATCATGTTCCTGTCCGGGGGCGTGCTGGCACTGACGATCCGTGCCGAACTGTTTCAGCCGGGTCTGCAGGTGGTGCAGCCCGAGTTCTTCAACCAACTGACCACCATGCACGGTCTGGTGATGGTGTTCGGCGCCATCATGCCGGCCTTCGTCGGCTTCGCGAACTGGATGATTCCGCTGATGATCGGCGCCAGCGACATGGCGTTCGCGCGTATGAACAACTGGAGTTTCTGGTTGCTGCCGCCGGCCGCGATCCTGCTGCTTGGCTCCTTCTTCGTGCCCGGCGGCGCCACCGCCGCAGGGTGGACGCTGTATGCGCCGCTATCGGTGCAGATGGGCATGGGCATGGACTTGGCCATCTTCGCCATCCACATCATGGGCATCAGTTCGATCATGGGCGCGATCAACATCGTCGTTACCGTGCTCAACATGCGCGCGCCCGGCATGCCGATGATGAAGATGCCGCTGTTCTGCTGGACCTGGCTGATCACCGCCTACCTGCTGATCGCGGTGATGCCGGTGCTGGCCGGGGCAGTGACGATGATCCTGACCGACCGTCATTTCGGCACCAGTTTCTTCAACGCCGCGGGCGGCGGCGACCCGGTGATGTACCAGCATATCTTCTGGTTTTTCGGCCATCCCGAGGTCTACATCATGATCCTCCCGGCCTTTGGCATCGTCAGCCAGATCATTCCCACCTTCGCCCGCAAGCCGCTCTTTGGCTATGCCTCGATGGTCTATGCCACCGCCTCGATCGCGATCCTGTCCTTCGCCGTGTGGGCCCACCACATGTTCGCCACCGGCATGCCGGCGGCGGGCCAGTTGTTCTTCATGTACGCGACGATGCTGATCGCCGTGCCCACCGGGGTGAAAGTGTTCAATTGGGTGGCCACCATGTGGCGTGGCTCCTTGAGTTTCGAAACGCCGATGCTGTGGGCGACCGGCTTCATCTTTGTGTTCACGATCGGCGGCTTCACCGGGCTGATCTGCGCCATCGCGCCGATCGACATCCAGGTACAGGACACCTATTACGTGGTGGCGCACTTCCACTACGTGCTGGTGGCGGGTTCGCTGTTTGCGCTGTTTGCCGGTGCCTACTACTGGCTGCCGAAATGGACCGGCCACATGCCCAGCACTTTCCTCGGCAAGCTGCACTTCTGGTGCTCGCTGGTGTTCTTCAACATCACCTTCTTCCCGATGCATTTCCTTGGTCTGGCGGGCATGCCGCGCCGTATCCCCGACTATGCCCTGCAGTTTGCCGACTTCAACGCCCTGGCTTCGATCGGCGCCTTTGGTTTCGGGCTGTCGCAACTGATTTTCCTGGTGGTGGTGGTCAAGTGCGTGCGCGGCGGTGAGCGCGCCGCGGCGCGCGCGTGGGAGGGCGCCGAGGGGCTGGAATGGACGGTGCCGTCGCCGGCGCCGCATCACACCTTCGAGGAAGCACCGGTGCTGCGGTGAGCGCCCGGGGAAAGAGAATATGACGAGAGCCGACCGTCGCACTGCGAACCGCCGTACCGGCCTGCTACTGGCTGCGGTGGCCTGCGCCTTCTTCGTCTTCGTCATCCTCAAATACAAGGTCTTCGGCCAATGAGCACAAGCACCCGCCATCGTCCCGACACCAGCAATCGCAGCCTGTTGCTGCGCTTGCTGGTGTCGGCGGTGGTCATGTTCGGCTTTGGCTTTCTGCTTGTGCCCTTCTACCAGCAGATCTGCGAGGCCACCGGCATCAACAATTTTCTACGCCCCGAGGCCGAGCAGGGTGCACGTGCGGCGGCGAACACACAGATCGACACCAGTCGCAGCGTTCTGGTTCAGTTCGATGCCAATCTGCACGATCTGCCCTGGCGCTTCCGGCCTCTGCAACGTTCGATCGAAGTCCATCCGGGGCAACTGGTGCAGGTCGAGTACGAGGTGATCAACACCCGCGACGTGCCGGTCACCGGCCAGGCGGTGCCGAGCTATGGTCCGCAGCGGGCCGCGCGCTACTTCAACAAACTGGATTGCTTCTGTTTCGAGCAGCAGACGCTGGCGCCCGGTGAGAAGCGCACCATGCCGGTCGTGTTCGTCGTCGACCCGGCGCTGCCTGAAGACCTCGGTGTAATCACCTTGTCTTACACCTTCTTTGAGCTGCCGGGTCGCAATACGGCTGCCGCTGGCAAAAGGCAGGTGGTGCTGCCGCTGCCCGGGGCGACGACAGTATCGGGGGCGACATGAGCGCCGGGTCGCCGCGCCGCGTTGGCTTCTGGCCGACGATGCGGGCCGTGCTGTGGTCCTTCGTCGGCGTACGTCGACGCCAGGCCTACCTCGACGACGCAGGTTCGCTCAATCCGCTGGCGGTGGTCGTTGCCGGCGTGCTAGCCGGTGCGGCCTTCGTCATTCTCATCGTCATCACCGTGCAAGTGGTGCTCGCCTAGCGGCACCGAACCAGGTCCGGACAGGGGAAACGTCATGAGTCAGGCATCTGCAACCCGTTCATTCGACCACTACTTCGTGCCCGAACCGTCGAAGTATCCGATCTTCGGTTCCGTTGCCCTGCTGCTGTTTGGTGCCGGCGCCGCGCTGTGGCTGAACAAGGTGCCATCGGGGCCATGGGTGTTCTTCAGTGGCGTCGCCATTCTCATCTACATGCTGTTTGGCTGGTTCGGCCAGGTCGTGAAGGAGTCCGAGTCCGGCCAGTACGGCAGGCGTGTGGATGCCTCGTTCCGCTGGTCGATGGGCTGGTTCATCTTCTCCGAGGTGATGTTCTTTGCCGCCTTCTTCGGCGCCCTGTTCTACGCCCGCGTGCTGTCGGTGCCCTGGCTGGCCTCCGGCGACAACGAGGCCTTGCTGTGGCAGGGCTTCAGCAGCGCGTGGCCGACTTCCGGTCCCTACACCCCGAGCGGCGCCGACCCGTTCACGCCGATGGGGGCGTGGGGCATACCGGCCATCAACACACTGATCCTGCTCACCTCGGGCGTCACGCTGACCTTTGCGCACTATGGCTTGCTGGCCGACAAGCGCGGCCAGCTCAAGCTTGGGCTGCTGGCCACCGTCGTTCTTGGTGCGGTGTTCATCAGCCTGCAGGCATACGAATACATCCATGCCTACGCCGAACTCAATCTGCGGCTCGACAGCGGCATCTACGGCTCAACCTTCTTTCTGCTGACCGGATTCCACGGTCTGCACGTCACGATCGGCGCAATCATGCTGACGGTGATGCTGTTCCGGGTAATGGCGGGGCACTTCAGCCCTCAGCACCACTTTGGCTTCGAAGCGGCAGCCTGGTACTGGCACTTCGTGGACGTGGTGTGGCTGATCCTGTTCGTCGTCGTGTACTGGCTGTAAGCGGGCTGTAAGCGCACTTTGGGCGAACCGAGCACGAAGCCATGAACGGCCCCCGCGCCTACAGCCTGCCTTCGATCAGTCCGCTGGCAAAGCCGGCCATCAGCAGCGCGAACAGGGTCAGCGACAGGCCGACGCGGATCGCCAGTGCGCGTGCCATGCGCGTGCCACCGCCGGCGGCACTGCCATTGCGTAGCAGGAGCAGCAGCGCCGAGGCCAGGCTGGCAACGATCAGCAGCAGAAGCAGGATGACGACGAAGCGCATGAAGAGTCTCCCGGAGTGTTTCATTCAGTGTAGCGATTTGCAGACCGGCGACCAACGCGCCTGGGAGCTGCGGTGAACCGTTCGCGCTTGCCACCCTCGTTGAGTGCAGCGCTGCCCCTGTTGGCGGGTTTGATCGTGCTTGCCGTCACCGTGTCGCTCGGCAACTGGCAGGTACGTCGTGCTCAGCAGAAGATGAACTTGCAGGCCGTGCTTGATGATGCGGCGCAGCGTCCGCCCGTGGCACTTGCAGCCGGAGCCCGGGTCGCCGCCTTGCAGACCCCCGGGGATCCGGGCATCGCTGGCCGAAACGACGGTGGTCGCAAGGTCGGTAGTCTGAACGAGGATGCTGCTGGCTTCAGCAGCGGACAGCGCGTGCTGTTGGCGGGCGAGTGGCTGATGTCGGCCTCCATCTTCCTCGACAATCGTACCCATGCCGGCCTTGCCGGTTACCACGTGCTGACGCCGCTGCGGCTGGCGGATGGGTCGGGCGTGGTGCTGGTCAATCGCGGCTGGGTGGCGACGGGTGCCGATCGCGCAGTGTTGCCTGCGGTGCCGGCCGAGTCCGGTTCGATTGCGGTGCAAGGGCGCTTGCAGATTCCCGAGGTTGATCCCTTCACCCTCGCGAAGCCCGGGCAGGAGGCCCTGGGCAGCTTTTGGCAGCGACTGGACGTGGCGCGTGTCGCTGCGCAGCCAGCAGTGGCCCTGCCGGTGTGCGCAGCCGAGGGCGCTCCGGCCTGCCTCGCGTCCTGGATCATCCTGCAGACCTCGGATTCGGCCGATGGCCTGGTACGCGACTGGCCGCTGCCCGCAGCGGGGGTTGATCGCCATCGCGCCTATGCTTTCCAGTGGTATGCGCTGGCGGCGCTTGCCGCTGCACTGACTGCCGGCCATGCCTGGCGACTTTTCTCGCGGAGACTTCATGAGCACCGGAACCCTCGCCTCGTCGGACGCTGACTCCGTCCCTCGCTCTGTCAGCCTCTCCGCCCCAGCCCCGGTCTTGCCGCCTGCGGCACGGCGCCGGGGGCAGCGCACCTTGCTGCTGCTGGCCTTCGTCTGCGTGCTGCCGGTTGCCGCCTCGTACTTGATGTTCTACCTGTGGCAGCCGCAGGGGCGGGTCAATGCGGGCGCGCT
This sequence comes from Thauera sp., assembly GCA_035433105.1. GTDB lineage: Bacteria > Pseudomonadota > Gammaproteobacteria > Burkholderiales > Rhodocyclaceae > Thauera. The sequence continues at coordinate 5,055 of DAORUJ010000101.1, forward strand.
GCTCGAACCGCTGCCCTTGCCCGAATCCGTGCTGAGCGCGGCGGGCGGGCAGGCCGATCTGGCGCGCAGCGAGCTTGAAGGGCGCTGGACCCTGCTGTTTGCCGCCGCGCCGGCCTGCGACGCCGCCTGCTCGCGGGCGCTCTACGTGTCGCGCCAGGCCCGTATCGCTCAGGCCAAGGAAATGGAGCGCGTCGGCCGGGTGTGGTTGCTCTCCGGCGCTGGCGAACCCGCCGCAGAGCACCTGCCGGGCAGCTCGATTGCAGACGAACTGCGCCTCGCCCATGTCGATGCTGCCTGGCTCGCTGCGCTGCCCGGACTGGCGCCCGGCGCCATTTATCTCATTGACCCTCTGGGCAACGTGATGATGCGCTTCGATGATCAGGCCGACACCACCCTGGCTGCGCGTGCGCTGACCAAGGACTTGCAGCGCCTGCTCAAGTACTCCGCGCTGGGACGAGGAGGGCGGTCGTGAGCTGCGGGCTGACCTGGTATCGCCGTCTGGCGCTTGGTGCGCTGCTGCTGACTTTCGTCGTCGTCGTCTTTGGCGCCTATGTGCGCCTGGCCGATGCCGGCCTCGGCTGTCCCGACTGGCCGGGCTGCTACGGCCAGCTCTCGCCCGCGCATGTGGCCGACCTCATCCGCGATGCACATGCCGCCGCGCCAACCGGCCCGGTCAGCCTGCCCAAAGCATGGAAGGAAATGACCCACCGCTACCTGGCGGCCAGCCTCGGCCTGCTGATCATCGCCATCGCGCTGCTGGCCTGGCACCTGCGCGACAGCCCACGGACGGCGCCCAGGGTGGCGCTGGCGCTGGTCGGGGTGGTGATCTTCCAGGGTCTGCTGGGTAAATGGACGGTGACCCTGCTGCTGAAACCGGCCATCGTCACGGCCCACCTGCTCGGCGGTCTCACCACGCTGGCGCTGCTGGCGTGGCTGAGCCTGCGTGCCTGCGGGGCGTGGCAGCTGGGTCAGCTTCAGGAAACGCATCAGGGGGCATCTCGAGCCGGCGGCGTGCTTCCACCGGGAGACGTGCCGCCACCCGGCGGGAGACTTCGATTTGGCGCCCGCTTCGCCTTCATTCTGCTCGTCGGTCAGGTCGCACTCGGTGGGTGGACCAGCACCAACTATGCCGCGCTGGCCTGTACCGACTTCCCGACCTGTCATGGCAGCTTCAGTCCTGCCGCCGATTATGCGAACGCCTTTCACATGGTGCGCGAGCTCGGCATGACGGCCGACGGCGAACTGCTGTCGAATGCCGCACTCACCGCCATCCACTGGTCGCACCGTCTCGGTGCGGTGGTCGCTGGTGGCGCACTGTTGCTGCTGGGCTGGGCGCTCAGTCGGCGGCGCGCCACCTTCGTGCTCGGCATCGTGCTGCTGGCCGCCCTGGGGCTGCAGATCGCGCTCGGCATTTCCAATGTGTGGCTGTCGCTGCCGCTGCCGCTCGCCGCCGCACACAACGCCGGCGCCGCGCTGCTGGTAGGGGTGATGGTGTGGATCAATTTCAGGCTTGGCGCCCCGCGGGCGCATCCGCTGCCGGTGACACCACGTTCGCCGGGGGCGACGCTGGCAATCGCGATCAAGGAGGCAAGATCATGAAGACTCTCACCCTGGGCACCGCCCGCGCCCGTCGTCTGCGCGCCTTCTATGTGCTGACCAAGCCGCGGGTCAACACCCTGATCGTGTTCTGCGCGGTCATCGGCATGTTCCTGGCCGTGCCCGATGGCCTGCCCAACGCGCTCACGGTGTTCGCCGCGACCATCGGCATTGCCTGCGTGGCCGGCGCGGCCGCGGCGATGAACTGCCTCATCGAACAGCAGATCGATGCCCGCATGACCCGCACCCGGGCCCGCCCGCTGCCGCGTGGCGAACTGCTGCCGGGCGAGGCCCTGTTGTTCGCTGGCGCGCTGGGCGGCTGTGGTCTGACCGTGCTGTACCAGGCGGTCAACCCGCTGACGATGTGGCTCACGCTCGCCACCTTCGTCGGTTATGCGGTGATCTACACCGTGCTGCTCAAGCCGCGCACGCCGCAGAACATTGTCATCGGTGGCGCCTCCGGGGCCATGCCGCCGGTACTCGGCTGGGCTGCGGTGTCGGGCGAGGTCAGCGCCGACGCCTTGCTGCTGTTCCTCATCATCTTCGCGTGGACGCCGCCGCACTTCTGGGCGCTGGCCCTGTATCGCAGCGCTGACTACGCTCGGGCTGGCCTGCCGATGCTGCCGGTGACGCACGGTTCGGAGTTCACCCGGCTATCGGTGTTGCTGTACACGCTGATCCTGTTCGGCGTCACGCTATTGCCCTTCGCCACGCGCCTGAGCGGCGCGCTCTACCTAAGCGTAGCGGTTGCGCTTGGGCTGCAGTTCATCCGCCTCGCCTGGCGGCTATATCGCGACTATAGCGACGCGCTGGCGCGGCGCACCTTCCGCTACTCCATCGTCTATCTGTTTGGTTTGTTCGGCGCCCTGCTGGTCGATCACTACCTGCCGTGGTGAAGCGCCTGCCCTGCGGCGTTCTGGTGCAGGGGGTGTCTGCACACGTCACGAGCGTCTATCATCGGGCGCTGATCGAACAAGTCGCATAAGGTGCCCGATGTCTTCCCGCTTTTTCCGCGTCTCTCCCCGTGTGTCTTCTCTCGCCCGCATGGCGGCCACGGTTTTTGCCGCGGTCTTGCTCACCGCGTGCTCGCCGCCAGAGCCGGTCTTTCGCAGCACCGACATCACGGGCGCCGAATACGGCAAGACCCTGCAGCTCACCGATCATCATGGTCAGACGCGCGCGCTGGCCGACTTCAAGGGCAAGGTCGTCACCATCTTCTTTGGCTACACCCAGTGCCCCGACGTCTGCCCCACCGCGCTTTCCGGCATGAGCGAGGTCATGCGGCAACTCGGGCCGGATGGCGACAAGGTTCAGGTCTTGTTCGTCACCGTCGACCCCGAGCGCGACACGCCGGCGCTGCTGGCTGAATATGTGCCGCTGTTCGACAAGCGTTTCCTCGGTCTGTACGGCACGCCCGACAAGACCGCCGAGATCGCCAAGGACTTCCGCGTGTTCTACCGCAAGAGTGGCGATCTGGCCGGCCACTACACCATCGACCACTCGGCCGGCACCTATGTGTTCGACCCGCAGGGGCGCTTGCGCCTGTACATGAAGCATGCGGAAGACCCGGCGACGATCGCGGCGGATATCAAGGCGCTGCTGGCGGGGAAGTGACGCGCAGGAAGAGGGGACGCGTCGCCGCTTGAATGAACAACGGCAGCCTCTCGGCTGCCGTTTTCAGTGCTGGAGCCGGGCGCCAATCACACCACCTCAGCCAGCATCCCCCGCATCTTCTGCATTGCTTTGGCCTCGATCTGGCGGATGCGTTCGGCCGATACACCGTATTCGGCGGCCAGCTCGTGCAGCGTGGCGCTGTCGCCTTCGCTCAGCCAGCGCCGCTTGACGATGGCACAGCTGCGCTCGTCCAGGCTGGCGAGCGCGTTGCGCAGGCCGCTGTCCTGCAGGTGCGCAAGCTGGGTCTGCGCCAGCACTTCGGACGGCTCGGCGTGCGGGTCGGGCAGATAGGCGATCGGGGCGAAGCGTTCGTCGTCGTCGTCGCTGCCGCCTTCCAGTGGCACGTCACGACCGCCGAGGCGAGTTTCCATCTCCACCACTTCCTCGGGCTTTACCCCAAGCTGGGCGGCGATGGCGTCGACTTCGGTCGGGTTCAGCGTGCCACTGTCCTGCTTCATGCTGCGCAGGTTGAAGAACAGCTTGCGCTGCGCCTTGGTGGTGGCGACCTTTACCAGACGCCAGTTCTTGAGCACGTATTCGTGAATCTCGGCCTTGATCCAGTGCATCGCGAACGACACCAAGCGCACGCCGCGCGTGGGGTCGAAGCGCTTCACCGCCTTCATCAGGCCGATGTTGCCTTCCTGGATCAGGTCGGCGTGCGGCAGGCCGTAGCCCAGATAGCCGCGGGCAATGGACACCACCACCCGCAGGTGTGACATGACCAGCTGGCGCGCGGCGTCGACGTCGCCGTCATCGCGCAGACGTGTTGCCAGTTCGACTTCCTGCTGCTCGCTGAGCATCGGCATGCGATTGACGCTGTGGATGTACTGATCCAGGCTACCGGTGGCGGGAACGGGAAACGACAGGGCGTAAGACATAGGCTTGGGTCCTCCTTTTGTGCAGATATTAGCACTCGCGGCGTGAGAGTGCTAACGGGAGGGGGAGTTCCTTGCCGAGGCTTGCATCGCGATGAACTGGGCGGGTGTGACGATGGGAATGTCGCACCAGGGATGCAGTACGAGCAGATCCTTGTCGCCGGTGATGATGGCCGACGCCTCGCCTGCGAGCGCGAGTTCAAGGAACTTGTCGTCGCGCGGGTCACAACAGGCTACAACCCTCCGGACGATGGGCAGGATCTGCATGACGCCCCCCAGCAGGCGGATGAACTCACGGCGATCCGCCCGCGAAACGTAAGGATCGAACTTGGCGCGAGCGAGCACTTCGGTGAGTTCGGTCAGCGTCTCATCCGAGCCCAGCAGATTGCCGCTTGCGAGCGCTAGATCGACTGCCCGGGCGGCTGAGCTGCGGGGTGCCAGCAAGCGACTGACAAGCACGCTGGTGTCGACCGCGCAAGGTGCGGAATCAGTCATCGGCAAGCAACTCGGCCAGCTTGTCCTCCGTCAGCCCCGCCTGGCCGGCCTTGTCACCCACTGCGTCGCAGAAGCGCTGAAACTCGCTGATATTGAGGCGGGTCAGGCGCTCGTACTCCTGCATCGACAACACGACCGCCACGTCGCGCTTCTGGCGGCGGATGATTACAGGCTCGCGTGCTGCCATGTCGAGCAGTCCGGCCAGCCCTTGCTTGGCTTCAGTGGCAGACAGGGTGCGCATGGTGAAGGCCTCCTTCAGCTATTTAATGGTCAAATTGTACATTTTGTATTGAAATTTTGCTCGTTTCTGCCCTGGGGCGGTGATCTTGCCCAATGCCGTGCTGCTGACTGCGGACGAGAGGTGCTGGCGTGGCCGTCGAGCCTGCAGCGCTTCGATGCACGGCACTGAGAAGGACGGTCTGTTGCACGTCCGCAACAACAATCCCCGGAATGTGGTGTTTTTACGCCGCCGGGCTTGCAAGGATGGCGCCAGATTTGCAGAATCGCTCCAACTTCTCGCCAGAGAGGTGAGTAGGACCAAGGCAGTAGCCGAGGTCTCAACTTCATATTTGAGGAGAAACACATGCAAAAGAAACTGATCGCGCTGGCTGTGGCTGGCTTGGTTTCGGCTCCGGTCTTCGCTCAGTCGAACGTGACCGTTTACGGTATTGCCGATGCGTACATGGGCTTTGGCTCGCACGGTGACAACGACTTTGCCGGCGTGGAAAGCGGTGGCCTGTCGGGTAGCCGCCTCGGTTTCCGTGGCGCCGAAGATCTGGGCAATGGCCTGAAAGGTGTGTTCACTGTTGAGCAAGGCTTCGCCATCGACACCGGTTCGGGCCTGGGCGGTTCTTCCCGTCAGGCTTTCGTTGGTCTGAGTGGTGGTTTCGGCACGGTTTCTCTCGGCCGCCAGTACGCTCCGGGCTACGACTTCCAGTACGACGCGCTGCTGTCGTCCGCCATTTCGCCGCAAGCCATCCTTTCGGGTGGTGCAGGTGCGTCGATCGCACCGAACAGCGATGCGCGCTGGGACAACTCGGTGGCCTACAACGGCATGTTCTCGGGCCTGAAGGTTCGCGCCATCTATAGCATGGCCGCCGGTGAAGATACCTTTGACACCTCCGTTGCTGCTGGCAACTGGGCTGATCCGTCGGACGACGATGCGATGGGCCTGGGTCTTGAGTACGCAAACGGCCCGCTGAAGGTGGGTGCGGTCTACCAGGTGCTGCAGACGGCCAGCAACGCAGCTGGTGCGGATGACCAGACCGAATGGCTGCTTGGCGGTAGCTACAACTTCGGTGCTGCGACCCTGGCCCTGTCCTATCAGGACGCCGAGAGCGTCGGCAACGTGAAGGGCGACGACGGCAAGCTGTGGCAAGTTGGTGTCATCGTTCCGGTCGGCGTCGCGGGTAATGTCCATCTGGCCTACGGCGAGCTGAAGGCTGACAACGTGATCGGCACCCAGAGCGCGAAGTCGAAGAGCTACACGCTGGCTTATACTCATGCCCTGTCGAAGCGTACGACTGCCTACACGGGTTACAACCGTACCGACAACGACACCGGCCTGGATCTCGGCCCGGTCGACGATCTGGACAAGACCGGTCTGCGTAACGGCGGCGAAAACTCCGACCTGTTCGTGGTTGGCGTTCGTCACACCTTCTAATCTGTCCTTTCGACAGGTTTGAAAGTAAAACGGGAGCTTCGGCTCCCGTTTTTTCGTTCACGCCCCGAACAGCCAGCTGGGGGCAAGAATGCGTGACTTTTCGCAAGGCTGGTCTGCAGCCGGAATGAATACGGATGCAATTTCTCGGAAAACGACTTTTTGGATCACGAACTGTCGATCTTGGGACATTTCGCCCGAAAAAGCTGCGGCACACTGCAAATCACAACTCGCTGGCCAGGTGGCCACTGCGGCATGGCTTCAACAAACTGGTTTCCACGAAACCCAGCGTGATTCAACGTGGGTGGTCTCAGCGCTGTTGTTCGACGTCTATCGTGTTGCTGCGAGAAGGGGTGCTGCGTAGCCGCCAAGTTGTTGCGGCTAATTTTTAAGCAATTTTGTTTTCCAGGAGAAATACATGCAAAAGAAACTGATCGCGCTGGCCGTTGCCGGCCTTGTTTCGGCTCCGGTCTTCGCTCAGTCGAACGTGAGCATTTACGGTATTGCCGATGCTTACATGGGCTTTGGCTCGCACGGTGACAATGATTATGCCGGCGTGGACCAGGGTGGTCTGTTCGGTAGCCGTATCGGTTTTCGCGGCACTGAAGATCTGGGCAATGGCTTGAAGGCGGTGTTCACCCTCGAGCAGGGCATCAATATTGATAACGGTACCGGTCTGGGTGGTGCTTCCCGTCAGTCCTTCGTCGGTCTCGCTGGCGCTTTCGGCGCCGTGACCCTGGGCCGTCAGTACGCTCCGGGCTGGGACTTCCAGTACGACGCGTTCGCTGGGTCCATCGTTTCACCGCAATATCTGCTGTCGTCTGGTGTGGATTCGTCTATCTCACCGACCGGCGCAACGCGTTGGGACAACTCGGTGGCCTACAACGGTATGTTCTCGGGCCTGAAGGTTCGCGCCATTTACAGCATGGCCGCCGGTGAAGATA
>DAORUJ010000102.1:0-12188 GCA_035433105.1 Thauera sp.
CACCGAAGTACTGCACCAGGTTGTAGGTGAAGCTGTCGTAGTTGTCGATCATCAGGAGTCTCATGATTATAAGTCCTTGATTTTATTGATGTTTCTCATTACACGCACCCTCCATTACTCACTTCATTACACACATCGACAGTCGCTTGCGATGGACGAAGTGCGCGCAGGTGCTTGCTGACAGCGGCAACGGATCTTGAGAGAAGTGGCAAAGCGCGCCAACGCGGCGCACTGGAGCAGCGCCTACGCCAGCATGGTTGGGCCGAGTGATGAGACGGAACGGGCAGACTCCCCCATCGCAGCGTCGCGGGGCGCGGAGCATCAGTTCGACGATGGGGATGATCAGCTAAGGGCATCGGGCAATCTCCTCAAATCTTGGAGCCGCCGTGCCGGGGAAGCCTTCTTGAAACCTTGCCTGCCGGTACGGCGGCAAGGTGCGGTCAAGACCGCAACGACATGCCGCTTCCTATTGGAAGCGCCACCACAGAGCGATGTTGGTCGAAGCGGTACGGGTCATGGACAGACCAAAGTATTGAATTTAGAAGCTAGAACTCAGCCCGAGTGCGCCCGAACGGAATTCCAAAGTAAGCCTTTGGGATTTTACCACGAGCATGTTTGGCAAAGCCACCTCCGACAGCACCGAGCCTCCAGCAGATCGCCCCCACCTCGGTTCCGACGACAGCGCTGCCCTGTCGAAGGTCGAAGAAGCAAAGAGCGAGTAGGCCTGCCACTTCGCATTGCCCCCCTGCGATCGTCAGATGCGGCCGGGATTTGTGAGCATGGAATCTGAGGTAAGCAGTCACCTTGGCCCGCACGTGCGTGATGCTATATCGCAATATCAGCATCCGGGCCAGATATGACACCGCCGCTTTCCTCTGCTGATCCGAGACCTACAGGCATAAATGGCGCTGCTCACGGCTTTGTGAAACCGTCGGCGTATCAGACCATACCGAACCGGTTTTGCGAGGGATAGCGCAGCGCATGACGCTGATACCGTGAGCGCCAATATCGAGCTTGCGTCCTCATCGCTCGATGGGCCGGCAACCGGTCAATTCTTGCACATCGAACAAGACGAGGCCACCTGCGGCGGATGCCAATCATCTCGCCCGCCTACGTTCAGGGCATCGTCCCAGGCATCCGCTGCAGGCCATAACGACACGACAGCCCTTGGCAGGGCAAGAAAGGAGCCGGTGATGTAGCGCTTCCGAAAGGAGACGAAGACATGCACAAGGACATTCCAACATCGAAGGTGTTCTATCGTCCCATCGAGGCTGCCATACGGTGGGCCGGGTTGCTGCGGTACCTGCCGATGATCCTGGCTGCGATCGCGTCACCGCGCTTCCTGCCTCCATCGTTGAATTGCCCGCGATGGAATGAGTGCCGGCTGTACTCGGAGCGTATCTATGACGGCATCCTCAACGGGGAGCTGCCCTACGGCCAGAACGGCATCACGCTCAATGATCCGAAGCTGCTGCAGTCGCCGGATCTGACCGTTCGCCATGTCGATCTGAAGCGCTGGATGCGCAACCACTATCCCGAGCACCGGCCAGGATTCCTGTTCAGCCGTGGCGAACGCATGGCGCATCCTTTTATCACCTTGGAAACAGGACAGGCGATCCTGATCGAGCGACTGGCCCTTCAGGCGGCCCTGGAGCATGCGCGTCGCCAGATGCAGGAATTGCAGGAGCAGCGCGACACCTTGCTCAAGCAGTCCACCGCGCTGCTGGCTTCCAAGCAATGCGAGATCAGCGAGCGAGCGGAGACGACGTATCTCAACATCATCGGCGGGATGCTGACGCTGATGCTGGGCCAGTCCCCTTCGGGCGTGCCTTACTCCAGCTTCAAAACGCAGGAGGCCCTTGTCTCGGCATTGGTCGCCCACTTCGGCGGCACCATGGGCATCACGGAGCGAACCTTGAACGGCAAGTTCGCCAACGCCAGGAAGTACGTCCGTAGCGCAAGCGCATGAGGTTTTTCCAGCTTGTATGTGCAACCGCGGAGATTGCATTTGCAATGTCTTTCCGCAGCCAGGTCTATTGAATAGAGGTCACGCCAACAAACGCCACCGAGCGTTCAGGAGTGACCGACATGTCGCAAGCACCTGTCCTGCCACCGAACGAGCGCCGCATCTTGCGGCTCGATGAAGTCGAAGCCAAGTCGGGCTTCAAGCGCGCCCACATCTACAGCCTGATGAAGAAGCGCCAGTTCCCCCAGGCGCTGCGCCTCGGCATTCGCGCCGTCGGCTGGGATTCGATCGAAATCGACCAGTGGATCGCCGAACGCCTCAACAACCGGACCTGATCCGCTCTCCCTTGGACTTCCCATTCCCAGACGGAGAGCGCCATGCAGGTTGTATCCATCATCTCGACCAAGGGCGGCGTCGGCAAGACCACCACCGCCGCCAACCTCGGCGGACTCGTTTCCGATGCGGGCCTACGCGTGCTGCTGCTCGACCTCGACGTGCAGCCCACGCTGTCCTCCTACTACGAGCTGGCCCACCGCGCGCCCGGCGGCATCTACGAGCTGCTGGCCTTCAACGAGCGCGACCTCGGCCGGCTCGTGTCCCGCACGATCATCGCGGGGCTGGACCTGGTGGTCTCCAACGATCACCGGGGCGAACTGAACACCTTGCTGCTGCATGCGCCAGACGGGCGCTTGCGGCTGCGCCACCTGTTGCCGGTGCTGGCACCCCTCTACGACCTGCTGCTGATCGACACCCAGGGGGCGCGCAGCGTGCTGCTGGAGATGGCGGTGCTCGCCTCCGATCTTGCGCTGTCGCCCGTGACCCCGGAAATCCTCGCAGCCCGCGAACTGCGACGCGGCACCATGCAGTTGCTGGAAGACATCGCGCCGTATCGCCACCTCGGCATCGAACCGCCGCCGTTGCATCTGCTGATCAACCGCGTCCACCCCGTGTCCGCCAACGCGCGGCTGATCCAGCAGGCCCTGCGCGACCTGTTCCAGGACCACGCCGGCATCCGCGTGCTCGACACCGACGTGCCGGCCATCGAAGCCTATCCACGCGCTGCGACCCGTGGCCTGCCTGTGCATCGGGTCGAATACCGACAGCCGCTGGGCAGAGTCGCGCCCGCCGCGCTCGACACCATGCGCGCCCTTGCCGGCGAATTGTTCCCGCAATGGCAGGAGCAACTGGCCCGCGTGTCCGGCCGCCCGCAGCGCCCCTCTGAGATGGGGAGGCCCCATGGCGAACGCACATGAACTGGCGCGCGGCCACAAGCGGCTGCGCGCCCTGATCGAATTCGCGATCGGCGAAGGTTGGCACGTCAAGCGCACACCGAGCGGGCACCTTAAGTTCACCAAAGCCGGTTGCGCTGCGATCTATACCAGCTCGACCGCGAGCGACCACCGGGCGGCCCTCAATGCCCGCGCGCAGATCCGCCGTGCCGAGCGCGAGGCTCGCTTGGCCCAGGCCGCCAGCACGAAGGGATGCGGCCATGGCTGAGATGACCTCCCAGGACATGGCCGGCAAGCTGCTTGCCGCCGGGTTCGAGCGCAGCGGTCCATCGGCCACGGCCTTGAGCGATCCGATCGCCGACACGCCGATGGTCGTGACGCTGGACCAGTTGCGCCCTTACGACCACGACCCGCGCAAGAAGCGCAATCCCGCCTACGAGGAGATCAAGGCATCCATTCGCGAACGGGGCCTGGATGCGGCGCCGGCCATCACCCGCCGACCAGGCGAAGATCACTACATCATCCGCAACGGCGGCAACACGCGCCTGGCGATCCTGCGTGAACTCTGGTCGGAAACGCGGGACGAGCGCTTCTTCCGCATATCGTGCCTGTTTCGGCCCTGGCCCGCGCGGGGCGAAATCGTCGCGTTGACCGGCCACCTTGCGGAGAACGAGTTGCGCGGCGGCCTCACGTTCATCGAACGCGCCTTGGGCGTCGAGAAAGCTCGCGAGTTCTATGAAGCGGAAAGCGGCGCCACGCTAAGCCAGTCCGAACTGGCCCGCCGTCTGGGCGCCGATGGCTACCCCGTGCAGCAGTCACACATCAGCCGCATGGCCGATGCGGTGCGCTACCTGCTGCCCGCGATCCCGACCGTGCTCTATGGAGGGCTCGGCCGCCACCAGGTCGAGCGGCTGTCGGTCATGCGCAAGGCCTGCGAGCGCACCTGGGAGCAGTACGCCAAAGCCAAGTCGCTTCCTTTGGACTTCGAGGGGTTCTTTCAGGAAGTGCTGTCGCAGTTCGACACGCAGGCCGACGAGTTCTCGCCGCAGCGCGTGCAGGACGAGCTGATCGGCCAGATGTCCGAGTTGCTGGGCATCGACTACGACGTGCTGGCGCTGGACCTGACCGAATCGGAAAGCCGTCACCGTGCATTGGTCAGCGACCCGACGCCGTCCCCGGCACAACCGACCTTGCCCGATCCCGTGCCCCTGGCGCGGCCGCCACGTGATGCGTCAACGCCCGCGCCGACCGTGGCATCCCCTGTGGGACGGCCAGGCGCCGTGCCCCCACGCCAGGACAACGCGGCTGGCGAGGCGTCTTCGGGCAACCCAGTGGCAGCGTCGGGCGATCTGCTGCAGGGGCACATCGTCTCGCCGGCACCGACGACGGAGCGACTCCAATCCATCCAGCGCATGGTCGCCGACCAGTTGGGGGATGCGCTCCCGCCCGATTTCTCGGCCAACGTGCTGCAGTCCATCCCGGTGCAGGCCGGTGGCCTCTATCCCATCTCGGACGTCTGGTACATCGATCCCGGCTTGGACACACCGGACCGGCTGCGCATTCACATTGCTCAGTTCGCGCGCGAGATCGCGGCCGAAGCGGACCTGGACGGGTGCATCGATGACCGTCCCGATGGCATCGGCTTCGCATGCCGTGGCCAGGCCCCATCACCGGCGGGCCGCGCCGTGCTGGCGCTGCTGGCGTGCCTTGCGGGCCAGAGCCTCGCCGAGCTTGGCCTGGACAACGGGCAACTCGCCCTTGATCTGCCGGCACTGCTGCACGGCCAGGGTCAAAGCCACGACGCCACGTGCTTGAGCGACACCGCAGTGGTCAAGCTCTTTCGGCTGCTGCGTCTGGCTCGGCGCCTGCTGGATTTGGAAGCCAGCACCACGGCTTCCGGGACCTGAGCGAGGGAGTCCAGCATGTCTGCACCGCACCCCCTCAACCAGGCCGTCATTGCCCAGGCGCTGTATGACCTGCGCAATGGGCAACTGCGGCGCTGCAAGCTGATGGGGTTCGGAGAGGAAGAACTGGACGCGCTCAAGCACCCTGCGCTGATCAGCGTGCTGGCCAACGCCAATGTGTCGTGGTGTTCGGTGACGGTCAATCGCGAAGTGCTCCGGCGGCTGCTCAAACAGGCGCAGGACGTGGAGAAGGAGATCGCCACGGTCGATCGCATGTTGCGCCTGGGTGCCAGCACGGAAATGGTGAGCCGCTTTTACGGCCTCACCCACCAGGAAGTTGCGCTGCGGCGCGAGATCCTCGGCCTGCCTAAGCGCAAGGGGCGCCACCCTGTCTTGGACGAGACCCAAGATACGGAACTGTGGCGGCAATGGAAGGCCGTGACCAGCAGCAGAAACGTCGATCTGGAGGATGAAACCTCGATTCTCGATGCGGCAATGGACCTGGCCGAAGGCATGTCACTGCCGCTGTCGGTGGTCTGGGCCGCGATCAAGAACTGGGTCGATCAGGGACTGGGTTAAGCGATGGCCGTGGACGACCCCGCACCACGCGCACCGCGCCAAGGCCCCGTCGCCCTCGCCGATCTGTTCGCGGGCGCCCTGAAGGAACTCGCGCCCCGTTCCAGCGCACCCGCGACCGCACCCAGCGACGGCTTCCTCTTCAGCGGCAACCGGCACGAGAGCGTGCCCAGGCGACTGTTCCTCGATCGTCGGCTGACGCCGCTGGAACGCAATGCCTGGCAGGTGTTCCGGCTGATGCTCAACCAGGACGGGGTGACCGCGTTCCCCACCTATGAGCAGCTACGCCCCTGGCTGGCGTCGATGCCCTGCGCAGGATCGGCTTCGCATGAAACCGTGGCACGGGCGCTGACGCTGCTGCGCCTGACGCGCTGGCTGAGCCTGGTGCGCCGGCGACGCGACCCCAAGACCGGCCGCATCCTCGGCAACCTCTACGTGCTGCATGACGAGCCCCTGACCCCGTTCGAGGCGATGCAGTTGGACGCCGACTACCTGGAGTTGGTCAGCCAGGCCCTCGGCCACTCGGCCAAGGCCGTGCAGGTCGTGGGCCTGAACACCTTGAAGGAGATCGCGGACGACCCGCTGCTGTCCGGCCGCACCTTGCCGTCGCGGCTGCAGGTGCTTGCCGAGCGCCTGGCGCGCCAGGGCATCGGAGCCACCGAAAGTTATCCACAGGGGGGAGCCTCCCACGATTCCGAAGAAGGGCCCGCGAGCCTTCTTCGGAATGGCGAACGCCCCTCTTCGGATTCCGAAGCAGGGCCGAAACCCGCGTCAGACGCCTCTCTTCGGAATCCGAAGCAGGACCGTACAGTACGTAGTAGTCGTATTGATGAAGTACGTACTACCGCGCGTGAGCGTGAGCAGGCGCGCGCGATGCAGGGCATTCGCCTGCCCGAGCGCTTCCTCGATTTGAAAGAAGAGCAGCAGGCCGGCGCCATGGTGGCCTTGCAGCAGGTCGATGCCTCGCTGCGACAAGCCGTGCTGGACGAATGGGCGGAGCGCTGTCGTGGCAGCGCCATCCGCAACCCGGCCGGCTACCTGTTCGGCATCATCCAGCGGGCCATCCGTGGCGAGTTCAATGCGTGGGCCAAGCAGGCTGGGTCGGCACCGCCACCAGCCGCCACGCGAGATGCGCCACCTGAGCCCCCACGCAACGTGGTTCCGCCCGAGGTGGCCAAGCAGCACATCGACCGGCTACGCGAGCTTCTGCGCAAGAGTTGACCGCTTCGTGCGATCAGACCATGAAGCAGACGCCCATGGCGTTCAGTGGAGCTATCCCCTGGGGATAGTTCGTCGGCGGTGATGGATCTCGGATGCGGGCGGACCAGGCATCGAATGATCGCCCCAGACCGGGCCATCCGCGCTGAGCCCGGCGAATCGCTTTCGTTGGCGCTCCATGGAGCTATCCCCAGGGGATAGCCGTGATGCAAGGTGTAACGCCCTCATGCGGGGTCTGCACGATGCCTTTCTCAGCGCATGTCCGTCGTGCTCGGGGCGAACAGCGCTCCATGGTGTTTGGTGGAGCTATCCCCTGGGGATAGCTCTCACCCGCGCGCGACGATCACGACGAAACCGGGGCCTGGCCCATTTCGGTTTGTTGACTGACTGCCTTCCGCTGCATGCGGATGCTGGCGGCTCCCTGTCCAACTGCGAGCGCTCACCATGGCAACCAGCAACGAACCATTGCAACTCAACCTCGGCTCCCTGCGCAGCGCGATGTCGCTGACGCTGCACACGCATCACGCTTCCCGCATCTGGCACGGCCGCGCCGCCGCCGAAGGGCGACCCGGCATCGTCGGCCTGAACGGCTACATCGCGGTGATGAATAAGATGAAGCGCGGCTCGGAGCAGGACGACCCCTACAGCGACTGGTGGATGCTGCGCATCGAGGACAAGCTCGACCAGACCAGGACCACGCTGCAGACCTTGCGCAAACAAGTGGACCAGGCACTGGCGGGCGTGCCTGCGGCATTGAGCCTGGGCGAGAACCTCAACGTGCAGCCCGTCAAGCTGCCGCTGTTCGTCAATGCGCAGTTGGGCTTTGCCGCCGTCTATCTCCTGGCCGACTACGACGACATCGCGCGCAAGCTGATCCTCGCCCACCACACCGCGCTGATCGACCGCAGCACTTTGGAGCGCTGGCTCAACGAGGGCGCGCACGCGCTGCGCAGCCTGTTCTCGCTGGCCCAGCAGTACCGCTACTCGGGCTGCACCCGCGACGACTTCGCGGCGAAGAATGCCGCAGCGCGGGCGGCGCTGGAGAAATTCGGCGAACTGCCACAGGACGTGCTCGAAGGCATGCGCCGCTCGAAGTTTGCACCGCCCATCGTGCGTCGTGGCCTGCAGCAGCGCGGTGAGGGGCCTGCCGCAGCCGTAGGCGCTTCCCTTGCCAATGGCGACGAAGCCGCTGCTGCCGACTTGTCCGAAGGTGCACCCGCTGTCGGCGAGGACGAATCCGCATGAGCGATCTGAACCAGTCCACCCGCTACTTCCGGGGCCTGCAACAGGGTGCCTTCATGCGGCTGGAACACGCGGCCTCTCTAAAAGGCCTTTTAAAGCCTTTTAAAGGTAAGAGGGACTTCGAGGTCTGGGCCAGCCAGTGCTTCGCCATGCGCGACGAGTTGATCGGCCTGGCGCAGCGACAAGTGCTGCAACAGGCCGGTGGGCATCCCTTCCATCTGCTGCCCGTGGAACTGGCCCAGCAGACCACTGGCGCGGGAACGACGTTCCTGCGCTGGCGCAGGAACGACCGCTCGGCCATGGGCGTGGCCCTGTGGCAGGAGCTGATGGCGAGCACCAGCACGCCGGTCAACCTGCTGGCCGACCTGCACGCGATCGAGCTTCAGCGCATCACGCTGAACATGCAGATCAGCCTGTTGCACACCTTGGGCAGGCAGGCGCAGGAATGCGCCAGCAAGGCGGCCGAGGCGGAAGACGCCTACCTGCGCCGGCTCACGTCCATCCCCTCTGCAATGCGCGATCGGTGATCGCGTCGGGCACCCCAGCACGCGCCCGACGCCGACGAGGCACGGGTATTTCAACCACCACGGAGATCACACCATGAGCACGCATTTTTCCGGCGAAGGCAACATCGGCTCGCCACCCGAGTACCGGGAGTTCCCCAACGGCAACGACGAACCGCGGCGCTTGCTGCGGCTGAACGTCTATTTCGACAACCCCGTTCCCACCAAGGGCGGCGACTTCGAGGACCGCGGCGGCTTCTGGGCGCCGGTGGAAATCTGGCACCGGGACGCCGCGCACTGGAAAGACCTGTACCAGAAAGGCATGCGCGTGCTGGTCGTCGGCCGCATGGAGCGCGAACCCTGGACGGACAATGAGGATCAGCCGCGTGAGACCTGGCAGGTCAACGCGCGCAGCGTCGGCATCCTGCCATTCCGCATCGAGTCCGTGGCCCTCAGTCCGAAGCCGCAGGAGGCAGAACCCAAGCCCCAGCCCGCGCAGGAGCCGGCTGCGCCGAAAGAAGCCAAGCGCAGGAAGTGACCCGGCATGGAGGGCGGTCGCACGTCTTCGCCGCCCTCCATGCTCTCGCGAGCTATCCCCAGGGGATAGCTCCATCAACGTCCACCGGCTTCCACGCGCTCCCGAAAATCGCGGCTCCCGGCCCGCACACCCCGGCTGCACGCCATCTCCACCCCAGCCATTCCATCCCGTGAAAGAGGTCGCCACCGCTCGCGACTTGTTTGCTGCTGCCCTTGGCGGTGCTCGGCATCCTCGATTCCAGCAACTCAATGAACCACGGAAATCGGATGGACGGACATGCGGCTGTTCTTGTGCGAGAAGCCCTCCCAGGGCAAAGACATTGGCCGGATTCTCGGCGCGACGCAGCGCGGTGAAGGCTGTCTCAGCGGCTCCGGCGTCACCGTCACCTGGTGCATCGGCCATCTCGTAGAAGCGGCAGCACCCGAGGTCTATGACGCGGCGCTCAAGCGCTGGTCGCTGGAGCAGTTGCCCATCATTCCCCAGCAATGGCGGGTCGAGGTCAAACCGAAGACCGCCACGCAATTCAAGGTCGTCAAGGCGCTTCTGGCGAAGACGACCCACCTGGTCATCGCCACCGATGCCGACCGCGAGGGCGAACTGATCGCCCGCGAGATCATCGATCTGTGTGGCTACCGAGGCCCCATCGAGCGCCTGTGGCTGTCGGCGCTCAACGATGCCTCGATCCGCACCGCGCTCGGCAAGCTGCGGCCGTCGTCCGACACGCTGCCGATGTACTTCTCGGCACTGGCGCGCTCGCGGGCCGACTGGCTCGTCGGCATGAACCTCAGCCGGCTGTTCACGGTGCTGGGGCGGCAGGCAGGCTATGACGGCGTGCTGTCGGTCGGGCGCGTCCAGACCCCGACGCTCAAGCTCGTGGTGGACCGCGACCGCGAGATCGCGGCTTTCAGGTCGGTGCCGTTTTGGGCCATCGACGTGTCCCTGTCCGCAGGCGGCCAGGCTTTCAGCGCGCAGTGGGTTCCGCCCGAAGGCTGCACCGACGCCGCCGGCCGATGCGTGCAGCAGCCCATCGCTCAGCAGGCCGCGCAGCAGATCCGCGCAGCCGGCAGTGCCCAGGTGGTGTCGGTCGAGACCGAACGCGTGCGCGAAGGTCCGCCGCTGCTGTTCGACCTGGGCACCTTGCAGGAGGTGTGCTCCAAGCAGCTTGGGCTGGACGTGCAGGAAACCCTGGAGATTGCCCAGGCCCTGTACGAGACGCACAAGGCCACCACGTACCCGCGTTCCGATTCCGGCTACCTGCCTGAAAGCATGTTCGCCGAGGTGCCTGCGGTACTGGACAGCCTGCTCAAGACCGATCCGTCGCTGCGTCCGATCATGGGCCAGCTCGACCGTACCCAACGCTCGCGCGCCTGGAACGACGGCAAGGTCACGGCGCACCACGGCATCATCCCGACGCTCGAACCGGCGAACCTCTCGGCCATGAGCGAGAAGGAACTGGCGGTGTACCGACTGATCCGGGCGCACTATCTCGCCCAATTTTTGCCACATCACGAGTTCGATCGCACCGTGGCGAACTTCTCCTGCGGCCAGCAGACGCTTGCGGCCACGGGAAAGCAAGTCGTCGCCCGCGGCTGGCACCTGGTGCTGGCCGAGCCGCAGCCCGACGAGGATGGCGAGGCCACCGCGCGCAGCCAGGCTCTGCCCGCGCTGCGCGAAGGCATGGCATGCCAGGTGGCCGAGGCCGAGATCAAGGCGCTCAAGACGATGCCGCCCAAGCCCTACACTCAGGGCGAACTGGTCAAGTCGATGAAGGGCGTTGCGCGTTTCGTGACCGACCCGCGCCTGAAACAGAAGTTGAAGGACACGACGGGCATCGGCACCGAAGCCACGCGCGCCAACATCATCACCGGCCTGCTGACGCGGGGCTACCTCGTGAAGAAGGGGCGCTCCATCCGCGCCTCGGAAGCTGCCTTCACCCTGATCGACGCGGTGCCCGCAGCGATTGCCGACCCAGGGACCACCGCCGTCTGGGAACAGGCGCTGGACATGATCGAGGCCGGCCAACTCACGCTGGACGTGTTCATCGGCAAGCAGGCCGCATGGATTTCCCAGTTGATCGCGCAGTACGGCAGCACATCCCTGTCCATCAAGGTTCCCCAAGGGCCGACTTGCCCGCAATGCGGCGCACCCACACGCCAGCGCACCGGCAAGAGCGGCCCGTTCTGGTCGTGCAGTCGCTACCCCGACTGCAAAGGCACGCTGCCGGTCGAATCCGGCACGTCCAAGCGCGGGGCCTCGCGCCCGCGCCGTACCAGTGACAGCGGCCGCAAAGGCTCCTGAACGACCCCGTTTCCCGTGAGCCGTGCCCGCCATCGGCGGCGCGGCCCGTGTTCCGCACGCCCTGCGGGACGCCCAGCGCGCAACGCCTTCTTGTCCGCGTGCGCGTCCCGCCCGGCCGTCCCCGGCCACGGGACCTGAAGGTAGCTTCTCCGCGAACCGTTTCCCGCGCGTTCTGCTGATCTGCATTTTTCCGCCCGCTGCGAAGGGTCCCCCGATGGCTTGCCTGCGCGAGCCACCCGGAGACCCTTCGTGGTCAGCGGTATTCGGTGCCGGTGCCCGCCGGCGAAACACTGGGCTCCGTTTGTGTGTGGATACACGCCAGACGATGCCGGCCCCAGCCACGACATGGGCCGGGTGTGATTGCTGATGAGCAGACGGTTCTAGCGACGACCGGGCCTGCAACAGCCCACGGGTGGTTCTGTCCTCCCGAGCCGAAGGCCGCAGGGCCTTCGGCGTCTTTCTCCTGCCGATCAACGTCCCGGCCCGCCCAGGGCCACACGAACAGGAGACCCGACATGAACCCGCAACCTCGCACCCTTCGCGGTGCGCCCCAGGCCGCGCCACTGCTGTACGGCAGCGTGTGCAGCGGCATCGAGGCCGTGAGCCTCGCCTGGCAACCTCTCGGCCTGCAAGCCGCGTGGTTCGCCGAGATCGACGCCTTCCCGAGCGCCGTGCTCGCCCACCGCTACCCCCACGTGCCCAACCTCGGCGACA
>DAORUJ010000103.1:0-12100 GCA_035433105.1 Thauera sp.
AAGGGTGCTTTCGGTGCAGAAGGGCTGATCACGTGCCATTTCCATCGATGACGCAGGAACGGGCAAGACAGTGGCCACTGGGCGCGATTCGGGTTGCGGTCATCGTGGCGGGCATCCTGATCGTCGCGTTCGGCTGGTTCGACATGACCCGCGACATGCGCAACGACGAGCGTATGGAACGTGCGCGCCTCGAAGCCCACGCATTGACCCAGGCCAGGGCGGCGGGTGAGGCGACGCAGGTCACCGTGGACAGCCTGGACCATGTTTTGCACATCGCGCGTTCCGCGCTGCAGCACACGCCCGAACATGTCGATGCCCTGGCCAGGATCACCCTTGACACCTGGCGCCCCGGATTTGTCCTGCAGCTGTTTCGTATCGACCGCGACGGCTATCTGGCCTATTCCTCGCTTGGGCCCGCACCCCGTAATTACCTGGGAGACCGCGAGTACTTCCGCACGCTGGCAACCGCCGCCGATGACCGGCTGGTAGTCAGCCCGCCGGTATTGGGACGGCTGACCAACGCGTGGAGTCTGCAGATTGCACGTGCGCTGTATCGCGATGGGCGCTTCGATGGGGTGGTGTCGATTGCCGTATCGGTGGACGCATGGTCGGCACAGTTACGACGTTTTGATCCCGGTCCGCTGGTCACCCTGACGCTCTTCGGCGCGGATGGCACGATGCTCCTGCGCAGCTTGAAGGGCGAAGAGCACTACGACCGGCAACTTCGCCTCGATCGACCGTTCATTGCCCAGCTCGATCAGCGCGAGGGGACCTACGTGGCAGACAGCAGCCTGGTCGATGGGCTTGCCCGCTTCGTTGGCTGGAGCAGGCTGCCTTCCGGTCTGATCATGTTATCGGGCATTGCGCTCGACGATGCACTGCAGCCGCTGCGTAAGCGCAAGGCTCAGGGCATCAAGCGTGCAACGCTTGCCAGCCTGCTGTTTGCCACGGCGCTGGCCGCGCTGCTGCTGGCCCTTGAGCGTCATGGCCGCGCAATCCGCCTTGTCGAAGTGCGCGAAGCGCACTACCGCAAGGTGTTCAACAACATCGTCGAGGGCGTGCTCGTCATCGGGCCCGATCAGCACATCATCAGCGTCAATGACGCGTTCTGCCAGATCAGTGGCCATGCGAAGGAGCAACTCATCGGTCGTGACACTGACTGCCTGTGCGCAGATGATCAGGCGCAGCGCAGCCTGCAGGCCCTGCTGCGGGCTGCCGCCGGCGAGACCGTCGAAGGTGACTTCGATGGCATGCGTCCCGACGGCACGCGCTACACCGGCTATGCCCGCATTTCCACGCTGCCCGACGCGACGGGTGCCGTCACCGAACGTCTGGCGCTGATCGCCGACGTTACCGAATTGCGGCGCAAGGATCATGAGATCTGGCTGCGTGCCAACTTCGACACCCTGACCGGTTTGCCCAATCGCGCCCTGGTGCTCGACCGCCTGGAGCAGATGATCCGCCGTGCCCGACGCCAGGAAACCTGCGTGGTGGTGTTGTTCATCGACCTCGATCGCTTCAAGCCCGTCAACGACACCTATGGCCACGAATTCGGCGATCGCCTGCTGTGCGCGGTGGCGCGACGCCTCGAGCGCCTGTTCCGTGAAGAAGACACGGTTTCGCGCCTGGCGGGTGACGAGTTTGTCGTGCTGATGCCGGGTTCCGACTGCGAGGAAACCGCCGCGCATGCAGCCGAGAAGATCGTGCACAGCCTGTCCGAGCCATTCGATGTCGACGGCGTGCAGGTTTCGATCTCGGCCAGCGTCGGCATTGCCTGCTTCCCGAACCATGGCGAGACACCCGAGAGCCTGATCGACCGTGCCGACCAGGCAATGTATCGCGCCAAACGCGGCGGACGCAGCACCTGGCGCAGCTGAGCACGCGACGCGGGCCCCGCTTGAATTGCATCCCACGCTGGGCTTAAGTGAAAGGGCGCAAACTGCAACGGTGAGCACTTGAGGGGGATGCAGCATGTTGATCACACGCGAGGTGCTCACCCGAATGGGCGCCACCGGGGCCCGGGCTGACGCATACGTCGACACGCTCAATGCGGCGATGGCGATGCATGCCATCGACACCACTCCACGCATCGCGCACTTCCTTGCGCAGTTGATGCACGAGTCGGGTTGCCTGCGACTGACGGTCGAGAATCTCAACTATTCGGCCGACGGACTGCTCAAGGTCTTTCCCCGCTACTTTTCCTCGCGCACCGAGGCCGAGCCCTACGCGCGCAAGCCCGATAGGATTGGCAGCCGCGTCTATGGCGCGCGCATGGGCAACGGGCCCGAGGCCAGCGGCGAGGGCTACCGTTACCGCGGTCGCGGCCTCATCCAGCTCACCGGCAAGGACAACTACCGCGCCTTCATGCGCTGGTGTGGCGAAGACGTGGTGGTCGACCCCGATCGCGTTGCCAGCGACCTGGCCGTGCCCTCGGCGGTATATTTCTGGCAGCGTCAGGACCTCAACGCGCTGGCCGACGTCGACGACCTGAACACGATCACACGCCGCATCAATGGCGGCCTGAATGGCTTCGCCGACCGCCGCGAACTGCTGGAAAAGGCCAGGCGTGCGCTGCGCGAGCTCGGGCTTGCCGGCACCGTCGCCCCGCTGGCGGCGCCCTTCGCGCCCACGCACGTGGTCGTGCCGCTGCAGCTCAACCTGCGTTCCGCGCCACGCGTATCGACAGCAAGCCTGCTGGCATCGCTGGCGCAGGGCACCAAAGTCGAACTGCGTGGCTCGGCATCCGCCCCGGGCTGGGTGCAGGTGCGCGTGCTGCTGAACGGCATGCCACGCGAAGGCGTGGTGGTGGAGCACTACCTTGCGCCGCTCGCACCTCGTCCGCGCAGCCGCGCAGCCCCGCGTGCGGCCGCAGGTCGAGGCACCGAAGCAAGGCTGCCGGCCTTGCCGGTCGCCCATCTGCCATTCGATCACGATGACAGCAGCCGGGTGCACGATGGCGCACGTGCTTACCCGCTGGGCGAAGCCGACCGCCCGCTGCGCCAGGGGCGCCGCCCCGCAGCGCTTGCTGCGGCGCTGACGCGGATCGTCGACTACCTCGATGTCACCCATGCCGCGCACCTGCGCTACGCGCCTCGTGGCGGCACGAGCTTCTGCAACACCTATGCCGCCGACTACGCCTATCTGGCCGGAGCCTACCTACCGCGGGTGTGGTGGAGCGACAACGCACTACGCCGCCTGGCGCTGGGTGAAGCGGTGGAGGCCTGCTTCGGCCAGAGCGTGCGCGAGCTCAACGCCAACGACATATACGACTGGCTCGATGAGCATGGCGTGGCTTTCGGCTGGGTCCGCGAAATCGATCTCACCCTGTTGCAGACGGCCGCCAATGCCGGCGAAGTGTGCGTCATCGTCGCCAGACACCGCGACCTCAACCGCTCGGGCCAGATCAGCCTGGTCGTGCCCGAGCAGGACGGCACCGAGGCACGTCGCCGTGGCGACGGCGACGTGTTGCGTCCGCTTGAATCACGGGCCAGCACGCGCAACCTGGCCCGCGGGGTGTCGGCCAGTGCGTGGTGGACGGCCAGTCGCTTCCAGTCTTTCGCCCTGTGGCGACACCCCTGAGCACATCGGGCGCCCGCCAGGCGGGCGGCAAGATGCTTCAGGCATCGCCTGTTCCTGACATTATCGAAGTCAATCGGTGCGCTGTCCGTACCGACCGACGAGGAGACCAAGATGGCCACACCCCGAGCGCCCGGATTGAAAATGCCGCTTCAGGCCGAAGCATCGTCCGCAACTGCGCTGCCCGCGGTGCTGCGCACGGCGGGCAGCCGGGCCGATGGCAGTGACAGCGAACCCCTGCTGCCCAGCCTCAGGCTGAAGCGCACGCTGGAGCTGGCGCCGGCCAGCCGCAGCGCCGACGCCCCAGCGAGCGAAGTGCTCGACGCTCGTGCCGGTCTGCTGGCGCTGGAAGCCGCCGATGGCACGACGATCTTCATGCGCGCCGATGCGCTCGCCGAGCAGCTCGAACGTGCCCGCCCGGAACTGATCGATACTGATGGCCTGATCGACTTTGCCCGCTTCCGCGACAGCCGCGACACCACCCGCGGCGCGCTTGGCTGGGTGTGGCGCCGGGTGATGGAACTCGAGCTCGTCGACGACGAACTGAACACCGAAGCCAAGGCCAGGGCGCGCGAGCTGCTCGGCCAGAAGATCAAGGACTCGGCCGGGGAATGGGCGGCAGCCTGGGCCTCGCGCAAGGGCGCGCAGGCGC
Organism: Thauera sp.; assembly: GCA_035433105.1. GTDB lineage: Bacteria > Pseudomonadota > Gammaproteobacteria > Burkholderiales > Rhodocyclaceae > Thauera. The sequence continues at coordinate 4,229 of DAORUJ010000103.1, forward strand.
TGATGGAGACCATCGAGAGCCGTCTCGCCGGCGCTCCCGGGCTTTACCACTGGAGCGGCGGCGTGTTGCAGGACAGTGACCGCTGTGCGGCGGATGACCCACGCCTGAGCGCCGCAAAGAAGGCGGGCACGCTGCTGGTGTTCATCCACGGCACCGGCTCGCATACCCTGGGTGGCTTTGGCGACCTGCCCGGCAGCAGCGCCTGGGGCCTGCTGAAAGCGCACTTCGGCGACCGCGTATTCGGCTTCGAGCACCGCACCTTTTCGGAAAGCCCGATCGACAACGCGCTGGCGCTGGCCGAGACCCTGCCTGCAGGCAGCCAGCTGTGCCTGGTCACGCATTCGCGCGGCGGCCTGGTTGGCGACCTGATGTGCCTCGACCCCGACGATGAGATGCTCGATGAACTGATCGACGCCTGGCGTCCTGCACCACGCTTCGACGAGCGCGGCGCGCGCACCGGGGCGCGCGAACTGGCGGCAGTGGCCGCCGCCGAGCAGGCCAAGCTGCGCCGCCTGGCTGGCCTGCTGCGCGCCAAGAAACTGCGCGTCGAGCGCTATGTGCGTGTGGCCGCTCCCGCGCGCGGCACGGCGCTGCTGTCGGACAACCTCGACGTGTTCCTGTCTACGCTGCTGAACCTGGTGCGCCGCTTCGGGACCTGGGGGGCCGGCACCGTGGCCGGCGTCGTCGCCTCGCCGCTGGCGGTCGCGGCCGCGCGCAAGGTCGCTGACCGCAGCCTCGCCTTCCTTGCGCGCGTCGTGCTGGAGATTGCCGACAAGCGTTTGCAGCCCGACCTGGTGCCGGGTATCGAGGCGATGCTGCCCGAGTCACCAATGGGCATGCTGCTCGGCCGTGCCGCGCTCGCACCGCAGGTGCGGATGGCCATCATTGCCGGTGACATCGAGGGCGCAGGTGCGGGATTGGTGCAGCGCATCGGCGTGATGTTCGTGGACTGGGCCTTTTTCGATCGTGCGCGCAACGACCTGGTGGTGGACACCGACTCGATGTACGGCGGCCTCATCGCCCGCGCCGCAGCGCCGGAAACGTCACCCCCGCCACCGCCGCCTCGTGCAATCTACGTGCAGGGGCCGGAAGTCAGCCATTTCCGCTATTTCCGCGACGACGTGAAGAGTGCCGGCATATCCTTGCCGGCTGCGCTCGGCGCCTGGCTGACCCACGAAGCACCGGAGCAGGCGGCGCCCTGGCAGCCCCTTGACCTGCCGGAACTGAAGCCGGCCGCGGCCGGACGCACCAGTCGCGGCGAGAACGAACCGGTCGACAACAGCGTGCCGGTACTAATCTTCCTGCCCGGCATCATGGGCAGCCATCTTGTCGCCGACGACAACCGCATCTGGCTCGATCCGCTTGATCTCGCCCGTGGTCGGCTGTCGCGCATTGCCATGGGCACGCACAAGACGGTGCATGAGGACGGTTTGGTCGGGATGGCCTACGGCAAGCTCGCCGATCATCTCGAAGCCAGCCACCACGTGATCCGCCACGATTACGACTGGCGCCAGCCGATTCGCAGGCTAGGCGCTGATCTCGCCGGCGTGCTGCGTACGGCACTGCAGACCCACCCCGACCAGCCGGTGCGTATCCTCGCCCACAGCATGGGCGGCTTGGTGGTGCGTGCGGCCTTCGCCGCCGACCAGACCCTGTGGCCGGATATCGTCGCGCGCCCCGGTGGACGCTTGCTGATGCTGGGCACGCCCAATCACGGCTCGCACCTGTTCGTCGAAACCCTGCTCGGCCAGTCGGAGACCGTCCGCATGCTGGCGCGGCTGGACCTGAAGAACGGCATGCAGGCCGTGCTCGACATCATTGCCGGCTTTCCGGGTGCGGTGCACCTGTTGCCCGCACCCGGCTTCGAGGACACCGCCGGCCTGGCGGACAAGGACTATTACCGGGCCGAGGTGTGGACCGAGCTGGCGGCGATCAACAACGACTTCTGGTTCGGCAGGCAGCTCGCCGGCAAGCCGACCCAGGCGATGCTGGACGAGGCCACCGCGTTCTGGCGCGAGCTGGCCGACACGCGCTGGGTAGACCTTGCGCCCGAGCGCGTCGCCTACGTCTTCGGCAAGGCCGACAACACCCCTTGCGGCATTCTGCTGCAGACCGAGGACGGCAAACCGAAGAACATCATCATGCGCGGCACCCCCGACGGCGACGGCTCGGTCACCTGGAAATCGGGCCGCATTCCCAACCTGCCCGACGAGCGTTGCTGGGCCATGCCCGTCGATCACATGGGTCTGACCAGCACAGGCAAGTACTTTGCCGACATCACGGCAATGCTGGACAAGGGCATGCCGATCCGCCTCGACCGCCTGGCAGTGAGCCGTGGCGAGGACGCGCAGGCGCCCCTGATCAGCTACCGCGCCGGCCCCCCGCCTGCATACCCGAGCGATGCCGAAATTGCCTGCCTCGCACTCGGTGGGCGCCTGCGGCCATTGCCAAAGCGCAAGCGCAGCACCCTGGCGGTAGCGGTGAGGGCGATGGATCTGCGCTTCGTCCAGGTGCCCATCCTCTGCGGCCACTACAAGGGCGATCCAATCGCGGGCGCCGAGGGTGCAATCGATCGCTGGCTGGTCGAAGGTGCACTCAGTCAGCGCCAGCGCCTGGGCATTCATTCCGGCGAGCTTGGCAATGCCACGGTGGTGCTGATGCCGCGCCGCCACGAGGAAAGCCTGCGTCGTACCGGGCGCGGGGCGGTCGTCGTTGGTCTGGGCGAGATGGGCCGGCTGGGCGCGGAAGGGGTGAGCGAGGCGGTCCGCGCCGGCGCCTTGCGCTACCTGCTGCACGCCTGCGACCGGGAGGGCGAAGAGCACTGCAGCGCGGCGAGCGACAGCGTACTGCCGCTGCGTCTGGCGAGCCTGCTGATCGGCACCAATTCGGCCGCGCGGCTAGAGGTCGGCGACGCGGTGAGGGCAATCGTACGCGGGGTGCTGCTTGCCAACCGCGACTTTGCACTGGGTTCGGGCGCACGCAAGGCGCCGCGTGGCCGCGTCGTCGCGCTCGAGCTGATCGAGCTCTACCGCGACACTGCGATCTCGGCGGCCTACGCGGTCCGCGCGCTGGACCAAACGCTGGCCACCGAGCTGGCGCAGCTCGATGCCGAACTAGAGCTGTCAAACGAATTGCAGTACGGCAACGGCGTACGCCAGCGCCTGTCGGCGACCCCCTTCTCCGACTACTGGCCGCGACTGGCGGTCAGCGATGCCGATCGCGACGACAGCGACTGCAGCCCCGAATGCTGGACGCCGCGCCTGCACAACCCCATCCCGCCGCAAGCCCTGCGCCAGTTGCTGACGCTGTATGGCGCCGGCGATGCAAGCGCGACGCTGCCACTGGCACAGGGTTTCGATAGCCCACCGCTAGTGCGCTATGCCGAACGCCTGCGCTTCACCTACATGGGCGAAAAGGCGCGTGCCGAAGCCATCCTCCAGCAGCGTCAGCCTGGCCTGATCGAAAAGCTCGCGGCCGAGGCACTGAGTGGCCCCAGCGCAACGCGTTACGCACCCGGAGAGCAGGCACTGGGTCACATGCTGTTCCAGCTACTGGTGCCGGTGGAATTCAAGGCGACGGCACGCAAGGCCAACAATCTGATCCTGGTGGTGGACGAGAACACCGCCAACCTGCCGTGGGAACTTCTCGAGGCCGATGCCAAACCGCTGGTGCGCACGACACGCATGGTGCGCCAGTTCATGACCAGTCGTTTCCGCCGCGAGATCATCCGCACTGACGCCCTAAGCGCCTGCGTCATCGCCAACCCCAGCACCGAGGGCTATCACGCACAGTTTGGCGGCGCGGGCTGGAAGCCGCGACTGGACGCCGACGGCAAGCCGCGTCCCGACCGCCTGCCCAGCCTGGACGGCGCCGCACGCGAAGGCGAAGCCGTGGTCCGCATCCTCGAAGGCGCAGGCTATAACGTGAGCCATGCGCCCCCCGATGCGCTGGCCGGCGACGTGTTCTCCCGGTTGTTCGCAAGGCCCTGCCGGATCCTGGTCGTTGCTGCGCACGGCATTTACGCCAAGCGCGGCGCTGACGGCCACTATCGCAGCGGCGTCGTGCTGTCCGACGGTTTGCTGCTGTCTGCGGCCGAGATCGGTCTGATGGAAATCGTGCCCGATCTGGTGTTCCTGAGCTGCTGCCATCTGGGCAAGATCGGTACCGGCGAGGGCGATCAACGCCTCGCCGCCAGTCTGGCACGCGAGCTGATCGACATGGGCGTGCGCTGTGTGGTCGCAGCGGGCTGGGAGGTGCGCGACGACGCCGCACTGAGCTTTTCCGAAACCTTCTTCAACCAGATGGCGGTGCGGGGGGCACGCTTTGCCGATGCGGTCCTCCTCGCCCGGCAGGCCACACTCGACGCCCACCCCGACTGCAACACCTGGGGGGCCTACCAGGCCTATGGCGATCCGGCCTTCCAGCTGCGGCTCAATGCGGGTGCGCCCCCCGACGACGCCCCCCTGCTGGCGCCTGAAGAACTGCTGGACTGGCTTGAGCAGCTGCTCCTCAACACCCGCCTGCCTGATGCAGGCAAGGGCGAGCTCGACTTCGACGCGCTGGACAAGCGCATCCGTCGCCGCCTGGGACGCCAGCCGGCCCACTGGGCCGAGCGCACCGATGTTTTGCAGGCACTCGGGCGCCTGTACGCGGAGTTCGGCAGGGTCGGCTTCGATGCTGCACGCATGGCACTGCTGCGCGCCATTGCAGAGGACTCGTCACAAGGGCTGGTGCCAATCAGCGCGATCGAACAGCTCATCAATATGGAGGCCCGCCAGGCCGAGCGCCTGAGCACACCTGACACAGGACAGGATCTGGCAGCAGCGTCAGTCATGATCGATGACGCGCTGGCACGCGCAGCGGCCCTGTCCGCACTGGCCGGACTGCACCCGGCAGGCGATGATGAAGAAACCGCGGGCATTGTCGTCGGCGCGGCACGACCCAACACCGAGCGCCAGAGCATCATCGGCAGTGCGTGGAAGAAAAAGGCCCTGATCCTGCTGCGCCACCAGGCGCCGAAGAAGGAGGCAGTCATCGAGGCCTTGCAACGCGCACGCGATGCTTACGCGCGCGGCGAAGCCGACCCGCGTGCCGCCGACTGGAACCCCTATGCCCGCATCAACCGCATGCAGCTTGATGCGGTGCTGGGCGATGCCCCAGAGGGCGAGGCCGATGCGACACGCTGTATCGAGGCTGCGCGCGCGCGCTTCAAGCGTCGCTTCGATTTCTGGGACGCAGTGATGGCAGCCGATGCGACGGTCGCAGGCTGGCTCGCAGGCGCTGCACTGCCCGGGGGGGGCACGGCCAGCGAGGCACTGATCCAGACCTACCGTGACACGCTGGACACGGTGACGGCCTCGCCCCGCGAACTCGATTCGGTCTTTGTGCAGCTTGGCCTGCTGGCGGATGTCCTGCGCCTGCAGGGCGGAAAGACGGCGACTGCAAAGGAGAAAGTGCTGCGCGAGGTGATCAAGGCGCTCAAGTCCAAGGCCTGAGACCCTTGGCACCCACCGCCCGCGCCGGGTATCAGGCGTGGGCGGTGGGTGCCCTTTGCGGGGCGGGTTGTTGCATGATGAAACATCGTCGTGCTGGAATTTTCTGCCCGGTGCCGGCCTCTGACCCGTATCCTGCCGCCTTCGCCTGCCGTGGCGGCCTCGCCATTTTCCAGGAAGCATTCATGTATCGAGACCCGAAATTCTCCGGCCTTTTCAGCCAGTTTGGAGCCGCTGATCGCCCTCCCCCCAGTCTGCTGCAGAAGATTCTCACTGCGCTTGTCACCATTGCGCTGTTCGGCGTGGCACTGATGTTTTCGGTCGTCTTTTTCGCCGTGGTCGTCACCGTTGGCGTGGTGGCCTGGGGCTACCTGTGGTGGAAAACCCGTGCGCTGCGCAAGCAGATGCGCGAACATCCGCAGGCGGGGCGTGGTGATGCCCGCGGTGAAGCTCAGGGCCTGGTCATCGAAGGTGAGGTGATCCGCGAAGTTGAAATCGAGGACCGTCCGCCACGCTGAGTGATGCTGTCCCGAGTGGTTGCGCCTGGTGTAGTCTGTCAGTCCGCTGACCGGAGACCCGCAGAGCCCGGCGGCAGAACCCGATACCAGACAGAGGACAGACCCATGAGCAATGTGACCCTTGGCGGCAACCCGATCGACGTCGCCGGCCGCTTCCCCCAGGCGGGTGATTCCGCCCCCGCCTTCAGGCTGACCGGTGCCGACCTGGCCGACGTCGGCCTCGATGCCTTCGCCGGCAAGCGCAAGGTGCTGAACATCGTGCCCAGCCTCGACACCCCGGTGTGTGCCACCTCGACCCGCAAGTTCAACACCGATGCCGCCAGCCTGACTGATACCGTGGTGCTGGTCGTATCCGCCGACCTGCCCTTTGCGGCCAAGCGCTTTTGCGAAACCGAAGGCTTGCAGAACGTGACGACGCTGTCGACCTTCCGCAATCCGGCTTTCGCCCAGGACTACGGTGTCGCCATCACCTCCGGCCCGCTCGCTGGCGTAACCGCCCGCGCTGTGGTCGTGATCGATGCCAGCGACAAGGTCGTGTATTCGCAGCTCGTGCCCGAGATCAAGGAAGAGCCCGATTACACTGCCGCACTGGCAGCCTTGAAATAATCCAGCACAGCCGCAACCAGCGCTTGTTTGCGCACTGCGGCCTGAAACGAAACGCCCCGCAATCCGTCACGGATGCGGGGCGTTTTCAACTGGCGATCAAGCAGATCGGCCGGCTCAGGTGCCTGGCTCGCTGCCTTCCTCGACCCCTTCGGCGCCGGCTTCGGGCACACGGCTGGCCAGCACCTTGTCGATGCGCTTGCCATCGAGGTCAACCACCTCGAAGCGCCAATCTTCCCACACGGCGATGTCACCCGTGCTGGGCAAGCGGCCCAGCAGCCACATCATCATGCCCGACAGGGTGTGGTAGCGGCCCTTGTCCTCTTCCGGCACCGCCTTCATGTCGAGGCGGTCCTTCAGCTCAAGGATGGGGATCAGGCCATCGAGCAACCAGGAGCCGTCCTCGCGCTGCACAGCCCAGGCCTCCTCCCCGTTGTCAGACTGGAACTCGCCGGTCACCGACTCGAGCAGGTCGTGCAGCGTGACCATGCCGAGCACCTCGCCGTATTCGTCGATGACGAACACCATGTGGGTGCTGGAGACGCGAAACTGGTCGAGCAACTCCATGCCGGTCAGTGATTCGGGGACATAGATCGGGGTCTGCAGCGCTTCGGTGAGATCGACAGCGTCCCCGCGCAGGGTCTGGTTGAACAGCTGCTTCGAGCTGATGATGCCGAGGATTTCGTCGAGACCGCCGCGGCACACCGGGAAGCGCGAGTGCGCCGAGGCGGCCATCAGCGACAGGTTGTCGTCGAGCGGCCGATTCACGTCCAGCCATACGATGTCCGAGCGCGGCACCATCAGCGAGCCGAGCTGGCGCTCGTCGAGGCGGAACACGTTGCGCACCATCTCGTGCTCGCTCTTCTCGATGATGCCAGCCACCGAGCCCTCGTCGAGCATGGCGCGGATCTCCTCTTCGGTCACGCTCGGGCCACTGATTTCAATCTGGCCCATCATGCGCAACAGTAGCGCGGTAGAGCTCGACAACAGATGCACGAAGGGGCGCGAAGCGATCGACAACATGTTCATCGGCCGCGCCACCAGGCGGGCAATGCCTTCCGGGTTAATCTGGCCAATGCGCTTGGGCACCAGCTCGCCGACGACGATCGAAACATAGGTGATCACGAGCACGACCAGCACGGTCGAGCCGATTTCACTGACACGCTGTTCCATGCCCAACGTCTGCAGCCAGGTGGCAAGCGGACCGGCGAGTGCGGCTTCACCGACGATACCGTTGAGGATGCCGATCGAGGTGATGC
>DAORUJ010000104.1:0-12099 GCA_035433105.1 Thauera sp.
GCCCTCAGCCCTCAGCCCCGGGCCTTGCCTTGCCGACTGGACATCCATTCACCGAGGCCGTGCGCGGCAGCAACGCCGGTTGCAAAGCACGCCGTGAGCAGATAGCCGCCGGTTGGTGCCTCCCAGTCGAGCATTTCGCCGGCGACGAAGACGCCGGGCCATGCGCGCAGCATCAGGTTCTCGTCCACCGCCGCGAAGCGCACCCCTCCCGCGCTGCTGATCGCCTCGTCCAGTGGGCGGGGGGCGACCAGGGTCAGGGGCAGCGCCTTGATGCCCGCAGCAAGCCGGCCCGGATCATCGAAAGCGCTTCTTGGCAGGCACTCGCGCAGCAGCGCGGCCTTGACCCCCTTGATGCCCGCCTGACCCTGCAGGTGACTGGCCATTGAGCGGCTCCCGCGCGGGCGTGCGAGTTCGGCGCTGAGACGCTCCAGACTGCGGCCCGGCGCCAGATCCAGATGCAGCGTGACGCCGCCTTGTGCCGCAATGGTGTCGCGCAGGGCTGCGGACAGGGCATAGATGAGCCCGCCTTCGATGCCGCTTGCCGACACAAGGCACTCGCCGGCGCGCTGGTGATGTTTGCCGCTGGCGTCGATAAAGTGAGCTGCCACTGATTTCAGCGGCTGGCCGCGAAAGCGTTCCAAGAAATGGGCGCTCCAGCCGATGCCGTCTGCGCGGCCAGTTTGGAACTTGTCATCGTCAGGAGCTCCGATGTCGAAGCCACCGATGTCGAAGCCACCGATGTCGAAGCCACCGATGTCGAAGCCACAATTCGCGGGCCGCAGATCGGCGATATCCACTCCAGCGGCGCGCAGCACAGGCACCCAGGCGCCATCCGAGCCGAGCTTTGCCCAGCTGCCGCCGCCCAGGGCAAGCAGCACGGCATCGGCATCGACCAGGCGTTCACCATCCGGGGTGGAGAAACGCAGGCGCTGGCGGGCCGCGCGCTTGTTCGGGTGCGCGGCCGGGTCTGTGGGGGACGTCGACTGCCCGCCGCTGGATGGATCGGTTCTGGTGGCCGTTGTTTGCGCTGTCGGCGTGGTCGCATCGTCCCAGCCCAGCCAGCGGTGACGCATCTCGAATCGCACGCCAGCTGCACGCAGCCGTGTCAGCCAGGCGCGTAGCAGCGGGGCGGCCTTCATTTCCGTGGGGAAGACGCGGCCCGAGCTGCCGACGAAGGTGTCCACGCCCAGGCCATGGGCCCAGTCCTGCAACGCCTGCGGCCCAAAAGCCTGCAGCATCGGCGCGAGCCGATCGCGCTGCGCCCCGTAGCGCGACAGGAAGGGCTCGAATGGCTCGCTGTGGGTCAGGTTGAGTCCGCCGCGTCCGGCGAGCAGAAACTTGCGTCCGACGGAAGGCATGGCATCGAAGACGGTCACTGCCATGCCGTTCGCGGCCAGCCGCTCTGCCGCCATCAGGCCCGCCGGGCCGCCGCCGATGATGGCGACAGGGGTGGGGGCAGCGGCAGGCGCCGGATGTGGGTTGCTGATCGCGGACACGCGTGTGACTCAGGCGTCTGCGAAGCGGCGGTGGAAGCCTTCGGGTACCGGAGCCTTGCGGCGCTGGGTATAGTCGAAGAACACGATGCCGGTCTTGCCGCGCGCCACCTCACGCCCCGAGGCTTCCTCGTGCATGCACCAGGCCAGATCGCAGCCGAAGGCGTGAAAGTCGTTCACCGCCATTGCGATGTTCAGCGTTTCGCCGTGGAAGGCTTCCGAGCGGTACTGCACGGCCGCGTCGGCGACAATCACGCCCAGCCCCTCCACGTCGAGCTCGGTATAGCCCATCGACTTGAAAAAGCGCACCCGCGCTTCGGACACCAGGCCGATCAGCTGTGCGTTGTCGAGGTGGCGGCCCAGGTTGATGTGCGAGATCAGCAGCGTGATCGCGGTGCGGAAGGGAAAGTGCTCGGGCAGTTCGATGCGAATGCGGGCCATGTCAGGTGTCTGGTGAACGTGAAGGGGCCCGAGCCTAATGGCCCGGGCCCCACTGCGGCAAGTCCGCCGCTGCTTTCAAGGCGGCAGGTTCGTCGCTGCCTTCGCTGCGGCAATGCCGCTACTGGCTTAAGGGTGGCCGGTCAGCTGCTGCTGGAGCGCCCGGTGCTGCGCTCAGACCTGGGGTGGAATGCGTAGCATCTGGCCCGGATAAATCTTGTCCGGGTGTGACAGCATGGGCTTGTTGGCTTCGAAGATCACTGGGTACTTGTTGGCATTGCCGTAGAACTTCTTGGCGATGGCCGACAGGGTGTCGCCGCGCACCACGGTGTGAAATTGCGCTTCGGGCTCGGAGCGGGCGACAGTCATCTTGTCGGCCACCTTCGCCACGCCCGCTACGTTGCCGGCGGCGAGCAGAATCTTCTCCCTGCTGGCCTGGTCGGGCGCGGTGCCAGATACCGTGACCACGGAATTGGCACCGTCGAAGGCGATGGCCAGATCGACAGGCGCGAGTTGCAGGGCGCTGATGTAGTTGTGGATGGCCGACGCAGCCCTGGCGTTGGCTGCCGCGGGATCTGCTGTCGGTTCCGCCGCCTTGGCCTCGCCGCTACCGAACAGCTTTTCGCCTGCATCCTTGACGAAATCGAAGAAACCCATTGTTGCCCCCTGTGGTGAGTGTTACGGCAAGGCGCACAGCATAGACGAAGGATGGCTGACGGGTCCAACCTGCGTCGGCGGGCTTGACTCGAGCGACGGATCCAGGGGGCGATGCCAAGGGGTGGCGGATATTCGGCTAGAATTCGCGCGCCTAGGCAGAACGCCTCATTCATTCCATAGGAGCGCAGCACATGTTCGATCAGGAAGATAGTGATTTCGGCATCGCCATTGGCGTGGTGTTCGGCATCCTCGCGCTGGTGATTGCCTTGGTGATCGGCCTTGGCGCCTACCAGCTGCGCGGTGCCGGTAAGGTGGCGCCGGTTGTCGCGGCCGAGCTGGTTTTCGTGGATGTGATCGAGGTGGGCGAGCCGCTGGTGAAGGTCTATTTCGATCTGGGCCAGGCGGATCTGCCGCCGGTTGCGGCCGAGCAGATCGCCACGGTGCTCGCTGCGGCTGTTGCAGCGCCGCAGGCCAATGTGCTGCTGTCGGGTTACCACGATGAAACCGGCGGCGCAGCCGTCAACGCCGAGGTAGCTAAGAATCGAGCGCTGTCGGTGAGGGGGGCGTTGCTCGCTGCCGGGGTTCCGGTCGAGCGCGTGTTGATGCGTCGGCCGGCGGTGACCCTCGGCGGCGACGATGCGGCAGAGGCGCGTCGTGTCGAGGTGCGCGTGCAGTAAGGGCCTTGCCCCTTTCTGGTGCGCATGCACGGCAAGGGTGCGAGCTTGATTCCAAATGCATCGTTGTCAATGTTTTTGCGAGAATCGCGCGCAAAATGCGTGAATCTAATGCACAATAAAAGACATTCCACGCGACTGCCTCGGGTAACTCCGAGGTAGTCGCGTGCGCGTGTCCATTCTTCCTACAGGCCCACAACCATGAAATATCAGTCTCTCGAGGAGTTCCTGGCGTACGTTGAGCAACGCAACCCCGGTCAGCCCGAATATCTGCAGGCTGTCAGCGAGGTGATGGAGAGCCTGTGGCCCTTCATTTCCGCCAACAAGCGATATGCCGAGCACTCTCTCCTCGATCGCCTGATCGAACCCGAGCGCGTGATCATGTTCCGTGTGTCCTGGGTGGACGACAAGGGCGAGGTGCAGGTCAACCGCGGCTATCGAATTCAGCATAGTTCATCGATCGGCCCTTACAAGGGTGGCTTGCGCTTCCATCCTTCGGTGAATCTGTCGATCCTGAAGTTCCTCGCCTTTGAGCAGACCTTCAAGAACGCGCTCACCACGCTGCCGATGGGTGGTGGCAAGGGCGGTTCCGACTTTGATCCGAAAGGTCGCAGCCCGGGCGAGGTGATGCGTTTCTGCCAGGCCTTCATCAGCGAGCTGTTTCGTCACGTTGGTCCCGATACCGATGTGCCGGCTGGCGACATCGGCGTGGGCGGGCGTGAAGTCGGCTTCATGGTCGGCATGATGAAGAAGCTGTCGAACAATGCCGCCTGTGTGTTTACCGGCAAGGGTTTGCCTTTCGGCGGTTCCCTGATCCGTCCGGAATCGACCGGCTACGGTACGGTCTATTTCGCCCATGCCATGCTCGAGCACGCCGGCCGCGACATCAAGGGCATGCGTGTGTCGGTGTCCGGCTCGGGCAACGTCGCCCAGTACGCCATCGAGAAGCTGCTCGAACTCGGCGCCAAGCCGATCACCTGCTCGGATTCAGGTGGCACCGTGATCGATGAGGACGGCTTCACCACCGAGAAGCTGGCGGTCCTGATGGAAATCAAGAACCACCTCTACGGTCGCGTCTCGGACTATGCGGAGCGCGTCGGCGCCCGTTTCGAGCCGAACGTTCGCCCCTGGCACGTGCCGGTCGAGGTTGCCCTGCCGTGCGCGACTCAGAACGAGCTGGATGCCAACGATGCCGCCACCCTGGTGAAGAACGGCGTGGTTGCCGTGGCCGAAGGCGCGAACATGCCCAGCACCGTCGAAGCCGTGAAGATCTTTGAGCACAACGGCGTGCTGTATGCGCCGGGCAAGGCGTCAAACGCCGGCGGTGTGGCCACATCAGGTCTGGAGATGAGCCAGAATGCGATGCGCATGTCGTGGACGCGCGATGAAGTCGACGCCCGCCTGAAGGAAATCATGCTTGGCATTCACGCCGCCTGTCTGAAGTATGGGAAGCGCGAGGACGGCTCGGTCAGCTATGCCGACGGCGCCAACGTCGCCGGCTTCGTCAAGGTGGCCGACGCCATGCTCGCCCAGGGCGTGGTCTGATCGACTGATCCGTGTGGCGCTACGGCGCCTGACGGATACCCCGAACCCGCCCGTCGTGCCGTGTGCCGACCGGCGGGTTCGTCGTTTACCGGGCGTGCCGACACGTCGGTTAAACTGCCGCCCGACTTCAAGCTTTCAGGACTCTTACCCATGATCCAGGCCAGCATCGTCCCGGTGACGCCCTTTCAGCAGAACTGCAGCATCCTGTGGTGCGAGCGCACGAAGAAGGCGGCGGTGGTCGACCCGGGCGGTGACATCGATCGCATCCTTGCTGCGGTCGCCAAGTTGGGCGTCACGGTGGAGAAGATCCTCATCACCCACGGCCACATCGATCATGCCGGTGGCACCGCAAAGCTGGCGCGCGAGCTTGGAGTGCCGGTCGAGGGGCCGGAAGAGGAAGATCGTTTCTGGATCGATAGCATGCCCCAGCAGAGCAAGATGTTCGGCTTTCCGGACGTCGAGACTTTCGAGCCTGATCGCTGGCTGCACGACGGCGACACCGTCACCGTGGGCGATGAGCACTTCAAGGTCATCCACACGCCCGGCCATACGCCCGGCCACGTCGTCTTCGTGCACGAGGGCGCACGTCTGGCGATCGTCGGTGACGTGCTGTTTGCCGGCTCGATCGGACGCACCGACTTCCCCCGCGGCGACCACCAGACCTTGATCCGCTCGATTCGCGAGAAGCTGTTCCCGCTCGGTGACGACATCACCTTCATCCCGGGTCATGGTCCCACCTCCACCTTTGGTGAGGAGCGCGAGCGCAATCCCTTTGTTGGCGCCTACGGCTGACACACTGCGTGCTCTTCTGCCTCCGGCGCGCGGAATCGTTGTCGGGCTCCGGATTGCGGCGCAATATTCAGCGGATGCAGGCTGAACGGGCAGGTTCCGAATAGAAACAGGGGAGTTTCAGATGAGTCACAAGAAAAACAACGTGGGCCACACGTGGCGCTTTTTCCGTTCGGGCGGCTTCGACCAGGTGCGGATCGAGTCGGTTGAGGATCTGCGCCATCTGGGAGAGCTCGACCAGAAGCTGTGGTCCGTCCTGGCCTGCCCGACCTCAGGGCTGGAGTTCGACACCCGCACGCTGCAACTGCTGGACACCGATGGGGATGGCCGCATTCGCGCGCCCGAAGTGATCGCTGCAGCAAACTGGGTGTGCGCGGTGCTGAAGACGCCGGACGTGCTGTTCCGCGGGGTGGATGGTCTGCCGCTGGATGCGATCGCAACCGATCACCCCGAGGGCGGGAAGCTGGCAGCGACGGCGCGCAAGGTGCTGGCCTACATGGGCAAGCCCGAGGCCGACGCGATCAGCGTGGCCGATATTTCGGACCCTTCCCGCCTGTTCGCCCCCGATCATTACAACGGCGACGGCATCGTGCCCGCCGAACTCACCACGGATGCCGGCCTGGCGAAGACCATCGGCCTCATCATCGAGCACTTCGGCGCAATCGATGATCGCAGCGGCAAGCCCGGGATCGACCAGGACAGGGTGTCGGCCTTCTTTGCCGCCGCGCAGGCTGTGGTCGACTGGCACGACCAGGCCGCCGCCAACCCCGATGCGGTGTTGCCGCTGGGCGAGGGTACGGCTGCAGCGGCTGCCGTTTTTGATGCCGTGCGGGAGAAGGTCGAGGACTACTTCACCCGCTGCCGGCTGGCAGCCTTCGACGAGCGTGCCGCAGCGGCGCTGAATCCGGCCGACACCACCTACGCCGAACTCGCCTTGCAGGCACTGGCGACCGATACCGAGGGGCTTGCCGCGCTGCCGCTGGCCCAGGTCGGCAGCGGGCGTCCGCTGCCTTTGAATGAGGCGCTCAACCCCGCCTGGGAGGCACGCATCGCTGCGCTGCGCGATACGGTCGTGCGCCCCGTGCTGGGCGAGCGCGCCGAATTGACGCAAGCCGAATGGCAGGATATCTCCGCGCGCTTCGACGCCTATCGGGGCTGGTGGGCGGCCCGGCCGGCGACGCCGGTTGCGGCTGCCGCCAGTGACGAGTTGCGCGCGCTGCTTGGCGGATCGACGCAGGCCGAGCTTGACGCCCTGATCCAGCAGGATCTCGCCGCTGAAACCGCGGCGGCCCAGGTCGACGCGCTCGAGCGCCTGGTGCGCTACAACCGCGACCTCGTCACTCTGCTGCGCAACTTCGTCACCCTCAGCGACTTCTATAGCGAGGGTAACAAGGCCATTTTCCAGGCCGGTACGCTCTATCTCGACCAGCGCAGCTGCGAACTCTCCCTGCGCGTGTCCGACATGGGCCGCCATGCTGCGCTCGCGCCCTTGTCCGGTGCCTATCTGGTGTATTGCGACTGCGTGCGCCAGGGCGAGGCGCCGATGACGATCGTCGCCGCGATGACCGGCGGCGATGCCGATGAAATGATGGTGCCGGGGCGCAATGGCGTGTTCTACGACCGTCAGGGGCGGGACTGGAACGCCAGCGTGGTCAAGGTGGTCGAGGCGCCGATCAGCGTACGCCAGGCGTTCTGGTCACCGTACAAGCGCATTGGCCGCATGATTGGTGAGCAGATCCAGAAATTTGCGGCGTCGCGCGACAAGGCGGTCGAGGCCAGGGCCGCGGCCGGGGTTGCCGATGCCGGCGCCAAGGTTGACGCTCCTGCTGCTGCGCCCGTTGCGCAAGCATTCGACATCGCCAAGTTCGCCGGTATCTTCGCCGCCATCGGCCTCGCGCTGGGGGCCCTGGGCACGGCGCTGGCGGCGGTGGTCACCGGCTTTCTGTCGCTGCCGGGCTGGCAGATGCCGCTGGTCGTGGCCGGTATCGTGCTGCTGATTTCCGGGCCGTCGATGCTGCTGGCCTGGCTCAAGCTGCGTCAGCGCAATCTGGGGCCGCTGCTTGATGCCAATGGCTGGGCGGTCAATACCCGTGCGCGCATCAACATTCCGTTCGGCGGTGCGCTGACCGGTGTCGCCACGCTGCCAGCCGGCGCCACGCGCTCGATGTCCGACCCCTACGCCGAGAAGGGCACCCCGTGGGGCTCATGGATGCTCCTGCTGATCGTGGTGGTCATCGCGATCGTGTTGTGGCGCCAGGGGATGTACGACAGCTTCCTCGGCTGAGGATTTGCGGGTCTGGGCCGGGTGGCAGAGCCCGTCTCAGACCCGTGCGCGAAATACCGGCAGGCGCCAGCGAAAGCGTATTGCGCCGAGCCGCAGTGACAGCGTAGCCATGCCGCCGATCAGTGCGGCCCAGCCCGGGCTCACGCCATAGGCCATCAGACCCACCAGCAGCAGCGCGCCTGCCCATGAGGCGGTTGCATACAGTTCGCCGCTGAACACCAGCGGCACTTCATTGCATAACACGTCGCGCACGATGCCGCCGAACACGCCGGTGATCACGCCCATCAGGCTCGCCACCAGCCACGGCGCACCCATGGCCAGCGCCGCCTGGGTGCCCGACACGGTAAATAGCGCCAACCCGATTGCATCCGGCAACAGGAACAGGCGCGTCGGCAAGGGCACGCGGCGTACCAGCGCAAAGGTCGCCAGGCCGGCGGCCATGGCCGCGATCAGATAGCTCTGGTCGGCGACCCAGAACACCGTGCGATCCAGCAGCAGGTCACGCAGTGAGCCGCCGCCGAGCGAGGCCGCAAGTGCCACCACCACCATGCCAAAAAGGTCGAAGGGCTTGCGCCCGGCGTCGAGCACGCCTGCCGCAGCCTGGGCGGCAACACCAGCGATGCCAACGCCATAGAGAATGGATTCGATACCGTACATGCGGCGGGAGAATAGCATCGCGCACGACGCGAGGTGAGAGTCGGGCGTGATGTTAAAGTCGTTGTCCGCGCGTTGCCCTGCACCCGGCGTCGACCGCGGGATCGATTGAGGAGAACTGCAGATGAGCCTTCCCACCAGCCTTTGCGGCCGTTTCAGTGTGCCGGCGATTGCCGCCCCGATGTTTCTGGTCTCCGGCCCCGAGTTGGTCATCGAGACCTGCAAGGCCGGCGTCGCCGGCACTTTCCCGGCGATGAACGCGCGTCCTGCTGCGCAACTCGACGAATGGCTCACCCGCATCGATGTCGGGCTGTCTGCCTTTCGTGGTGACCATCCCGCCTCGCCTTGCGCCCCGCACGGGGTCAATCTCATCCTCCATGCGTCGAACGTACGCCTGCAGGAAGACATCGAAACTCTGGTTCGCCATCGCGTGCCGATCGTCATCACCAGCCTTGGCAACCCGGCCGAGGTGGTGAAGCATGTGCATGGTTACGGCGGTCTGGTGCTGTCGGATGTGGTGCATGCCCATCACGCGCGTAAGGTGATTGCCGCCGGGGTGGATGGCATCATCGCCGTGGCGGGTGGTGCCGGCGGGCATGCCGGCACACAGAACGTGATCAGTCTGGTGCGCGAGATCCGCGAATTCTGGGGCGGGCTGCTGGTGGCGGCCGGTGCGATCTCGGATGGGGCCGCGATCCGTGCGGTCGAGGTGCTTGGCGCCGACCTTGCCTACATGGGCACGCGCTTCATTGCCACGCTCGAAGCCATGGCGCAGCCGGAATACAAGCAGATGGTGGTCGCCTGCACACCCGCCGACATCGTCTACACCGACGCCATCTCCGGGACCAACGCCAACTTCATGTGGCCCAGCCTCGAGCACGCTGGCTACCGTCGCGAAGAACTTGCCGCCGGCTTCGGCAAGGGCAGGCTGCACGACCTCGCCGAGGAGGCCAAGGCCTGGCGCGATGTCTGGAGCGCAGGCCATGGGGTGGCGTCGATTCATGATGTGCCGAGTGTGGCGGAGCTGGTCGCCCGCCTGGGGCGCGAATATCGTGCCGCCTGCGCGCTACCCTCGAGCGCTGCGCTGCCTCGGGACTGAACTGCGGTTGCCTGATCCGCACTGCCCCGATCTGCTGCGCAGATAGATACGGGCAAAGGCAGTGCGGCAGGCGCAGCGGTCGGTCGAGCTGCCCGGCTGCAGAACGCTTGCCGGGTCGCGCGGCGCTTGCCGACACCGACGCGCAGGGTGGATCAGCTATGCTTCTGCCCCATGCTTTCCCTGCTCCAGGTCCTGTCCAGCGGCATTGCCATCGGTTGCGTTTACGGCCTGGTGGCGCTGTCTTTCGTGCTGATCTACAAGGCTACCGAAACCGTCAGCTTCATGCAGGGTGACCTGTTGATGCTTGGCGGCTTTGCCGGGCTTGCCCTGCACCTGGCCGCGGGTTGGCCGCTGGCGTTCGCAGCCCTGGGCGCGGTGGCTGCCGTTGCCCTGCTGGGTGCGGGCCTCGAACGGCTCGCGCTGCGACGTGCGATCGGCCAGCCGCACCTGGTTGCGGTGCTGCTGACCTTCGGCCTTGGCATGATGCTGCGCGGTGCTGTGGCCTCGGTGCCCGCTGCGGCGCAGGACATGTACCGCCTGCCGTTCGCGACCGACACCATCGCCCTTGGCCCGCTCGTGCTGGCCGCCAGCCACCTTTGGGTGGTGTGCGCCACGGTGGTGTTGATGTTGCTGCTCGCGGCCTTTTTTCACCGTACCCGTGCTGGCCTGGCCTTGCGAGCGTGCTCGGAAGATGCGCGTGTGGCCGCCCTGATGGGCGTGCCGGTGGCGCGCATGCACACGCTGGCGTGGGCATTGGGGGCCGGTCTGGCGGCGGTGGCCGGGCTGTTGCTGGCGCCGATCACCTTCGTTCATCTCAACATGGGGTTCATTGCCTTGAAAGCCTTTCCCGCAGCGGTGCTCGGTGGCTTGACGAGCTTGCCGGGGGCGCTGGCCGGCGGCATTTTCCTTGGTGTGGCGGAAGCCCTGGCGGGTCTGCTGCTGCCCGAAGGCACCAAGGACGTGGTGCCTTACGTACTGCTGATGACGGCACTCTTGTTGTTTCCGCAAGGCCTGGCCGGCGGACGCCCTGGCTTGGGTGGGCGATGAAGGACAGGCCCTGCGCTGCGCTGCGAGCGCGCTTGGCATGGGCCGGCTGGCCGCGACGCTGGCCTGCACTTGTGACCTGGGCGCTGTTGCTGGTGCTTGCGCTCGTCGCCCTCGGCGCCGACTTTGCCTTCGGTCAGGTGACGCTGGTCGCGACCTATGCGATCGCCGGCCTGGGGGTGGTGATCATCGTCGGCCAGGCGGGCCAGATCGTTCTGGGGCAGGGGGCCTTGGTCGCCCTTGGCGCCTATGCTCAGGCCTTGCTGGTGCAGGCCGGCCTGCCAGCCTTGCTGGCACTTCCCCTCGCCGGGGCGGTGGGCGCGGTCGGGGGCGTGCTGGCGAGCCTGCCGGCGGGGCGGCTGGGAGGGCTGTACTTTGGCATGAGCACGCTGGCCTTTGCGCTGATCGTCGAGGAGGCGCTGGTGCGTTGGGAGTCGCTGACGCACGGTGCGGCGGGCATGGTGGTGGCGGGGTTCGGTGTGGCGGGCTGGCGTGCTGACACACCGTTGGCGCAGGCTGTGGTCAGCATCGCCGTGCTGCTGGCAGTGCTGGCGCTGTGCGCCCGCCTGTTGCGTTCGCGCATTGGTCTGGCGTGGCGGGCGGTGCGCGAGGACGAAACGGCAGCCGCTGCCTGCGGCATCGCGCCGGCCGCGGCCAAGCTGCGTGCCTTCGTCGTCGGCGGCAGTCTGTCGGCGCTGGCCGGCGGGTTGTACGCGCACTGGATTGGCTTTATCAGCCCCGAGCAGTTCGGGCTGGTGTTCTCGTTCGAACTGCTGATGCTGGCCTTCATTGGCGGCGCGCGTCAGCTTTCGGGGGCGCTTTGGGGAGCCCTGGTCGTGGTCGCGATCCCGCAGGCGATTGCGGTGTTGCGTGATGCCTTGCCTGGCGACTGGGCGCGGTCAGCGGGCCTGGAACTGGTGCTGTTCGGCGCCGTGATCGTTGGCGTGGTGCTGTTCAGGCCGCAGGGACTGGCGAGCGGGTCCAGGGATTGAAGCGCCCGGGGGTTGAAGGGCCGGGGGAGTGAGACGCCAAGGTATAAAAAATTGGCAGCAGCGCTTGCCCATAATTATGAATTATCAGAGAATTTGTGCCCCAGGTTATGCACCAACGGCCTCCACACCCGTTCAGGAAAGTCCATAAGATGAAACGTCTCTGTCTTCTCGCTTCCACTCTAGCCCTGCTCGTCGGGGTGGTGAGCACACCCCTCCATGCTGCGGATGTTGCTGGCGTCAGCGCGCGTGAGATCGTCGTTGGCCACATCTCCGACCTGTCGGGCCCGATCGCGATGCTCGGCACCCCGGTGCGCGACGGTCTGCTGATGCGTTTTGATGAGGCCAATGCCGCCGGCGGCGTGCACGGGCGCACCTTGCGTCTGGTGGTGGAGGACGCGGCTTACGACCCCAAGCGCGGTGTGCTGGCGGC
>DAORUJ010000105.1:0-11881 GCA_035433105.1 Thauera sp.
GCTTGCCGTCTTCTTCTTCGGACACGACTTCGAGGTCGGATACCGCGGTGCCGAGTTTGGGGTCCCAGTTGACCAGGCGCTTGCCACGGTAGATCAGGCCTTCGTTGAACAGGCGCACGAAGGTTTCGGTGACGGTCGTCGACAGGCCCTCATCCATGGTGAAGCGTTCGCGCTTCCAGTCCGGGCTGGTACCGAGGCGGCGCATCTGGCGGGTGATGGTGCCGCCGGAATACTCCTTCCACTCCCAGACTTTTTCGAGAAATTTCTCGCGACCCAGGTCGTGGCGGCTGATGCCCTGCGCGTCGAGCTGGCGTTCGACGACGATCTGGGTGGCGATGCCGGCGTGGTCGGTGCCCGGCTGCCACAAGGTGTTGTCGCCGCGCATGCGGTGGTAGCGCGTCAGCGCGTCCATGATGGTCTGGTTGAAGCCGTGCCCCATGTGCAAGGTGCCGGTGACGTTGGGCGGCGGCAGCAGGATGCAGAAGGCGTTGGGGTTAGACTTGTCGAGTCCGGCGTCGAAATAGCCGCGGGATTCCCATTCCGGGTACCAGCGACGTTCAATGTCGGCGGGCTCGAAGCTCTTGGCCAGTTCCATGGTGTTTTACGCGCGTGAAAGCAAAACGCGGATTATAGCGGATCGACCCGCCGCCCCTGCTTGACGTGTGCGTGACACGTTGCAGTGTGCGTGACCGGTGCTGCGGGCCAAGCTCAGCGCGAGCGTGGGGGGCGCGCGTCCGGCGCAAGATCGAGCTGCTCGCTGATGCGCGCCGATAATTCGGGCAACAGCGTGGCGCGCAGATGCGCCTGCATCTCGGTTTGCAGATGTTCGCTGAGGCGGTCGAGCTCGCGCTGCAGGAACTGGGGGAACTCCTTGTCCATCCATTCGGTGATGCTGCGCGCGATCTGGGTGTCGAGGTCGATCAGGCGCTCGGCGATCTGGTAGGCAACGCGATCTTCGGTGGTGATCGCTGCCTGCGCAGGCAGCGGGGCGCTGAAGGCTGCGGTCAACGATATCGTCGCCGATAGTGGGGGCAGGGGTTTGGCGGTCGCTTCGGCCCAGTCCGGCGGCAGATCGATGTCGTCGACGACCTCAGTGAGGATGGGGATGTCATCGTCGTCGAGGCTCGAACCAATGGGTGGAAAGTCGTCGATGAACGGTTCGCCCCGGTCGTGCTCCGCTGCCGACAGGGCCGCAGGGTCATGACTGCGGTGGCGCTGCAGCAGTGCGTCAGCCTGGCCCAGCAGGCTGTCGGCTCGTTCGAGCTCTTCGTCGGGCGGCAAGGGCGGCCAGTCCTTCATAGCGCCACCCGACGTTCGGCGTCGAAGGCATTCAATTCCAGCCCGTGTGCGCGGTACTGCGCCCAGCGTGCGCGGCCGGGCAGTATTTCTGCTTCGGTCTGGCCGACGATTTCCACGATCAGGCGAAAGGCGTCGTAACTCTCGGGCAGGTCCGGTGCCAGGTTGAACAGGGTGTCGGTGTGCGGCCAAGGCGTTTCGAGCGCGTCGGGACCGATCACGACCGGTGTTTCAGTGGCGAGCACCGAGTCCCGCATCACGTGAGGCACGAAGGCCAGCGGCTCGCGCGTCCACAGCATGCGGTCCAGCGCCTTGGCGCTCTCGCCATCGGGCATGCGTACCGCCACCTTGCGGCCACTGCCATAAGCCCGCGCCACCAGCTCGCAGGCAAACACGAGCCGGTCAGGGGTGTTGTGGTAGAAATGGACGCGCGGTGGCATGCCTTGTCTTGCTCCTTTAGCGCGAATGCGAGTCGGCAAGGCCTGCGCGGCCAATAAGGAACTCGGACAGCAGCGGCACCGGTCGGCCGGTGGCGCCCTTCTTGTCACCCGATACCCAGGCGGTGCCGGCAATGTCGAGGTGTGCCCACTTGTAGGCCTTGGCAAAGCGCGACAGGAAACAGGCGGCCGTGATGGTGCCGGCGAAACGTCCGCCGATGTTCCCCATGTCGGCGAAGTTACTCTTGAGCAGGTCCTGATACTCGTCCCAGAGCGGCAGTTGCCAGGCACGATCGCCAGACTCAGTGCCGCGTTTCAGGATCTCGGCGGCGAGTTCGTCGTCGTTGGCCAGTAGGCCGCTCGGGATTTTGCCCAGCGCGACCACGCAGGCACCGGTGAGGGTGGCGATGTCGATGACGCAGTCGGGTTTGAAGCGCTCGGCGTAGGTCAGCGCGTCGCACAGGATGAGGCGACCTTCGGCATCGGTGTTCAGGACTTCGATGGTCTGACCCGACATCGAGGTGACGACATCGCCGGGCTTGGTCGCGCCGCCGCCCGGCATGTTCTCGGTGGTCGGGATGAGGCCGACGACATTGAGCGGCAGGTCCATCTGCGCGATGGCCTTGAAGGTGCCGAGCACGCTCGCGGCGCCGCACATGTCGTATTTCATCTCGTCCATTTCGGCCGCAGGCTTGAGCGAAATACCGCCGCTGTCGAAGGTGATGCCCTTGCCGACCAGCACGATGGGCTTCGCCTTGGCCTTGCCGCCCTTGTAGTTCATCACGATGAACTTGGGTGGCTGGTGCGAGCCCTGGGCGACGGACAGAAAGGAGCCCATGCCGAGTTTTTCCATGTCGGCACGCTCAAGCACTTCGACCTCGAACCTGTACTGCTTGCCCAGCGCTGCAGCGGTGTCGGCGAGATGGGTAGGCGTGCAGATGTTGCCCGGCAGGTTGCCGAGATCCTTCGCCAGCGCCATGCCGGTCGCCATCGCCTGGCCCTGGCGCACGGCGGCGTCCAGTTTGGCTTCAAGCTCGCCTTCAATCATCAGCACCAGCTTCTTGATGCCGCGTTCCTTCTTGTCTTTCTTGTCCTTGGCGGACTTGAGCGCGTCGAAGCGGTAGGCGCCGTCGGCGACGATCCGTGCAGCCTGCTGCAGGCGCCAGGCGAGCGAACGCTGTGGCAGCGCCACGTCGGCGAGGGCGACGACGGCATCCCTGGCTGGCGTGGCGGCGAGCGCCTTGGCTGCGGCAGCGAGGGCGTCACGATAGGCCTTGTCACCGAACTCGTCCTGCTTGCCGAGACTGACCAGCAGCACGCGCTCGGCGTGAGTGCCGGCAAGCTCCGACAGCAGCAGGGTGGTGCCGGCCTTCTCGTCCAGGTCGCCGCGCTTGAGCAGATGGGAAAGCCGCCCGTCCGAGGTGGCATCGACGAGGGCCGTGAGCGTGGGCAAAACCCCGTCGGCAAAGGCGCCGAGGACGAGGATGCCGGTCTTGCACTTAGCCGGCGAACCGGTCTTTATGGTAAATTCCATCAGCTTTTTCCTTGGAATGACGCGTCTCGCGGACTGGTACCGATTATGGCGCCTTCACGAGGAACCCGTCAAAAACCCTTCCCAAACGCCACCTGGCTCATCGGTCCTATCGCGCGATGATCTTCCGCCGCGCCCTTCAGCGGGAATTCACTCAGACCGCCGCTGCGGTTTTCGTCGCACTGTTCGCGATTCTGATCTCGACCGTGCTGATCCGTCTGCTTGGACAGGCGGCGGGCGGTCGCGTGCCGGCCGATGCAGTGCTGGCCCTGATTGGCTTTGGCGCGCTGGCGCAACTGCCTACGGTGCTGACGCTGACTTTGTTCGTGGCGATCCTCACCGCGCTGTCACGCAGCTATCGCGATTCGGAAATGGTCGTCTGGTTCGCTGCCGGTGTGCCGTTGACCGCCTGGATCGGTCCGGTGCTGAGGTTTGCGCTGCCGCTGATGATCGTGGTCGGGGCCTGTTCGCTATTCCTGACGCCATGGGGGCTGCAGCAAAGCAGTGAATATCGTGACCGCATGGATAGTCGGGACGATACCCAGCGGGTTGCACCCGGGGTGTTCCGCGAGTCCTCGGCGGCGCGGCGCGTGTTCTTCGTTGAAATCGGCGCCGGGGCAGACGGTCGGGTACGCAATGTGTTCGTCAACGAAGAAACCCGCGATGGGCAACTGGTGGTGATTGCTTCCGCCGAGGGCTACCTGCGCAACGATGAGGACGGGCGTCGCTTCGTCGTGCTGGAAAAGGGACGGCGCTACGATGGACAACCCGGCACCCCGCAGTATCGGGTGATGGAATTCGAGCGCTATGAGGTGCAGATCGAGCAGAAGCCCGCTGTCACCCAGCCTTCGCGCACACGCGCACTCCCCACCGTCGTGCTGCTGGCTCAGGGAGACGCGCGCAGTATGGGCGAGCTGCTCGGACGGTTCGGCGCTCCGCTGTCCGCGCTGCTGCTGGCTCTGCTGGCTATTCCGCTGTCTTTCGTCAATCCGCGCGCGGGTCGGGCCAACAGCCTGTTGATCGCGCTGCTGACCTACCTCGTCTATAGCAACGCCATTTCGCTGTTCCAGGCCTGGGTCACGCAGTCAAGGGTGGGCTTTGCCTTGGGTTTGGTGCTGCCGCACTTGATCGTGCTGGCGCTGCTTGCCGCCCTGTTCTACAAGCGGCTGGCCGTTTCGCCGTTCTGGCGGGCGAGATCGTCATGAGTGTTCTTTTTCGCTATCTCGCGCGCGAAATCTACGCGGCGACCGCGCTGGTGTTGGTCGCTTTTCTGGGCCTTTTTGCCTTCTTCGACTTCGTCAATGAGCTCGAGGATGTGGGCAAGAATGCTTACCAGCTGTATGACGCAGCCGTGTATGTGGCGTTGATTCTGCCGGGGCGGGTCTATGAGTTGTTTCCGGTGGCCGTGCTGATTGGCACTTTGTATGCACTGGCTACGCTGGCGCGACATTCAGAGATCACCGTGATGCGTGCGTCGGGGATGTCGAACCTGGCGCTGATGCGAATGCTTGGACTGGTTGGCAGCGTGCTGGTGGTGCTCACGTTTCTGATTGGCGAGTACGTCGCACCGCCGGCCGAGACCGCGGCCCAGGAATTGAAGTTGACGGCAACCAAGGCCAGCGTTTCACAGCAGTTGCGTTCAGGTCTGTGGGTGAAGGACGGCGCCCTCGTGATCAATGTGCGCACCATGCTGCCCGATCGCACCATGCGCAATGTCCGGGTGTACGAATTCGATGCCGACTATGCGCTGGTGTCGATCAGTCAAGCCAAGCGCGGTGTGCATGACGGTAACGACCAGTGGCGTCTGATGGAGGTGTCGCGCACCCGCTTTCTGGCCGATAGAACCGAGGTCGAATACTTGCCCGAGATTACCTGGCGCTCTGATCTGTCGCCTGAAGTGCTGGGGGTACTGATGGTTGGCCCTGAGCACATGCAGTTGGCGAAGTTGTGGACCTACGTCCAGCATCTGCGTGACAACCAGCAAAGTGCCGATCGCTTCGAGATCGCGTTGTGGAAAAAGGTGATTTATCCGTTCGCGGTGCTGGTGATGATGGCGCTGGCGCTGCCTTTTGGTTTCGTTCACGATCGAATGGGCGGGGCGAGTGCACGCATCTTCCTTGGCGTGATGCTGGGCGTTGGCTTTCACCTGCTCAATGGCCTGTTTTCCAATCTCGGCATGATCAACGCCTGGCCACCCTTGCTGGTGGCCCTGACGCCCAGTCTCATCTTCCTGGCCGCAGCGGCCGCAGTTCTGCGCTACGTGGAGCGGCGCTGACGCACCGCGCCGAGGCGTCGGCAGCTGCGCGGGGGAGTGTGGTTGGGCGTGGTGTAATGAAAAACGGGCCTGAAGGCCCGTTTTTTTACCTCAGCGCAGTGAGGATCAAGCTTGCTGCTGCAACTTCTGCAGCTGCGCGGCCTTCTTGGCGGCAGCAGCCTTGTAGTCCAGCTTTTCCTTGATACGCGCGGACTTGCCCGAGCGCTGACGCAGGTAATACAGCTTGGCGCGGCGGACGTCACCACGACGCTTCACTTCGATGCCGGCGACTAGCGGCGAGTAGGTCTGGAAGGTGCGCTCCACGCCTTCGCCCGAAGAAATCTTGCGGACGATGAAAGCCGAGTTCAGGCCGCGATTGCGCTTCGCGATCACCACGCCCTCGAATGCCTGCAGACGCTCACGTGTGCCTTCCTTGACCTTGACCTGGACGATCACGGTGTCGCCGGGGGCGAATTCCGGGATGGCCTTGCCCTGGGTCAGGCGGGCGATCTCTTCCTGTTCGAGTCGCTGAATCAGGTTCATTGCGGATACTCCATCACTGTTGTTGGCCTTTGTCTTTGCATCGGCCTGGCCGCAGAGCAGGTCGCCACCTGGTACGAGCCGTTTATGATCGGGCCTTCAGGCAATGTTGCCGCCGTCTGCCCCGGCTTGCTCCTGCTTGAACTCTTCAAGCAGTTTCAATTCGGTCTTGCTCAGTTGCCGGCCGGCGAGCAGGTCTGGCCGGCGCAGCGCGGTGCGGCCGAGAGACTGCTTCAGCCGCCAGCGACGAATCGCCGCGTGATTGCCCGACATCAGCACGTCAGGCACTTTCTCGTTTGCGTACATCTCTGGCCGCGTGAAATGCGGACAGTCCAGCAAGCCATCGGCGAACGAGTCTTCGTTTGCCGAGTCGGCGGTGTTCAACGCTCCCGGCAGCTGACGCACGATGGCGTCGAGCAGCACCATCGCCGGTAACTCGCCACCGGAAAGCACGAAGTCACCTAGCGAAACTTCGTCATCCACCGCACGGTCGATCACGCGCTGGTCGATACCTTCGTACCGGCCGCACAGCAGGATCAGTCCAGGCTGCGCCGCCAATTCCATTACTGCCGCCTGGTCCAGCCTGCGACCCTGTGGCGACAGGTAGATCACGGGACCGGAAGCCCCGATCTCGGTCTGCTGCGCCAAACGTGCAGCCGAAATCGACTGCATCAGCGGTTCGGCCAGCATTACCATGCCTGGCCCGCCACCGTAGGGGCGATCATCCACCGTCCGATGCGCATCGTGGGTGAAGTCGCGCGGGTTGTGAAAACCCAGCGCATACAACCCCCGATCCTTTGCCCTGCGGGTGATGCCGCTACCCGTGAGGGCGACGAACATCTCCGGGAAGAGGGTGACGACATCGTAGCGGCGCAGGCCACCCTCAATCGTCATTCAGGTCTCTTCCGACAGGATTTCGGCTGCCGCCAGCCGTTCAAGCTTACCAATCCTCGCCCCAGGTGACGCGGATGCAGCCCGCGGCAAGGTCCACGTCCCCGACGTAGGCTGCGACGAAGGGGATAAGCCGTTCTGTTTCGCCGTCCTTCACCTGCAGGACGTCGTGGGCACCGGTGGAAAGCAGGCCTTCGACCTTCCCCAGTTTCTTCTCGACTTCGTTGATGACTTCGAGGCCGACGAGGTCGCCCCAGTAATATTCGTTGTCGGCGGGTTTGGGCAGTGCTTCGCGCGGAGCGCCGATGAAGAAGCCATCGACAGCTTCGGAAGCGTTGCGATCCGCCACACCGTCGAGTGCCGCGACCAGACCCTTGCCATGGACCCGGCACGCCTTGAGCGCGTAGGGCTTCCACTGCTCGGCGGGCGCCATGTCATCAGCGCACAGCCACCACTGAGACATCTTGCGCCATTCGGCGGGATCGTCCCCGAAGGGATGAATCTTCACCCAGCCCTGAACACCAAAAGGGGCGACGATGCGCCCCAGTACGATCATGCGTCGATCCGCTCTGGCAGACCGTCGGCGATCAGGCCGCCGCCTTGGCGGCCTGCTTGGCCAGGCGAGCAACGGTCGGCGACAGCTGCGCGCCGTTTTGTTGCCAGTAGGCCAGACGCTCGGCATTGATGACGAGGTTCTGTGCGGCGCCAGAAGCCACCGGGTTGTAGTAACCCACGCGCTCGATGAAGCGACCGTCACGGCGATCACGGGAATCGGCGGCAACGATGTTGAAAAACGGGCGCTTTTTGGCGCCACCACGGGCAAGGCGAATGACGACCATCTGTTTGTTCCTGATCGGTAGAGGCGAAAGACGAAGGATTTTAGGGTAAAGACGGGGCGAGGGCAAGTTGTGTGTGCTGGGAGAGTGACTGTTCCGTCGGGCGCACGTGGTGTGCTGACGCGCAGGTGACGCGTCAAAGGGAGTTTCAGCCGCTTTCGGTGAGGTTTTGCGCAGATTCACTGCTTCGACAATGTTTAGAATGTGGCCAATGAACACTGATGCGTTTTCCGGGTGACCCAGGCCGTGCGCACTGCGGATGATGACGAAAAGGACGATTTCCTGCGCTGGCTCGAGTCTGAGCCGGCAGACGAGATCGTGGACGATCTTGATGCCTTGCGTGCGCATTTCGGCGTTCTGCGGCATTCGCCGCATGACGGGGTGGCATTGCTGCGTCGCCTCGACGGGGCGGCGGCGCGGATACTCGACATCAGCGTCCGCGTTCGCGCCCGCTTGCAGGAGCTTGCGCTCCCTTTGCCGCCCGCGTTGCATGCGGTCGCGACCCGGTTGTCCAGCACGCTGATCGAAGTTGCCCTGATGTTCGAGGAGGCACAACGCGGGGCGGAGGAGCGCGGAACGAATCCGGGCGAGGTCGCGTCCTGTGGGCGCCGTGCGTTGAGCCTGTGTCATGAGGCCTTTGTCGTTTCGATCATGTCGGCAAACCGTCCGCCAGCGGGTTTGTGGCGTCTGGCCCATCGCAGCGCCGATGCTTGTCCGGGCGATGCGTCCTACGCGGCGATGTTGATGATGGCAGCCGCCCAGCCTGAGAGTTTTACCGCACGTCAGTTGACCTGGATTGCAGATTTTCTCGATGCCGACTTTGCCGGGGTGCAGCTGAGCACGAATGCGGAGCCGCTTGCGAGTACCTGGTGGGTCGATCCGGAGGAGGATGGGGGGCCGGTGTCGGCGGCGCGCAAACCGGCGATTGCGGGCGGAAGCGTGCGCCAATTCAGCCCGGCGCCTTTCGTCAGGGTGGTTGATGAACGCATGAATCAGCTCGAATCAGTGATCGCAGGGGCGGAGGCTAAGGGGGAGATGGTCGACGTCGAGATGGCCGATGTCGAGTTGCTCGATACCGAGGACGAGGACGACGCCCTGCCCCCCGGCCTGACGCCGGTCGAGGTTCTGTCCTTGCTGCGTACGCTGCGCGAGCGTTGGGCGAACTCGCCATTGCGGGTGCAAGTGCGACGTCCAGGGCACGATGTCGTTCAAGTTTGCCTTGGCTTGCGCGCGCTGTGGGAGCTGGGCCGTGGCCGTGCCGAAGCGGGGCGTGTGCTGGAGTGGCAAGTGATCAACGAGAGTCCGGGTGGCTACGCGATCATCAATGTCGCGGGCATCGAGGGCGAAATCGCCAGCGGGATCGTGCTCGGGCTTCGACGCCCGAGCGAGCAGTCATGGACCGTCTGCGTGGTGCGCTGGGTCCGTAGCGACAAACCCGATCAGATCGAACTTGGCTTGCAGGTGCTGGCCCCGTCCTATTATTCGGCGCAGGTGGCGTTCCGGGGAGCGAGCTTGCGCAGCGTCGCTCCTGCGCTGGCCTTGCCGGTCGTGGAGCCGCTGCGGCGGCATCCGGCCTTTCTGGTGCCGACCGGCACCTACGCCTCACGCCGCTTCGTTTTCCTGCGCGAGGGGACGCATCTGTACGTTGCGCAGGGCCGCGCGCTGGGACTGGACATGCAGACTGCCAGCGTCGAACTGTTCCAGTACGACATCGACCCTTATCCGATCTGAGCTGATCCATGCGGAGGGCCGGGCAGGGACTGTGCGAGCGGTATAATCCTGCCACTCCAGTTTCTACGGTACGTCATGCAGGAAATCCTTGTCCTTTACTACAGCCACCGCGGTTCGGTCCGTGCGCTGGCGGAGCAGATTGCCATCGGTATTCACCAGGTGCCGGGGGCCGTGGCGCGGGTGCGTACCGTGCCCCGGGTGTCGACGGTTTGTGAGGCAGTGGAAGACGAGGTGCCCGCCGACGGACCGCCCTACGTCGAAGCGGCTGATCTCGAACAGTGCGCTGGGCTGGCCCTGGGCAGCCCGACCCGTTTCGGCAACATGGCCGCGCCGATGAAGTATTTTTTCGATGGGCTGGTAGGAACGTGGGTCAACGGGGCGCTGATCGGCAAGCCGGCCTGCGTCTTTTCATCGTCCGCCAGCCTGCACGGGGGGCAGGAGAGCACCTTGCTGACGATGATGGTGCCGCTGCTGCATCATGGAATGCTGCTGCTGGGCATCCCCTATGCCGAGACCGCACTCAACACCACGCGCAGCGGTGGTACGCCTTATGGCGCAACACATGTGGCGGGGCAGGATGGCTCGCCAGTGCTGACAGCCGAGGAGATCGAACTGGCACGCGCGCAGGGGCGTCGTCTGGCTGAAGTGGCGTTGCGCCTGGCGGGTGAGCAATGAGCCCGCGCCTGACGTATTTCGTCGCCAGCTTCAGCCTGGTGGCCCTGATCGCCCTGTGTGTGCTGTGGGAAGCCTGGCTGGCACCGCTGCGCCCCGGGGGGTCGTGGATGATGCTGAAAGTCGTGCCCTTGCTGCCGGCCGTGTTTGGCATCCTGCGCGGCAAACGGTACACCTATCAGTGGATGTCGATGCTGTCGCTGCTATACCTGACCGAAGGGGTGTTGCGCGCCAGCGATCCTGGCCTGACCGCCGTGCTGGCCGGAGTCGAGATTGCACTGTCGGTGCTGCTTTTTTTCAGCACCATGCTGCACGCGCGCAATACTGCACCGTCTCGTCAGGCGTCGCTCCAGCACGATCAGTAAGTTGATTCCGGCACCGCGTAGCTGACAAGGGATGAGAAAACGCCCCGCGGCCGTTCTGGCTCGCGGGGCGTTGTGCTTATGCCGGATGGGCTTTGATTCAGGCGATCACACTTGTGGATTCAGTCGCTGGGTGCTGGTTTGCAACTTGTTCAGCGCATTGAGATAGGCCTTGGCGGAGGCGACGATGATGTCGGTGTCTGCACCCTGACCATCCATCACCCGACCGTTTTTCGCCAGTCGCACCGTGACTTCGCCCTGCGCGTCGGTGCCGGTTGTGATTGCGTTGACCGAATACAGCAGCAGTTCGCTGCCACTGCGGGCGACGACCTCGATCGCCTTGAAGGCGGCATCGACCGGGCCGGATCCGTCTGCCTGGGCACGATGCTCCGCGCCGCCGATGATCAGCGTCAGCTCGGCGCGTGGTGTCTCGCCGGTTTCGGAGTGGAAACAGCTGGAAACGAGGCGGAAGTGCTCGGTTTCGGGCGTCACGGTCTCGTCGAGCATCAGCGCGTGCAGATCTTCGTCGAAAATTTCGTGCTTCTTGTCGGCGAGTTCCTTGAAGCGCGAGAAGGCATGGTTCAGGTGGTCTTCGCCCTCGATATCGATGCCCAGATCATGCAGCCTGGCACGGAAGGCGTTGCGCCCTGAGTGCTTGCCCAGCACCAGCTTGTTGGCGCCCCAGCCGACATCCTCGGCACGCATGATTTCGTAGGTTTCGCGGTGCTTGAGCACCCCGTCCTGGTGGATGCCGGATTCGTGCGCAAAGGCGTTGGCGCCGACGATGGCCTTGTTCGGCTGTACCGGGTAACCGGTGATCTGCGATACCAGCTTGGAGGCTGGCACGATCTGGGTGGCGTCGATGCGGGTCTCGACCGGGAACACATCGGCGCGGGTACGCACCGCCATGACGATTTCTTCCAGCGAGGCATTGCCGGCGCGTTCGCCCAGACCGTTGATCGTGCATTCCACCTGACGTGCACCGGCGCGCACCGCGGCGAGCGAGTTCGCGACCGCCAGGCCGAGATCGTTGTGGCAGTGCACTGACCAGACAACCTTGTCCGAATTCGGCACGCGTTCGATCAGGCTCCGAATGGTGGCAGCGTATTGCTCGGGCACGTTGTAGCCGACGGTGTCGGGCACATTGATGGTCTTGGCGCCGGCCTGAATGACGGCATCGAATATGCGCACGAGAAAGTCCAGCTCGGAGCGGCCCGCGTCCTCGGCCGAGAATTCGACGTCATCGGTATATTCGCGCGCCCAGCCAATGGCCTTTACGGCCTGCTCGACGACCTGGTCGGGCGTCATGCGCAGCTTTTTCTCCATGTGGA
>DAORUJ010000106.1:0-11797 GCA_035433105.1 Thauera sp.
GCCGCCACCGGCAGCAGGAAGTGCAGGCCGGACTTCAGCGTGGGGCCGATCTCGGGTAGAAACTCCATCTTTTCGCCGGGCTTATCCATATGCAGCTCGGGGTATGTCGCCCCATTGCGTACGATCAAAACGTAGGCCGCAAGCATCATCACACCGACGATGAGGAAGGCTGCGTCACCCGCCACGCCCTTTATCCAGCCAAGGCCCCAGTAAATGATCGCCGACAGGATGATGAGGCCGGACACGGTCAGTGTCGTCGTCACGGTGACCCGCTGCCAGGGCAGGGGCTCACGCCGCGGCAGGCCCTGAAGGTTCATTTTCAGGGCCTCGAGGTGCACGATGTAGAACAGCGCGATGTAGGAGATCAACGCAGGCACGATGGCGTGCTTCATGACCTGCACGTAGGTAATGCCGACGTATTCCACCATGAGAAAGGCGGCCGCTCCCATCACCGGGGGCATGAGCTGGCCGTTCACCGAGGAGGCGACCTCGACCGCCGCAGCCTTGTCCGCGCGGTAGCCAACACTCTTCATCAGCGGGATGGTGAAGGTGCCCGTCGTCACCACGTTGGCGATCGACGAGCCCGAAATCAGGCCGGTGCTGGCAGAGGCGACAACCGCCGCCTTGGCCGGCCCGCCCCGCATGTGGCCGAGCAGTGCGATGGCCGACTTGATGAAGTAGTTGCCTGCGCCTGCCGTCTCCAGCAGGGCGCCGAACAGCACGAAGAGGAAGATGAAGCTGGTGGACACCCCCAGCGCAACGCCGAACACGCCCTCGGTGGTCAACCACATGTGGCTCATGCCCTTGGCAAGCGACGCGCCGCGGTGGGCGATCACGTCGGGCATGTACTGACCGAAGAAGATGTAGATCAGGAACACGACGGCCAGGATCACCATCGGCAGGCCCAGCGCGCGGCGCGCTGCTTCCAGCAGCAGGCTCATTCCGGCAACTGCGACGACGAGGTCGGTGGTGGTTGGCAGGCCCGGTCTATCAGCCAATTCCCGGTAGAAAAGGAACAGGTAGGCGGCACAGAAGGCGCCAACGGCTGCGAGCAGCCAGTCGATGATGGGAACGTAGGCCCGCGGTGAACGCTTGAACGCCGGATA
Organism: Thauera sp.; assembly: GCA_035433105.1. Lineage (GTDB taxonomy): Bacteria > Pseudomonadota > Gammaproteobacteria > Burkholderiales > Rhodocyclaceae > Thauera. Next base: position 1,107 of record DAORUJ010000106.1, read on the forward strand.
GGCGGCGAAGGCCATGAACACCGCGAAGGCAAGGTGGATGGCGCGTGATTCGGTGTCGTTGAGAACAAAAATCCCGAACGAGAAGGGCAGCGGCGAAGCGATCCAGAGCTGGAACAGCGACCAGGCGAGTGCCACCATCAGCAATAGTTGCGCGGCGAATCCGGTCGGCTTGCGCCCGCCCGTGTCGGCTTCGGCAACAATCTGTCTCAACTGCTCGTCGGTGAGCTCGATGCTGCCTTTCTTTTTTTCTGGGGCTGTCATGCGCCATCTCCCTTGCTGACGTTCAGGGTCGAACACGAAAAACGGCGAAGGGCTGGTGGCCCGCCGCCGTCTCGCAAAAGGGTGCGCCGCGTGGTTGTCAGGCGGCGCGCGGCGGAATTACATCCAGCCCTTTTCCTTGTAATACTTCACCGCGCCGTCATGCAGGGGCGCGGACATGCCGTTCTTGATCATGTCCTTCGGCTCCAGGTTGGCGAAGGCCGGGTGCAGCTTCTTGAAGTCGTCGAAATTTTCGAACACCGACTTCACCAGCGTGTAGACGGTGTCAGCCGGCACCTTGGTCGAAGACACAATGCTGGCGACGACGCCGAAGGTCTTGGTCGGCTCGGGGTTGTTGGCATACATGCCGCCCGGGATGGTGGCCGGCGCGAAGTAGGGGTATTGGGCCAGAATCTTGTCAACGCTCGGGCCGGTGATCGACACCAGCTTGGCACCGCATGTGGTGGTGGGGTCCTGAATGTTGGCGGCGGGGTGGCCGACGACGTAGGCGAAACCGTCGATCTTGTTGTCGCACAGGGCGGCGCCATGCTCATCCGGCTTCAATTCGGAGGCCAGCGAGAAATCAGCGTTGCTCATGCCCATCGCCGGCAGCAGCACTTCCAGCGTGGCACGCTGGCCCGAGCCCGGATTGCCGACGTTGAAGCGCTTGCCCTTGAAGTCTTCCATCCTGGTGATGTTGGCTTCCTTGCGCGACACCACGGTGAGCGGCTCGCCGTGCAGGGAGAAAACGGAGCGCAATTCCGGGAAGGCGCCGCCGTCCTTGAACTGGGCTTCACCCTTCAAGGCGTTGTACTGGATGTCGGATTGCGACACACCGAAGTCGAGTTCGCCCGCCTTGATGGTGTTGACGTTGTACACAGAGCCGCCGGTGCTCTCCACCGAGCAGCGGATGCCGTGCTGGGCGCGATCCTTGTTCATGAGGCGGCAGATGGCACCGCCTGCGGCGTAATAGACGCCGGTGACGCCGCCCGTGCCGATCGTGACGAACTTCTGCTGGGCCTCCACGGGAGTGGCACCCAGGGTGCCGAAAATTGCGACAGCGGCGGCTAGCGCGGTGAGTTTCTTCATGTGTTCATCCTCGGGAAATAACTGTATGGATGCGTCTCGTGTCCGCCTTGGGCAGGGCGCCGAGCCCACGGCGACGAGGTTTCCCACGAGACTGCCTGAAGAGGATTGCACAGGTCGAAGGGTTTTGTCAGCTTGGGGTAGTCCGCAATACAGGCTCGATTCAGGGCGGCAGTCATGGGGCCTTCGGCTGGACGCACGGGCGGGGAGGGGATACCTTTGTCGTGCCGCTGCATTCCAGCCCGATACCAATATATGTGCCCTACTGAACCCTTCTCCCCCAGTCCTCCCGCCTCCAGCCCGTCCTGTTTGTTGCGCGACGCCAGCGGTCGACTGCACGAACCTGCCGGGCCCGAAGCGCGGATCGTGTCGCTCGTGCCCTCCCTGACCGAGCTACTGTTCGACCTGGGCCTGGGGGCACAGGTGGTCGGCCGTACAGGCTTTTGCATTCATCCGCGCGAAGCGCTGCGTGCGGTGCCCAAAGTGGGTGGCACCAAGGATGTCAAACTCGAGCGCATTCGCGAACTGGCGCCCACGCACCTTCTCGTCAATATCGACGAGAACCGACGCGAAACCGTCGACGAACTGGCCGAGATCGTGCCGCACATCATCGTGACTCACCCGAACACGCCGCGCGACAACCTGGCGCTATATGGTCTTTTGGGTGGCATCTTCGGCTGCGAGACGCAGGCCTTGCGATTGGCGGCCGAACTCGACGCGGCACTGGCCGAAGCTGCGTCCGCGTGCATCGGCTTGCCGCCCGAGCGCGTGCTGTATCTGATCTGGCGTGATCCGTGGATGACGATTGCGAACGACACCTACATTTCGGCGATGCTCGCCGAGGTGGGCTGGCAGACGCTGCCAGCGGAGTGTGGCGGTGATTCCGGGGCGGCGCGCTATCCGTCCTTTTCCTGGGATGCACCGTGGTTGGCAGGGGTGCAGCGCGTGCTGTTGTCGACCGAGCCGTACCGCTTCCAGTCCCGTCACGTCAATGAGGTGGCTGTACTGGCCAGCCGACCTGCGATGCTGATCGATGGCGAGATGGCGTCTTGGTACGGCAGTCGCGTGATTGCCGGTCTGCATTACCTTGTGACGCTGCGGCGCAGTCTGGCAGGGTTCAGGGCGCAGGCAGCTGGCTGAGGAAGCGTTCCGGCGTCAGGATTGCGAAATCGTCGCGCACCAGTCTGTGACGGGCGAGTCTGAGCAAGGCCTTGTCGCGGGTGATCAGCGCCGAGGCGCTGGTGTCGAGTGCGGTTTCGAGAAATTTCTGGTCGTCAGTGTCACGACAGGCGGGAAGCGCCAGCGCCTGGGCAGACGCTTCGGCGGACCAGTGATCAATGCGCGCACGGTAACCCTCCAGCAGAGTTTGCCGGCTGAGCTCTTCGAGCTTGAACTGCGGATAGGCAAGGACGTGGCACAGCTCGGTCAACGCATCCTCGCGCGCAGCGAGCGTGCATGCACCGCTTTCGATCCAGTCGCGCAAGCTGAGCAGGCGCGGGTCGCGAAACATCCAGAGCGCAAGGATGGTGTTGGTGTCGAGGACAAGCCTGGGGCGCATGGCGATTGTGTGATCAGGGCGCTTGGGGTACGAAGCGCCATGGGGGCGGAGCGGGTGAACGGTTCGGGCGGACGCGGGCGCAGCAGAAACGAAAGCGGGGAGGCTTGCGCCTCCCCGCTTGTTCGATCAAGGCTGATCAGGCCGCCAGTTGCTTGACTTCGGCGCGGATCTTGACGAAGGAGCCTGGTGCGTCTTCCAGTACCTTCAGCTTGCCTTTGGCCGGGTCACGCGCTTCGACCTGCGCGCCGTCCATTGTGGTCAGCCAGGCCTGCCAGTCGGTCCACCAAGAGCCCTGGCTCTGCTGGGCGCCAGCGAACCAGTCGTCGGCGTCGCCTGGCAGCTTGGCGGCCGGGTTGACCCAGTAGCCATACTTGTTGGCTGCCGGAGGGTTGACGATGCCGGCGATGTGGCCCGAGCCGCCCAGTACGAAACGCACCGGACCGGCAAAGTTGCGCGCGCCCATGTAGGTGCTCTTCCACGGTGCGATGTGATCTTCGATCGTGGAGATGAAGTAGCACGGGGTCTTGATCTTGCTCAAGTCGATGGCCACGCCGTCGATGGTGACGCCGCCCGCTTCCACCAGGCGGTTTTCCATGTACAGCTTGCGCAGGTAGAAGCTGTGCATCTTGGCAGGCATCCGGGTCGAGTCCGAGTTCCAGTAAAGCAGGTCGAACGGGAACGGATCCTTTCCCATCAGGTAGTTGCTGACGACGAAGGACCAGATCAGGTCGTTCGCGCGCAACATGTTGAAGGTGCCGGCCATCTCCGAGCCTTCGAGGTAGCCGCGCTCGAACATCTTCTTCTCGAGACTGGAAACCTGACCTTCGTCGATGAATACGCCCAGCTCGCCTGGATCGGTGAAATCAGTCATCGTGGTGAAGAAGGTCGCGGCCGAGATGCGGTTTGCCTGCTTCTTGCCGGCCAGGTAGGCCAGCGTGGTAGCGAGCAGGGTGCCGCCGAGGCAGTAACCGGTGGCGTTGACCGACTTCTCGCCGGTCTGTTTCTCGATCGCGTCGAGCGCGGCGATGATGCCTTCGATCACGTAGGATTCGAAGGTCTTTTCCGACTGCTGCTCGTCCGGATTGACCCAGGAGATCACGAACACGGTGTGACCCTGGTCAACGCACCACTTGATATAGGAGTTCTTCTCGCGCAGGTCGAGGATGTAGAACTTGTTGATCCAGGGCGGAACGATCAGCAGCGGCTTTTTCAGGACCTTGTCGGTGCTGGGCGTGTATTGCAGCAACTGCATCATCTCGGTCTGGAACACGACCTTGCCCGGCGTGGTGGCGACGTTCTTGCCCAGCTCGAAAGCCGTGGTGTCGGTCATCTTGACGCGCAGGTTGCCGCCGCCGTCCTCGACGTCGCGCAGCAGGTTGTTCAGGCCTTTCAACAGGTTCTGACCATGGCTCTTGACCGTCTCGCGGAATACTTCCGGATTGGTCATGGCGAAGTTCGATGGTGACAGCGCATCGATGTACTGACGGGTATAGAAGTTGACCTTCTTCTGCGACTGCTCGTCGAGGCCGTCGACGCCGCTCACGGTGTCATGGATGTGGCGTGCGGCGATCAGGTAGGACTGCTTGATGAAGTCGAACAGGAAATGCTGTTCCCACTCATCGTCCTTGAAGCGCTTGTCGGACTTCTCCGGGGCGGCGACCGGCGAGGCGTTCAGACCGGCGAAGCGCATCATCGAGTGCTGCCACAACGAAAAGTAGTCCCACACCAGATTCATCTGTGCCTGGGCCAGCTTGTAGGGGTTCGACAGCAGCTTCGCCATCATGTCCATGAAGGCCTGGGCGATGCCCAGTTCGTCCGCCGGGGTGGCGACTCCCTTCTTCAGCTGACGCTGTACATGGTCGCTGATCAGGTGCGAGGCGCGACGCGCGACTTCAGCGTAGGTTTTGGCGACTTCCTGTGGGTCCGGCAATTCGGGATTCGGTACCTCGTTGGTGGGTGCAGCCATGTTGTTCTAACTCCAGGTTAGTGACCGGGCGGGTCTATCATTGATTGTTGGCGATAAAACGGATCAGACCATCCGCGCTACGCTGCCGGATAAGCGAACCGCGCTTCTCCAGATGGTTGAGGTGGGCAATCGCCTCCCCCATGGCGAACATGACCTGATGGGTATCGAGTTCGCGTGGAAACAGCTGGGACAGCACTTCTCCGGCGGTTCGTGCTGCACTGCACTCAGCTAGCAGCGCGTCACAACGTTCGCGGTGATGCTCGACCAATTGACCCACTCTTGTCCGGATGCCCTTGAAAGGTTTGCCATGCGATGGTAGCACGAGCGTATTATCGGGCAAGTTGCAGAGTTCTCGAATGGAGTCAAGAAAATACCCGAGAGCGTCATCATGCGGCGTTGCAGCATATACGCTGACATTGGTTGAGATGCGCGGCAACAGCATGTCGCCCGAAATGAGCACCCCGAGCTCGGCGCAGTACAGGCTGGCGTGTTCGGGTGAGTGACCGTAGCCGACGATGACACGCCAGGTCTTGTCGTTGATCGACAGCTCGCTGCCGTCGCGCAGGCGCTCGTAGCGCGAGGGCATTTCGGGAATTCCGCGGCGGTAGGCGTTGCCGCGTGCAGCCAGTGCCGTGGCCCGTGCCTCGTCCAGACCATGTTCGCGGAACTGAGCCACCATGTCGGGAACACCGTAACCGGGTACCTGTTGCCACAGAGCGTGGCCGGCAAGGTACTCGCCCAGCGTCATGTGCAGGCTGGCGTCGTTGCGAGCGACCAGCCAGGTAGCCAGGCCGAGGTGATCGGGATGATGGTGGGTGACGACAACGCGCGTCACCGGGCGTGGATCGGCATCGAGCAGGGTCGTCCACGCTTCACGGGTGGCGTCCGAGCCATAGCCCGAGTCGATGATCGTGCGTTCATCGCCGTCGTCCAGCAGCCACAAGTTGATGTGATCCAGCGCGAAGGGCAGGGGCATGCGCACCCACCAGACGCCGGCCGCAACTTCGATGGCAGTGGCTGCGGCGGGAAGCTCGGGAAAGGGATACTGCAACTGGGGCATGTACGTCGTCTCTGTGTAATCAGCCGGGGGCGGCGGCCGGCTTGGCGTTGCTCAATCCGTGGAAATCTGCTTAACTTTCGCTGGAAAATGGAAGTTATACATATAAAACAATATCTTGCCTGTTTCGTTGCGCACTGCGTGATGTCATTGGCAGTCGTGGAAGATCATGGGCGAAGAACAAACCTACACCATCACCGAGCTTGCGCGTGAATTCGATATCACCCCGCGCGCAATCCGTTTCTATGAGGACCAGGGCCTGCTGGCTCCGGCCCGCTCGGGTCGGGCGCGGGTATATACCAAGGCCGACCGTATCCGGCTCAAGCTCACGCTGCGCGGCAAGCGTCTGGGCCTTTCACTGGCCGAAATCGGTGAACTGCTCGACATGTACGGCGGGGTCCGCAACTCTGCGCCGCAACTCGAGCGCTTTCTCAACGTGCTTGCCACGCGGCGTGCCGCGATGGAGCAGCAACGTCTCGATATCGAGGCCGTGCTGCTCGAGATCGACATGCTTGAGCAACAGTGTCACGCCTTGCTTGGCCACAACGCCGAGGGTGCGGCAGCAGCGCGGGCAGAGTTGGTACGACGTATCGATCAGGCCAGCATTGACTGAGCAACGGGGATGTCCCCGTTTTGTGTGCCAAAGCTTACGTTGACGTAAACGTAAAAACAATGAAAATATGCGTCTGAACACACATCGCGTTCAAAGACTGCCACGGAGATCGAGCTCATGCGACCGGAGATGCCATCGTTCCAGCCCAGGGACCCCGGCTACGCTGCGCGCGTACAGGCCAGCTTCGCGTTGCAGCAGGCGATGGTACTGATTGGCGCCCGGCTCGCGGTCATTGAGCCCGGCTACGCCGAAATACACCTGGTGCATAAGCCCGAGATCACGCAGCAGCACGGTTACATCCACGGTGGCGTGGTCGGCATGATTGCCGATTCGGCCGCAGGCTACGCCGCCAACACCCTGACGCCGGCCGATACCAGCGTGTTGACGGTGGAGTACAAGCTGAACCTCGTCGCACCCGCCGACGCCCAGCGTCTGGTCGCCCGTGGCGAGGTGGTCAAGCCGGGCCGCACGTTGATCATCACCAAGGCCGAGGTGTTCGCAATTCGGGACGAACACTGGACCTTGTGCGCCATCATGCAGCAGACCATCATGGCCATGCACGGCAAGAGGGAGCGGGCGTCCTGATGGCGCGCGCAGTTGCGGCCGGGCATGTGTTTTTCACGCCAGAGGGGGCTGTCGGATGAGTATTCGTGTGCGCGCGCTGAATGCATCAGATTCCACCGAACTGGAGCATGTCCGCCAGTTCTTTCGCAACTATGCAGCATGGCTGGGCGTGGACCTGAGTTTCCAGGGCTTCGCCGACGAAGTGGCGAATCTGCCCGGGGCCTACGGCGAAGCCGATGGTCGCCTGTTCTTCGCCGAGGCTGGCGGCGTGCCGGCGGGGTGCGTGGGCATTCGGCGTTTTTCCGACGGCGTATGCGAGATGAAGCGCCTCTATGTCGACCCCGAGCTGCGCGGCCACGGGCTTGGCCGCCAGTTGGCATTGCAGGCGATCGAGGCGGCGCAGGCGCTCGGCTACCGTCGCATCCTGCTCGACACGATGCCCACCATGCGTATTGCGGTGAAGCTCTACCGCGAGCTTGGCTTTACTGAGGCGCCGGCCTACTACCCGACACCGATCGAAGGCACGATCTTCCTCACTCTGGACCTGTCGCAGTGGTCCGAGGATGCGGTGTGCAACGAGAACCTGTTCCATCTGTTCGACTACAACCAGGCGTGGTCGCGGCAGATGCAGCAGATCGACGCCGGTTTCTTCGGCAAGCTGGCGCAACTGCAAAACCCCGAATACCTGTGGATCGGCTGCTCCGACTCGCGGGTGCCCGCCAACCAGATCGTCGGCCTGCTGCCGGGCGAGGTGTTCGTCCATCGCAACATCGCCAATGTGATCGTGCATACCGATCTAAATGCACTGGCGGTCATCCAGTACGCGGTGGATGTGCTCAAGGTCAAGCACATCATGGTGGTGGGCCATTACGGTTGTGGTGGCGTCAAGGCAGCGCTCGACCGCGCTCGCGTCGGTCTGGTCGATTTGTGGCTGCGTCATGTGCAGGACGTCCATGTGCGCCACCTGAAGGAAGTCGATGCGCTTGCGCCCGAGCTGCGCTACGACCGCCTGTGTGAGCTCAATGTCATCGAACAGGTCGCCAATGTGGCCCAGACCGTGGTCGTGCAGGATGCCTGGCGCCGGGGCCAGTGCCTGACCGTGCATGGCTGGATCTACGGCCTGAAGGACGGGCTGATCCGCGATCTGGGGGTCAACGTCAGTCGCGATGAAGATTTGCTGCCGCGCTATGCCGCGGCGCTCAAGGCGCTCGGCACCTGAGCGCAATTACTGCAATGAATTTCGAAGGAGAAACTGCATGTCCGATCTCGTTGTCATCGTATCCGTCGCCCGCACCCCGCTGGGGGGCTTTCAGGGTGACCTCGCAGGCCTGACCACGCCGCAGCTCGGCGCCACCGCGATCAAGTCGGCAGTCGAGCGCGCCGGCCTGCAACCCGAGCAGGTTCAGGAAGTGATCATGGGTTGCGTGTTGCCCGCCGGTCTTGGCCAGGCGCCTGCCCGGCAGGCTGCGCTTGGTGCCGGCCTGCCGCTGTCGGCCGGCTGCACCACGCTGAACAAGGTGTGCGGATCGGGCATGAAGGCCACGATGCTGGCGCACGACCTGATCCTGGCCGGCAGCAACGACATCGTGGTCGCCGGAGGGATGGAGTCAATGTCCAACGCGCCCTACTTGCTGCCCAAAGCGCGTGGCGGATATCGCCTCGGTCACGGCCAGATGATGGACCACATGTTCCTCGACGGTCTGGAAGACAGCTACGCCAAGGAAACCCGGGGTCGGCTGATGGGCACCTTTGCCGAGGATTGCGCCGGTAAATTTAACTTTACCCGGCAGGCGCAGGACGAGTTTGCCGTCGCTTCGACCACTCGCGCACAGAACGCGATCAATGGCGGCGACTTCACCTGGGAGGTGGTGCCGGTGACCGTTCCGGGCCGCAAGGGCGATGTCGTGGTGGACAAGGACGAGCAGCCGCTGAAGGCTCAGGTCGACAAGATCCCGACGCTCAAACCCGCGTTCAAGAAGGATGGCACGGTCACTCCCGCCAACTCCAGCTCGATCTCGGACGGCGCTGCCGCGCTGGTGCTGATGCGCAAGTCCACCGCCGACAGGCTGGGCCTGAAGCCGGTGGCGACCATCGTCGGCCACGCCACGCATGCTCAGGAGCCCGCCCTGTTTACCACCGCGCCGGTAGGGGCGATGCAGAAGCTGCTGGCAAAGGCTGGCTGGAGCACCGATGACGTCGACCTGTGGGAAATCAACGAAGCCTTCGCGGTGGTCACTATGGCCGCGATGCACGAAATGAAGTTGCCCCACGACAAGGTCAACGTCAATGGCGGCGCTTGTGCGCTGGGCCATCCGATCGGTGCTTCGGGTGCCCGCATCCTGGTGACGCTGATCGGTGCGCTGCGCAAGCGCGGTCTCAAGCGTGGTGTGGCTAGTCTGTGTATCGGCGGTGGCGAAGCTACGGCGATGGCGATCGAGGTCGATTCCTCGGTGGCCTGCGGCTAAGGAGGCAGTGACATGATTCTCACCCAGGAACAGGAACTCATCCGCGACTCGATGCGCGCCTTCGCGCAGGAGCGCCTGGCCCCCTTCGCCGCTGAATGGGACCGCAATCACACCTTCCCGCGCGAAGCGCTCAAGGAACTCGCCGAGCTCGGTGCGCTCGGCATGGTCGTCCCCGAGGAATGGGATGGCGCCGGCATGGACTACATGAGTTTGGTGCTGACGCTGGAAGAAATTGCCGCCGGCGATGGTGCGACTTCGACCATCGTCAGTGTGCAGAACTCGCTGCCCTGCGGCATCCTCAACCGCTTCGGCAACGACGCGCAAAAGGAAGCCTGGCTCAAGCCGCTGGCGCGGGGTGAAAAGCTCGGCTGCTTCTGCCTGACCGAGCCGCACGTCGGCTCCGATGCGGCCGCCATCCGTACCACTGCTGTGCGCGAGGGCGATGAGTGGGTGCTGAACGGCGTCAAGCAGTTCATCACTTCCGGCAAGCACGCCGACATGGCGATCGTGTTTGCGGTGACCGACAAGGCTGCAGGCAAGAAGGGCATCAGCTGCTTCCTCGTGCCCGCGAATGCGCCGGGTTACCAGGTCGGCCGAGTTGAGGAGAAGATGGGGCAGAAGGCCTCGGATACCACGCAGATTCTGCTCGAGAACTGCCGCATTCCGGCAGATTCGGTGATCGGCACCGAAGGCCAGGGCTACAAGATTGCGCTGTCCAACCTCGAGGCCGGCCGTATCGGCATCGCCGCGCAGTGCCTCGGCATGGCGCGCGCCGCGCTGGAAGCTGCGGTCAAGTACGCGCAGGAGCGCGAGAGCTTCGGCAAGCCGATCTTCGAGCACCAGGCGGTCAACTTCCGCCTCGCCGACATGGCGACCCAGCTCGAAGCTGCACGCCAGCTTGTATGGCACGCAGCCAGCCTGAAAGACGCCGGCCGCCCCTGTCTGAAGGAAGCCTCGATGGCCAAGCTGTTTGCCTCAGAAATGGCCGAGCGGGTGTGCTCGGACGCCATTCAGGTGCACGGCGGCTACGGCTACGTCACCGACTTCCCGGTAGAGCGCATCTATCGCGATGTGCGCGTGTGCCAGATCTACGAAGGCGCCAGCGATATCCAGAAACTGGTGAT
>DAORUJ010000107.1:0-7086 GCA_035433105.1 Thauera sp.
CGCGATGGTGGACTGGGGGCAGGCATTCGAGGTCGAGCATCGCCGCTTGTTCCCGCATGCGCCGGCCGCGCTGACAACGCTGTCGAATTCGGGCATGGCGCTGGATCATCTGCGTGCGCTCGGTGGCGCCGCCTACCTGCCTGGGCGTGTCATCGCCCGCGATCTGGCTGCTGGCAGCCTGTTCGTGGTCAAGGACGCGCCGCAGATCACGCGCCATGTCTACGGGGTCTACCTGAGTCGAAACCCCAAGCTTGAGCTGATTCTCCAGGCGCTCGACGTGATCAGCCCGGGACACCGGATCGCGGCCGAGTTGGCCGGTGGCGGTTGAGGGGCGCTGATGCAGGCGCTGAGATCCGATTCCTGGTCCTGATCGTGTTTGTCGTGGACAAAACGAAGGGCGGCGCCTAGCATGACTGGCATTGTTCGCCGCCTTTACCTGCCCCTTTGTCAGTCTATCCTTCCGTTTCGTCCGTGATGAACACCCCTGCCCACGAAGAACCTGCCCTCACTATTGCCGCCGTCGAACGCGACACCGGTTTGTCCAAGGATACGCTCAGGGTGTGGGAGCGGCGCTATGGGTTTCCCACCCCTGATCGCAATGCCAACGGCGAACGCTTGTACCCGCAGGATCAGGTCAACAAGCTGCGCCTGGTTCGCCGCCTGCTCGACAGCGGGCACCGTCCGGCGCGCGTTGTCGCGGCGCCGGTCGAAGACCTTGCCGCCATGCTCGAGGCCGCGCAGGGCACCGATGTCGACCCCGGTTCGCCTGACCGCGATACCACCTTGCTTCAGTACGTGTGTCTGCACCGTAGTGCTGAGCTGGGAGTCGCGTTGCGTCAGGCCTTGATGAAGCAGGGGCTGCAGCGCTTCGTCATGGAGACGGTTGCGCCGCTGGCCGCTGCGGTGGGAGAGGCCTGGATGCGTGGCGAGGTGGACGTGGCCGAAGAGCATCTGTTCACCGAGCAGGTGCAAAACCTGTTGCGTGGCGCGATTGGCGCACAGGCGGGCAGTGGTGAGCGGCCGAAGGTGCTGCTGACCACCTTGCCCGATGAACTGCATGTGCTGGGCCTGTTGATGGCCGAGGCCATGCTGGCGCCCGAGGGCGCCAGCTGCACCTCGCTCGGCACGCGCACCCCGCTGGCCGACATTCGCAATGCGGCGCTGATGGGCAAGTTCGATGTGGTGGCGCTGTCCTTCAGCATCGCGTATCCGCCGCGTCAGGCGGTCGATGACCTGCTGGAACTGCGCGCCGGTCTGCCCGCGGACATTGCACTCTGGGCGGGAGGGGGGGGCGTGCGCAACCGCCAGAAACGTCTGCCCGGCGTGCGTGTGGTCGATAGCCTGGAAGACACGATTAGTGCGTTGCAGGAGTGGCGCCTCGCCCACCCGCGCTGAAGTCGTCCCAGTAGGACCGAGCGGCCCGCGTAGGCGGCGTGCCGCGTGTCAAAGGGGTCCTGTGATGGAGGCTCAGCCTCCGTTGTCGGCGGGTGCCCTGGAGTCGTCGGCAGCAATGCTGCCCACCGCGAGGGCAAGTTCCTGAGGCGAAGTGCTGCTCTCCAGTGCAGCAATCATGCGCGCGGCCTTGGCCGCCTGTTCGGTGGCACGACGTGCCAGGCTGGCGAGACGTAACCAGTTCTGCATCGTACGAATGTCGAGTCGTGCATGTGCGCCGGCGAGCAGGAGTGCCTCCTTCAAGGTTTGATATTCGGCCTCGGCCTCCGCCAGGCAGACTTCGACAGCCTCTGAGCTGAAGTCGTCAAGGTCGGGGTTGGCAGCATTGGCCAGCGTGGCCACCGCCTGGCGGAAGTGCTCGACGGCCGCAGCGTAATCCGGGCCGGCGTCGGGGCCCAGCGTGGCTGTCAGCGCTGCTGCCTCGTGCACCGCAACGGCCGAGTTTTGCTGGTATTGCAGGGTGCGCAAGCTGTGGGCGAGGGCTTCGACCAGCGCTGGCGGCAGGCTTGCGGCACTCAGTTGACGGGCGTAGTTGCTGATCGCCGGAGCCAGCGCCTGCAGGGCCGAGGTCTCCCGTGCGATCGTGGCGCCGTCCACCGGCAGGCGGCTGAGCGCTGCGAGTGCCGTTAGCGCAAATCCCTGTGTGCGTCCGAGCTCCATGCGCAACGCATGGAGTGCCAGATCGGGAATCGCCAGCGAGTTGGTGTCGAGGTAATGCGGACGCGCAAGCTCTTCCTTGCGCGTGCGAAAGCGCTTGTCGAGCATGCGCAGCATGCCGGGCGCGAGCGGCACCATCAGCACGACACCGAGCAGGTTGAACACGGTATGGAAGATCGCAATCATCAGGGCCGGTATCGGCGGGTGCGCCAGGTTGGCATCCAGCCAGCCGAGCAGGGCGATCAGCACGGGCAATAGCAGCAGCGCCACCGCGCCGGTCACGAGGTTGAAGATCACATGCGCTGCTGCCAGCCGGCGGGCATTGGAGGTGGCGCCGATGGCCGAGAGGACAGCGGTTGAGATGGAGCCGATATTGGTGCCGATTACCACCGCACAGGCGGCTTCCACCGACATCAGGCCGCTCTGGGCGGCGGCAATGACGATGGCGATGATCGCGCCCGAGGCCTGCATCAGCACTCTGAGCAGGGTGCCAATGCCGATCAGGATGAGCCAGCCGGTGATGTCGGGGGCGATGAAGTCCTGCAGCTTGCCCATGCTGCTCAGGCCCGGGAAACCGTTCTTGAGGCCGTCGATGCCGAGGAAGAACACACCGAAACCGGCCAGCGCCTGCCCGAGCGCACGTGCGCGCATGCTCCGGCCCGCGAGCATCAGGATGGCGCCAAGGCCAACGAAGGGCATGGCGAAGACGTCGATCTTGAAGCCGAAGCCCAGCGTGGCAATCAGCCAGGTGTTCATCGTCGTGCCCACGTTCGAGCCAAAGATGACCCACAGGGCATTGCTCAGTGGCAGCAGGCCGGTGTTGACGAAACCGATGCTGGCGACGGTGATGGCGGTGGATGACTGCATCAGGGCGGTGATCAGCATGCCCGCGGCAAGGCCGCGCGGGGCGGTGGCAGTACCGCGCTCGAGCAGGCTCTCCAGGGCGTGGCCGGCCGCCAGCTTCAAGCCCTCGGTCATCATGTGCATGCCGATCAGGAACAGCCCGATGCCGCCCGCAAGTGCTGCGAACAGCTCGAAAGAAGGGAGGGACACGGGGTTCAGGGCAACGCTCCGGGCTGGATCAATGATGAAGAGCGTAATGCCGATCGGTGTTTCCGGGAAGGGGGTCAATTTGTCCAGGACAAAGTGTTGACATGCTTGACTCGGTCGCCTAATGTCGAACCGTGAAAACGAGTTGTCCAGGACAATTAAAATGAAATCCCAAACTTCCCTGTTGTCTGTTGCGGCGCTTGCGCTCGGTGTGGCGGGCGTGCTGGCGTCGATTCCTGTGTCGGCCAACCCGACTTCGTCGCTCTCCATCCCTTCGGCCCGCGTCAACGCAGCAGGGCCTCGCGAGCTGGTTCCGCTGGATCTAATGCTGTTCATGCATCGTTCCGATCTGGTCGTGGGTGCGCGCTCAGCGAACACTCCGGCGCCGCGTCATGGCGAGCGCCGATGAACACACCTGAGCGCTTCTGCCTGCGCCCAGCGCAGGACTGCGTTTGGCGTTTGCGGGGTTTGCGGGGTTTGCGCCTGGCCTCACCGGGCGCAGATGCCGCCACGGCCCTGACCAAGCTCACGGGATTTGCGGAGCAGAGCCATGAAAATGGGTGAAATCGATCGGATGCCGGCTGCGCACCGGCCTCGCGTGGCCGTCATTGGCGGGGGCATCGCCGGTCTGTCGACCGCCTGGCTGCTTGCCGAGCATGCCCAGGTGACGCTGTTCGAGGCCGGAGCCGAAGCTGGCGGCCACACCCACACGGTCGATGTGCATGCGGACGGGGTGACGCATCCGGTCGATACCGGCTTCCTCGTCTTCAACCGGCGCACCTACCCAAACCTGATTGCGCTGTTCGAGCAGCTTGGCGTCGAGGCGGTCGAGACCGAGATGAGCTTCGGCGTCAGCCTGGCTGAGCCGGACATCGAATGGTCGGGAACCGATTTCGCCAGCGTTTTTGCCCAGCCCATCAACCTGGTTCGACCCGCCTTCCTGCGCATGTTGCGAGACATCATGCGCTTCAATCGAGAAACCATCCGCCTGGATGCAGCGGGCAGCATGCCGGCCCTGACGCTTGGCGACTACCTTGCGCTCGAGGACTACAGCGACGCGTTTCGCGACTGGTATCTGTTGCCGATGGCGGCAGCGATCTGGTCCTGTCCGACGCGGATCATGCTCGACTACCCACTCGCGACCTTCGTGCGCTTTTGCCACAACCACGGCCTGTTGCAGGTGTTCGACCGTCCGCAATGGATGACGGTGAAGAATGGTGGCCGCACTTACGTGCGCAAGATGCTGCAAAAGCTCGACGATGTTCGGCTCGAGTCAGCCGTCACGGCCGTGACGCGCGACCAGCAAGGTGTTTCGGTTCATACCCAGTTTGGCACCGAGCGTTTCGATCGTATCGTCCTTGCCTGCCACAGCGACCAGGCGCTGACGCTGCTTGGAAGTGACGCAACGGCAGAAGAAAGGCGTGTGCTCGGCGCGGTTCGCTATCAGGACAATCTGGCCGTGCTGCACACCGACCCTGCCCTGCTTCCGGCGCGGCGCAAGGTCTGGTCGGCCTGGAACTATCTCGCAGGTGCTGGCGAGCCTGATGCCCGTCCGGTGGCCGTCAGCTACCTGATCAATCGTCTGCAACCGCTGCCCTTTGACACGCCGGTCGTGGTCTCGCTCAATCCATTCCGGGAGCCTGCAGCCGAGCATGTGATCAAGCGCATCCGATATGCGCACCCGGTGTTCGACCGCGGAGCGATTGATGCCCAGGCGCTGTTGCCGAGTGTGCAGGGGCGCAACAACACCTGGTTCGCCGGGGCGTGGACAGGCTATGGCTTTCATGAAGACGGTCTGCGCTCGGCGATCACCGTCGTCGAGTCGATGGGCGTGGACGTGCCGTGGCGGAGCGCCCAGGCCAGACCGATGCAGGCTGCGGGGGTGTGGTGAACGTGACTGCCCTCGACGGCGATCGGCACGCCCCGCGCAAGCCAGGCCCGGTGCACGATCTCGACCCCGAGGTGTGCTTCGGCGCGGTGATGCACGAGCGTCACACGGTCACGCACAACCGCTTTGTCTATCCTTGCGCTTTCCTGCGCCTGCCGCTTTCGCGCTTGGACAGTCTGCAGGTGCCGTGGCTGGGCATCGAGCGTAGCCACGTATTCAGCTTTCGTCGGTGCGACCACGGTGCGCGTGACGGCTCGCCCTTGCTGCCCTGGCTGCAGGGTGTTCTTGCCGCGCATGACCTGCGCGCCGTGTGCGACGGCGAAATCGTGCTGCAGACCATGCCGCGCGTACTCGGCTATGTGTTCAATCCGGTCAGTTTCTGGTTCTGCCACGACGCCAGCGGCGCCCTGCGCGCAGTGCTGGCGGAGGTGAGCAACACGTTCGGCGAGCGTCACAACTACCTTGTGCACCATCCCGATCTGAGCCCGATCGAGTCGGGCGATGAGTTGCGCGCCCGCAAGGTTTTCCATGTCTCGCCCTTTTTCCCGGTGCGTGGCGAATACCGCTTCCGTTTCGAGCGTCGCGCCGGTCTGCATGCGGTGCAGGTCGATCTGTGGGACGAGGGCGTGCTGCAACTCTCGACCCGGCTTGGCGGGCGCGCCCAGGCGCTCGATGGTCAAGCCATGCGCCGCTGGCTGTGGCGCCAGCCTTTGATGACCCTGGGCGTGATGGCCCGCATCCACTGGCAGGCCCTGCGCCTGGCCTTGCGGCGCGTGCGCTTCCATCCGAAACCATCGCCACCGAGCGAGGAGACCTCTCGATGAATGCACTGGAACAGGCCCTGCAGCCGATCGCCGGCATCAAGCTGTCGCGCCTGCCGCGCGCCACCCGCCTTGCGCTGGAAGTGTTCGACCGCCTTGACGGCGGCGCGCTGGCAATCGAACTGCCTGACGGAGTGCGCCTGCGCGCGGGCCACGGGCCGCTCGTTGCCCACTTGCGCGTGCGCGACCATGCGGTGTTCGACGAGGCGCTGGCGCGCGGTGACATTGGCTTTGGCGAGAGCTGGATGGATGGTCAGTGGGACACGGACGAACTCACCGGTTTGCTCACCCTGCTGTCGCGCAATCGCGAACGCATCGGCCAGGCGATCTACGGCCGCCTGTTACGCATGATCGGCCACCGCATCACCCACCTGCTGCGCGCAAATACCCGCAGCGGCTCGCGACGCAACATCGAGGCGCACTACGACCTCGGCAACGATTTCTACGCGCTGTGGCTCGACCCCTCAATGAGCTACTCGGCGGCGGTATTCGCCGCGGATGACGATTCGCTGCACGACGCGCAACTGCGCAAATACCGCCGCATCCTCGAGCAACTCGATGTCCGGCCAGGGCAAACCGTCCTCGAGGTTGGTTGTGGCTGGGGCGGCTTCGCCGAGGTGGCTGCGGTCGAGTACGGTTGCAAGGTGCTCGGCATCACGCTGTCGCCGTCCCAGCTCGCCTTTGCGCGCGAGCGGGCGCAGCGCGGCGGCTTTGCCGCAGCGGCCGACTTCGCGCTGTGCGACTACCGGGATGTGCGCGGTCAGTACGACCACGTCGTCTCGATCGAGATGATCGAGGCTGTCGGCGAGCGCTTCTGGCCGACCTATTTCGCGCAGCTTGCGGCCTTGCTCAAGCCGGGTGGGCGTTGCGTGGTGCAGTCGATCACGATTGATGATGCCCTGTTCGCGCGCTATCGCCGCGGCACCGACTTCATCCAGCGCTACGTCTTTCCCGGCGGCATGCTGCCCAGCCCCGCTGCGGTGGAGCGGCAGGCGCGGGGCGCGGGTCTCGAGGTGGTGGGCGACTTCGCCTTTGGCCGCGACTACGCGCGCACGCTGGCGCACTGGCATCGCAGCTTCGAAGCGCAGTGGCCGGCGGTGAAGGCGCAAGGCTTCGACGAGCGCTTTCGCCGTATGTGGCGCTTTTATCTGTCGTATTGCGAGGCCGGTTTCGAGACCGGCGATATCGACGTGCATCACTTCGTCTTCGCCCATCTGG
>DAORUJ010000107.1:7186-11610 GCA_035433105.1 Thauera sp.
GAGCGATGAACGAGCAGCGCGCACGCGCGCAGGATCTGATGGCCTATGGCGCCCTCGGGCTGCCCCTGGCCTTTGCGGCGTTGCCGCTGTATGTGCATGTGCCCCGACTCTACGCCGGGCTCGGTCTGTCGCTGGCGACGGTGGGGGCGGTGCTGCTCGCGGCGCGCGTCGTCGATGCCCTGAGCGACCCGCTCATTGGCTGGGCCGTTGATCGCCTGCCGGGTCGGCGCAAATGGGTGATGGCAGCGCTGCCGGTTCTGGGGCTGGGCATGGTGGGCCTGCTGTCACCGCCGGCGGGGTCAGGAGCACTGTGGCTACTGGCCTTGCTGGTGCTGGTGTCGCTGGGCTATTCGGTGGCGACGATCGCCTATCACGCCTGGGGGGCGGAAGTGGCCGCAACGTCCGAACTGCGCACTCGTTATGTTGCTAGCCGTGAAGCGTTTGCGCTCCTCGGTGTGATGTTGGCGGCGGCCTTGCCGTCGGTGCTGGCTGCGGGGCAGGGCGAGTCCCTCGGGCTTGCGCGCCTGGCGATGGTGTTTGTGCCGGTCCTGATCCTTTTTGGGCTGTGGACCTTGTTGCGTTCGCCCGTTTCGCCACCGGCGGCCGTGCGCCGCGAGTCGGTCTATGGGGGCCTCGCCGCAGCCCTGCGCGTGCCCGGCTTCGGGCGCTTGCTGACGGTGTTCGCGCTCAACGGCATTGCTGCGGCCATCCCTTCTGCAACGGTGCTGTTCTTCGTGGCCGACGTGTTGGGCGCGGCGGATGTCGCGGGCCTTTTTCTGGTGCTGTATTTCCTTGCTGCAGCGGCCAGCCTGCCGTTGTGGGTCGCGCTGTCGCGTCGTTACGGCAAGCTGCAGGCGTGGCTGGCGGGCATGGTGCTGGCGGTCGTCGTGTTCGGCTGGGCGGCCACGCTCGGTGACGGTGAGCTGATCGCCTATGGCGTGGTCTGTGTGCTGTCCGGCCTGGCTCTTGGGGCCGATCTGAGTCTGCCACCATCGCTGCTTGCCGACCTGCTGGCAGTGCCGGCCGGCAACGAAGACGCTGCGCTGGCGGAGCACCACGGCCTGCGTGCCGTGAGCCGACAAACAGCACGCACGGTGGTGCCCGCTACGCTCGCCGGTGCCTGTTTCGGCTGGTGGAACTTCGTCACCAAGGCCAACCTGGCCCTTGCCGCGGGGGTGGCGCTGCCCCTGCTGGCCGTGCTCGGGTATGCGCCGGGCGAGCGTGGGTCAGCGGCATTGCTCGCGCTTTCCATCAGCTATGCGGGATTGCCGGTGCTGTTCAAGCTGGGGGCCATCGCCTTGCTGTGGCGCTGGCGCGATGGGCTCGAGACGGCCTGCGCCCGGCAGGGGGGCTCGGGGTCGGGGACAAACTCTGGAGTGTGCGAATCATGAACAAGATCTGGTTACTACTGGTGGCCCTGGTTGGGCTGTGGGGGTGCAGTTCCGTGGATGTCGAAAAGTATCGCAGTGAAACGCCGGTCCTGGATCTGCGCCAGTACTTCAACGGTACGCTGGAGGCGCATGGCATCTTCCAGGATCGCTCGGGCGAGGTGGTCAAGCGCTTCACCGTCAACATCGACGCCCGCTGGCAGGGTGATGTCGGCACGCTCGATGAGCACTTCACCTATGCCGACGGCAGCACCCAGCGTCGGGTATGGACGATCACGCGCACCGGCGAGGGGCGCTACATTGGCCGCGCCGACGACGTGGTTGGCGAAGCAAGGGGCGAGGAGGCAGGCAACGCCCTGCGCTGGCGCTACGTGATGGCCCTGCCGGTCGACGGCAAGGTGTACAACGTCGATTTCGACGACTGGATGTTCCTGATGGACGAGCGCGTGATGCTGAACCGCTCGGTGATGAGCAAGTGGGGCTTTCGCCTGGGCGAGGTCACGTTGTCCTTCTACAAGCGGGGTGCCTGATGGGCTGGCTGGCGCCGCTCAATGCGCCGATCCGTAACTGGCAGGGGCAGCGCGTCTGGCTGGTCGGCGCTTCGACCGGTATCGGCGCCGCGCTGGGGCGAGCGCTGGCGCGGCGCGGGGCTCTCCTCGCCCTGTCCGCACGCAGCCGTGACAAGCTGGAAGCGCTGGCGGCCGAGTGTGGGAGTGAAGCGGTGTTGGCGCCGCTGGACCTGACGCAACCCGAAGACTTCGAACGCGTGCGTGACAGCTTGCTCGAAACCTGGGGCGGGATCGATCTCGTCGTCTTCAGTGCCGGCACCTACCGCCCTTTGCGGGCGTGGGAGTTGGAAACCGCGCTGATCCGCGAAACGCTGGACACCAACCTGTTCGGGGTCATGGCCGGGGCTGCGGCCCTGATGGCACCCATGCTGCGTCAGGGCAGTGGCGCGATCGCCCTGATGGGAAGCGTAGCCGGCTATGGCGGCCTGCCCAAGGCGGTGGTGTATGGCCCGAGCAAGGCGGGTCTGATCAATTTTGCCGAAACCCTGTACCTCGATCTGGCACCAAAAGGCCTGGGAGTGTTCCTGATCAACCCGGGCTTCGTTGCCACGCCGCTCACGGCACAGAATGATTTCGACATGCCCGCGCTGATCACGGCAGAGCAGGCCGCGCAGGACATCATCGACGGCTTTGCCCGCGGCGATTTTGAAATCCATTTCCCGCGGCGTTTCACCCGGGTACTGAAAGCACTGCAATGGCTGCCGCGCAGGCTGTATTTTGCCCTGATCCGGCGTGCGACCGGGCTATGAAGGCCCCACTCAGCATGTTGCAGACGTCCTCCACCGCGGCGGCGGTCGATCGGCTCGCCGACTTTTATCAAACCCTGTCGCCTTCCACGCTGAATGGCCTGGACGGCTTGTACGCGACCGACGCACGTTTCAAGGACCCCTTCAATGAGGTGGTCGGGGTGCTGGCCATACGTCGCATTTTCGAGCACATGTTCGCCACCGCTGATGCGCCGCGCTTCGTCGTTACCCGGCGCATCGTGCAGGACGATCAGGCCATGCTGGGCTGGGATTTTCATGTGCGGCTGCGTGGGCGCGAGATCGTGGTGCGCGGCGTCAGCCACCTGGGCTTCGATGCCGACGGCCACGTGTCGCTGCACCGCGACTACTGGGATCCGGCGGAAGAGCTGTATGCCCACCTGCCGCTGATCGGCGTTCTGATGCGCACGCTGCGACGCAGGCTGTCGGCAGGCGCGGGTTGAAGTACGGGCGTTTGCGCCCGGCGGGTCGAAGTCGCCGTGCGACTCGGTTGCGTGAATCAGTCGCCGCAGTCGATTGGGACAGTCGATCGGGGGCGGTCCGGGTGATCGGGCCGACCACCGGGAGCCGCTTCGTCGCCTTGACCATGCCGATTTGCAGCGGTTCTGTTGCGTCGCGAGAAATCATCCCGCGGGAAAACCCCGAACATGAGGCGAGAGCGCATGTTTGGCGCGGCGCCTAGCAGTTACTGCGCTGCAATATATTGATATTTGTCAAAATCCCGTGTTGCTAGCGTGTTTTTTGCTATGGCACCATCGACCGCATCTGCCAAAACCAAATGCATCAGGGGGTGGTCATGGGATATGCCAGTCGCCTCGCGAGCTTGCTGCCCGCTTTCTGCACGGCGTGGCCTGCATTCGCACAGGATGCGCCCGCCCGCTACAACCTGCAGACGCCCGTCACCAGCGTTGCCGGCCAGATCAACGACATGCACACGCTGATGCTGGTGATCTGCCTGGTCATCTTCGTGGGTGTATTTGGCGTGATGTTCTGGGCGGTGTTTCACCATCGCAAGTCGAAGGGGGCCGTCGCTGCCCACTTCCATGAAAACACCGCGGTCGAGATCGCCTGGACGGTGATCCCCATCCTGATCCTGCTCGGCATGGCCTGGCCCGCGACCCGTACCGTGATCGACATGAAGGACACCTCCAACCCCGATCTTACGATCAAGGCCACTGGCTACCAGTGGCAGTGGGGCTACGACTATCTGCAGGGCGAGGGGGAAGGGATCCGCTTCCTGTCGGCCTTGTCTACGCCGCGCGATCAAATCGAGGGCGTCGCGCCCAAGGGTGAGACCTATCTGTTGGAAGTGGACAAGCCCCTGGTCGTGCCGGTGGGCAAGAAGGTGCGGGTGCTGCTGACCGCCAACGACGTCATTCATTCATGGTGGGTGCCGGCTTTCGGCGTCAAGCAGGACGCGATTCCCGGCTTTATCCGCGACGCTTGGTTCCGCGTCGACAAGGAAGGCATCTATCGCGGCAACTGTGCCGAACTGTGCGGCCGCGATCACGGTTTCATGCCCATCGAAGTGCATGTGCTGTCGGCGTCGAAGTACGCGGAGTGGGTGCAGGCGCAGAAGGCGGCCATGGCCGCCGAAGGTGTTGGTGTTGCGAGCGGCACGGATGCGGCAAGCGACGCGTCGCCATCTGCCGCATCCGTGCCGGCACCGGCGAGCGCGGCGGTTGAAGCGGCTGCTGGCAAGA
>DAORUJ010000108.1:0-11504 GCA_035433105.1 Thauera sp.
TCAGCGAAATACTCGCGGAAGTTGATCAGGTGGGCGATCTCGATCGACTGCATCGACAGCTCGAAGTGACACATCAGCGCCTGGATGATCGCGCGTCGCAGCAGATCATCCGCGGTGAGTTCCACACCCCGCAGCACCGGCAGCTCGTCACGGTCGAGCGCATCGTAATACTCATCGAGCGACTTCACGTTCTGCACGTAAACCGGTCCGATCTTGCCGATCGCCGAGACACCGAAGGAAAGCATGTCACATTCGGCCTGGGTCGAATAACCCTGAAAGTTGCGCTGTAGCCGTCCCTGGCGCTGAGCGACGGTGAGTTCGTCGTTGGGCTTGGCGAAGTGGTCCATGCCAATATAGACGTAACCGGCCTCGGTCAGACGGCGAATACCGAGCTGAAGCAACTGCAGCTTGGTGTCGGGCGTGGGCATGTCGCTCATGGCGATGCGCCGCTGCGGCTTGAACAGGCCAGGCAGGTGAGCATAGCTGTAGAGCGAGACGCGGTCGGGCGAGATTTCGAGCACCTGCTCGAGCGTGCGGTTGAAGCTGATGACGTTCTGTTTGGGCAGACCGTAGATCAGGTCCATGCTGATCGACTTGAAGCCGGTCGCGCGCGCAGCGTCGATGACGAGCTTGGTCTCGTCGAAACTCTGGATGCGGTTGACCGCCTGCTGCACGTCTTCGGCGAAATCCTGCACACCGACGCTCATGCGGTTAAAGCCGAGTTCGGAGAGCAATTGGACCGTTTCGAAATCGACCTTGCGCGGATCAACTTCGATCGAGTACTCGCCATTGGGCACCAGCGTAAAGTGCTCGCGCACCGACGCCATCAGCTCGCGCATTTCATCGTGCGAGAGGAAGGTCGGCGTGCCGCCACCCAGATGAAGCTGTGTGACCTGGCGCGTACCTTCGAGGCAGGCCGCCTGCATCGCGACCTCTTTGGCCAGATATTTCAGATACTTGGCCGAGCGCCCATGATCTTTGGTGATGATCTTGTTGCAGGCGCAGTAGTAGCAGATCGTGTTACAGAATGGAATGTGGAAGTATAATGAGAGCGGTTTGCTGATGCCGCCAATGGCTCTTTTGGCGAGCCAAACCTTCAGGGCGTCGGCGTTGAAAGCCTCGACGAAACGATCTGCAGTCGGATAGGAAGTGTACCGCGGACCGTTGATGTCGAATCGGCGGATCAGTTGCGGATCGAAAATGAGTTCGTTCTGGTCAGTCATGGTCTTGAGCTTCGGTGTGTGCCAAACAATGACAGAACACCGGTTTTTTTTGGTTGACGTGGATCAACGGGAATGGACGGATCGCTCTGGCGACGCGACTGCGTGACGCCAGAGGATTGGGGAGCCCGAAACTTCGTCGCAAGGGAACCGAATTATCGTGCAGATGAAGGCAAGTGTGCCAGTTACCGTGACGGGCCTGAAGACGGCCTGTTCGCAATGTAATCTCGTGGAGTTGTGCCTGCCCTTCGGCATGCCCGACAGCGAACTCAGCCGGCTCGACGAACTCGTCGGCGGGCGGAGAAAGGTCAAGCGCCAGCAGCATCTCTATCGTGCCGGCGATGCGTTTGAGGCGATCTATGCGATCCGTGCAGGCTCGTTCAAGACCGACGTCCTGATCGAGGATGGCCGCGACCAGGTGACAGGCTTCCTGATGACGGGCGAAATCCTGGGCCTGGACGGAATCAGCACCGAACTTCACAGTTGCAATGCGGTTGCGCTCGAAGACAGCGAAGTGTGCGTCATCCCCTACGCCAAGCTCGAAGAGCTGTCGCACGAGGTTGAGGGCCTGCAGCATCAGTTTCACAAGGTCATGAGCCGCGAGATCGTGCGCGACCATGGCGTGATGATGTTGCTCGGCTCGATGCGCGCCGAGGAGCGGCTGGCAGCCTTTCTGCTCAACATGTCGCAGCGTTTTACCGCACGCGGCTTCTCGGCGGCGGAATTCCACCTGCGCATGACGCGCGAGGAGATCGGCTCCTACCTCGGCCTCAAACTCGAAACCGTTTCACGCGCGTTTTCGCGCTTTCAGGAAGAAGGGCTGATCGCCGTGCAGCAAAAGCATATCCGGCTGCTCAACACGGCCGGCCTACGCAAGCTGCTCCAGCACCAGACAGGCGGCAGCAGGCGCTGAAGCCGATGGATCAGGCCGCACGGGCAATGGCTTTCAGATGAAGCCGGTCGCGAAATAGCCCCCAACATTCTTGGTGAGCGCAACCGAAACGATCCAGGCATACACGGCGATCGCGGCGACAAAGGCAGACACGCGTACCGACTTGGTCTTTCCCCGCTTGAGCGCAATCGTGCCAAGCAGGATATAGGCAATCAGCCCGATCACCTTGGCAGTTACCCAGCCGGCGGCGAACGGGTATTGCCTGATCATCACGGCCAGCGCAATGGCACTGATCAGCAGGGTACTGTCGATGATGTGCGGCATCACGCGCGCGGGCAGGCTCTTGAGCCACCGGCTGTCGCTGACCATCCAGTATCCGCGCAACAGAAAGCCGCAGGCGCTGAGCACCACGCAAGTAACGTGAACATGCTTGATGACGAAATACATGCTTTTCCTTTTCTGAACACCGCCGGAATTTCCGCGGCGCCGCCGGCCTCGATTAAAATGGCGGCCGATAAATGAGATTGCTTCCCGCTCAGGAACGTGCATACATGGCCAGTACCGCCCTCGACATTCCCGCCTTGATCAAGCGCATCCCGCTGTTCAGCGAACTTTCCGATGCTGACATCGAACGTGTAGGCCGCTACACGCGGGACCGCCACATTGCCCGGGGAGAGGTGCTATTCCAGCGTGGCGACCAGCCGCATGGCTTTTACTTCGTCGTCTCCGGTCAGGTCAAGCTCGCTTTTTCCTCGCCGCAGGGCACAGAGAAGGTGGTCGAGATCATCGGGCCGATGCAGAGCTTCGGCGAAGCGGTGATGTTCATGAGCAAACCCTACCCCGTGTTCGCCGAAGCACTGACGGAAACGGTGCTGATCCACGTCGGCCAGGCCGTCGTCACGGAATTGATCGACCAGGATTCGGCCTTCGCCCACAAGCTGCTTGCGGGCATGGCGATCCGGCTGCACGGCCTGATTGAAGACGTCGAAACCTATTCGCTGCGTTCGAGCATCCAGCGGGTGATCGGCTACCTGCTCCAGGTGGCGGACAACGACTCACCGTGCGAGATCGACCTGCCGACCAGCAAGCAGGTGATCGCCTCGCGCCTGAATCTGACACCCGAAACCCTGTCCCGCATCTTTCACGATCTGAGCGAATCCGGCCTGATCAGCGTGCACGGCAAGCACATCAAGCTGCACGATCCCGCCCGCCTGTCGCGCTACCAGACCTGAGCATGCGCACTCAGCGCTCCATGACGTAGGTTCCGGGCGCCGGGCTCAATGCCGTGAAGCGCTCGTTTGCCACCGGCCGGGCGTCGACCTCTGCCCCGACACGCGGCTTGAGCCACTGCATCCAGTCCTCCCACCAGCTACCCTGATGTTCTTGGGCGCGCCGGAGCCAGGTATCGGCCGTATCCGAACGCTGGGCATCTGCCACCCAGTAGCTGCGCTTTGGCGGATCGACCACCGGATTGACGATACCGAAAATGTGACCCGAACTCGACAGCACGAAGCGCTTGTTGCCGACGACGTGATTATTGACGGCGAAGGTCTGGCGCCAGGGTGCGATGTGATCGTCCTCGGCGGACACGGCATACAAGGGCTGGCGAATGGACGACAGGTCAAGCGACTCGCCCGCAACCTGCAGCACGTTCTGCTGGATCAGACGGTTATGCAGATAGAGCTCACGTAAATACCATGCGTGCATTGTGTAAGGCAGGCGTGTGGTGTCCATGTTCCAGAAGAGCACATCAAAGGAGCTTGGCGCCTCCCCATACAACCAGCCACTGACGACGTAGTTCCAGATCAGGCTGTTCGAACGCAGGAGGCGAAAGGATGCCGCCATGTCGCCACCATCGAGATAGCCGGTGCGCTGCATCTTGTCACACAGGTAGTTGATACTGCTCTCGTCGATGAAGACCTCGATGTCCCCGGGTTTGTGGAAATCGACAAGGGTGGTGAACAGGGTCCAGTCGGCAACCGGCATCGCCTCCTCACCATAGCGGCGATTACCCCACGCCATGTACATCGCCAATGCCGTGCCGCCGATGCAGTAGCCGACCGCATGAACCTTCTCCGCCCCGGTGAATTCGCGCGCGACCCGGACAAGGGTATCAACCCCTTCGAGCAGGTAGTCGTCAAAGCCTACGTCCCGCATCGAGGCATCGGGATTCTTCCAGCTGGTAATGAACACATCCAGGCCCTGATCGAGCAGGAAGCGGATCATGCTTTTCTTCGGCACCAGGTCGAGCACGTAGAACTTGTTGATCCAGGGCGTAATGATGACCACGGGCTCGGCGTGAACGCGCGGCTGGCTGGGGGCGTAGTGGATGATCTCGAGCAGACGGTTGCGGAACACCACCGCCCCAGGAGTGGTGGCAAGATTCTCACCGACCGTGAAATCCGTGGGGTCAGTCATCCTGACATCCCTCGCCTTCATATCGTCCAGAAAAATCTGAAAGCCGCGCTTCAGGCTGTCGCCACGCGTTTCAAACGCCGTGCGCAAAGCCACCGGGTTGGTCAGCAGAAAGTTGGTCGGAGCCATCGCATTGAGCCACTGCCGCCACCAGAACGCTGCTCGTCGGCGCTCCTTGCTGGACAGCGCGGGGGTGTCATAAAGCATGTCCTGGGTATGACGGGTGAAGGCGAGATACCATTCCTTCACCAGATCCCAGGTCGGGGCCTCGGTCCATACGGGATCGACGAAGCGGTTGTCGTCCTCATGCGGCGCAATCGGATCAACGCTGGGTAGGCCCATGCTCCGGTTCAAGGTGTGCAATTGCAGGCGCCACAGGTCGGACGACAGGCACATCACCCGCTCCGCCAGTTCCTGAGGATGGGCGAGCCAGGCAAGCTGGGCATGCATGATGGGCGCCGACATGCCGAGCGGATCGATTGCATTCGTCACGCCTTCGCGCAAACGCTTGAAGTTTTTTTGGAATTCGGGCCCCGCCGACCTTGGCCCTATAACCGGGCCGTTACCGTCCATCCCGTCCCTAACCTCTCTGCAGTCGCTCATCGCAATTCTCCCGATTTCAAGGTATTTCGTATGCCAGCCCAGGCTCCGGCACGATCGGCTGGGCCCAGCCCAGCCTCGCATGGATGGCATCGGCAAGCGTGTGTGCACCCAGCGGCTCGCCATGCACAACGAAGATCTGCTCTGGCGCTTGCCGGAAATGCCCCAGCCAGTCGAGCAGAGCTGCCTGGTCGGCATGCGCGGACAGGCCGCCAATGGTGTGAATTTGCGCGCGCACCGGAATCCGCTCACCAAACAGCGTGACCTGCCGCACGCCGTCGACCAGACGGCGCCCGAACGATCCAGCCGCCTGGAAGCCGGCGATGATGACGGCACACTCGCTGCGCCCGAGGTTGTAGCGCAGGTGATGGCGGATTCGCCCAGCATCGCACATGCCGCTGGCGGAGATGATCACCAGCCCACCCCTGACTTCGTTGAGTGCCATCGACTCCTCAACGTCCTGCACGAAACGAACACTGAAACGCGCTGGGTTGGCCTCCGACCAGGCGTAAAGCTCCCGCGTCTCCGCGTCCCAAAGCTCACGATGACGAACCGTCAGCGTCGTCACCGCAGAGGCCATCGGCGAGTCAACGACGACCTTGAGCGGGCCGAGGCGCCCGGAACGCACAAGGTCCGCCAGGATAAACAGGATGTCCTGAGTGCGCCCGACGGCAAACGCCGGAATGATGACATTGCCGCCACGCCTGACAAGCGTCTGCTGGACGGCATCGACCAATTCATCGAGCGTGGCGTCAAGCGAGCGGTGGGCGCGATTGCCGTAGGTCGACTCCACGCACAGGATGTCGGCACGCTCGATGTGCGCAGGATCGCGCACGACCGGG
The DNA here is from genome assembly GCA_035433105.1 of Thauera sp. Lineage (GTDB taxonomy): Bacteria > Pseudomonadota > Gammaproteobacteria > Burkholderiales > Rhodocyclaceae > Thauera. The sequence continues at coordinate 5,970 of DAORUJ010000108.1, forward strand.
CGCAGCGGCTGGCCAAGATCGCCCGATACCACCAGGCGCCGAGAGCCTGCCCCCTCACCGACGTCGATCTCGATGATCGCCGAGCCCAGAATATGCCCGGCATCCCGAAAACGGCAGCGCACGCCTTGACCAGGGTGACAGTCCGTTTCGTAGGGAATCGACCTCAGTCGGCCAAGGCTGGCACGCGCCTGCTCCACGGTGTACAGCGGCGTCATTTCCACGCGCCGACGCGCCTGTCGATTGCGCGCCTTGCGCAGGGCCCACTCAGCCTCTTTTTCCTGGATGTGGGCCGCGTCCATCAGCAACACGCCAAGTAGGTCCACGGTGGCCGACGTGGCCAGAATGGGCCCCCTGTAACCGAGTGCAACAAGGCGAGGCACAAGACCGGTATGGTCGAGATGGGCATGGGTCAGAAGCACGAAGTCGATGTTGCTGAGATCGAAGTCGAGCGCATGACGATTCTTGAGCTCCGCCGACCGCCCCCCCTGGAACAGACCACAATCCACGAGAAAGCTGCCCTGCTCATGATCGACCCGCAGGCAGGACCCCGTCACTTCGCCCGCCGCCCCCATGAAGCTGAGCTTCATCATGCGATTCTCCTTTATTCGAACAATGCTCCACACCACTTGCCGAGCGTTTGACCCTCGTCAAGCCCGACGATGACGCTCAGGTCGCTATAATCGGAGTAGTAGCAACCGACCGGAGACTCCAGACCATGTTCAAACACATCCTCGTTCCCACCGACGGCTCCGCACTATCGGAAGGAACCGTTTCCCGCGCCGTGACTTTTGCCAGAGAAGCCAGTGCGCGCATTACTTTTTTCTATTCCCAGCCCGACTTCCCCATGCCGATTTACGGTGAGGGCGCCTTGATCGACCCCACTACGCCCGAACAGTTCGCCAAATCGGCTGCCGCCGAAGCCCAAGGCATCCTCGCCAAGGCGAAGTCAATCGCCGATGCGGAAGGCGTCGCTGCAGCAACCGATACGGTGGTGAATGAAGTGCCTTATCAAGCGATCATCGATGCCGCAGACCGACATGGCTGCGACCTGATTTTCATGGCCTCGCATGGCCGCCGAGGCATCGCGAGCCTGCTGCTCGGCAGCGAAACCCAGAAGGTCCTGACCCACAGCAAGACGCCCGTGCTGGTCTACCGTTAATCGGTAGGCAACCTGTAATGCAAAACGGCCCGCTTGGGCCGTTTTGCATTTCCAAACACATCAGTCCTGACGATTGAGTTCGGCAGCACTTCGCTGCAAAAAAATCGTACTGAGACTTGATGCAGCGCACACAAGCCAAAAGCCGAGGAACGCAATCGAGTACGTGGCCACCAGCCCGTAATGAACCGGCTGTCCGAACAGGTAAAGCTCCTGCGGATCGATCACAACAAAGAAAACAGCTTCCGCAATCACAGCCACCATGAAAGAAGGCCACAGCACCTGTATCAGCTTGATCATTCCAACTTTCTCCTTGCCCTTGGACCTGTGCCGCACACGGGACTAGCGTTTCAGCTTTGCCTTTTGCTCGTCTTCAAGCATGTGGCGTTTGGCGAAGCGCCACAGATAAAACGCCATTCCGATGATGAATAAAATTGTGAACAGGCTCATCAAACCAATATCGCTACTGATCAGAAGATTCCAGGCCATGACATACCTCCTTTGAACACCGACGGTTTAGGAACTTGATGGGTCAATCCTTATGTCCGTCTCTGTTGGGAGATACGCGGCCCCGTTCATTCTCCAGCTGCGGGACTCATCTTCGATTTGAAACAGCCATCGCCCTGTGCTGAGTGGTGCAGGACGGCCTTCGAACACCCCGCCCCGCGCATCCAGCACAAGCGCCTGATCTGTACCATCGCGCGTTGGGTGAATCACGGTCAGGATGATGCGTGAAGGCAGATTCGCGGCATCTGCCGCAGACAACTCAACACGAATGGACTCGCTGCGGATCTTGAGCCGTGCCACCAGGCCGAGCTCCTGAGCACGCTCGGTCCGCCCCAGGGTCTGGACAATCGCTTTGCCCTCCTTGTAGTAGTCGTCCACCACCATGCCGTCGAAAGTACGCGCCGCAATGACCAGCGTAACGATCCCCGCGACAACGGCAGTGGCCGGCAGGGCAATGAGGAACCAGGGCCAGCCCTGGCGATACCAGGGAGTGGGAGTCTTGTCAGTCAATGTCGTACTCACTTCAGCGCGGCAAAAGGAAGGTGGTTTCTTCGCGCAGGCTCAGGGAAGGGTCGTCCTCTGCCGCAATCCGGAACTCGATCTCGTTGGAGCCTGGCTTACCCGAATCAGAGGGGACCAGGACTTGCACGGTGACCGACTGCATGGACGCAGGCCCCACTTCGACGCGCTGCACACCACCGATTTTCGCGCCAGGCAGACCCGACACCTCGAACTGGAAATTGCGTGGCTCCTCGGTCATGTTCATGACCTGCAGGCGATAGACGTTCTCGATCATCCCGTCCTCGACCTCACGCGCCAGCGAAGCGCGATCCCGAATCACATCAACACGAAGCGGCTCTCGATGTGCAAGCCCCCAGATAAAGGCAAGACAGACCACTGCCAGTACAGTGCCGTAGATCAGCGTGCGCGGACGAAACACATGGGCAACGATCTCCTTGTTGCCCCAGTTCTTCTTCATTGCATTTTCGGTCGTGTAGCGAATCAAGCCGCGCGGATAATTCATCTTGTCCATGACCTGGTCGCATGCGTCTATGCATGCCGCACAGCCAATGCACTCGTACTGCAGACCATTTCTAATGTCGATGCCCGTGGGGCAGACCTGGACGCAGATCCCGCAGTCGATGCAGTCCCCCTTGCCCACTGTGCGCGGATCCACGCCTTTCTTGCGAACGCCGCGCGGCTCGCCTCGCGCCTCGTCATAGGTGATGACCAGCGTGTCGGGGTCGAACATCACCGCCTGGAAACGCGCATACGGGCACATGTACTTGCACACCTGCTCGCGCATCACCCCCGCAAACAGGAAAGTGAAGGTGCCGTAAAACAGGATCCAGAACATCTCCCACGGGCCGAAACTGAAGCTCTTGACTGAAGCCAGCAACTCGGAGAGCGGAGAAAAATACGCGACAAACGTAAAGCCCGTCCATAGCGCCACCAGCCCCCAGACAAGAAATTTGCCCCCCCTGCGCAGCGCCTTGTTGGCACTCATCGGGGCCTGATCGAGCTTCAGTCGCTTGTTGTGATCACCCTCGATCTTCTGCTCGATCCACATGAAGATTTCGGTATACACCGTTTGTGGACAGGCATAGCCGCACCATAGGCGCCCGGCGATGGCGGTAAAGAAGAACAAGGCGTAAGCGGAGATGATCAGCAGGATGGCAAGAAAGAACACATCCTGGGGCCAGAACACCCAGCCGAAAATATAGAACTTGCGCTCGGTGATGTGCAGCAGAAAGGCCTGCCGGTCGTTCCATGACAACCACGGCAAACCGTAGAAAATAATCTGGGTAATCCACACCAGAGCCCAGCGCCAGTTGGCGAAGAGACCCGTGACGGCACGCACGTAGAGTTTTTTGCGTGACTCGTAGAGGGTGTCGCTCGATTGGGGTGTTTTCGACTTGGCCGCCTGCTGCGGCTGTGGGGAAGGGCTGCTCATGGTCGCTTTACCGATGAATTTTTATTTTTATTCTATTGATAGCCCGGGGAGACCCCCTCTCCCCGGGACGGAACTGCACTAGCGCATTACATCGTCACTTCTTGCTCAGGCTCATCACATAAGCCGACAGCAAGTGCACCTTGTCTTCGCCAAGGAACTCGCCGAAGTGGGGCATCTGGTTGTTGCGACCGTTGGTCACGGTTTCGATGATGGTGGCTTCGGAAGAACCATAGAGCCAGGACTTGTTGGTCAGGTTCGGCGCACCCAGCATCGGATTGCCTTTGCCGTCCTCACCATGGCAGGCAACGCAGTTCGTTGCGAACGCTTCCTTGCCGCGCTGGGCGCGTAAGGAATCGTGCGCGAGACCGGACAGCGAACGCACGTAGTTGGCCACATCCTTGACGCCCTCACCACCCAGCGCAGGACCAAACGGCGGCATCACGCCGTTACGCCCCTCGGTGATCGTGGTCTTGATCGCCTCGGGCTCGCCACCCCACAACCATTCGTCATCGGTCAGGTTCGGGAAGCTCTTTGCACCCTGTGCAGCCGAGCCGTGGCACTGCGCGCAGTAGGTTAGGAACATCCGCTCACCCATGGCGTTCGCCTCAGGATCAGCCGCAACCGCTGCAAGATCCATGTTCCGATACTTGGCGAAGATAGGGCCGTATTTCGCTTCTGCGGCCTGCATCTCTGCTTGGTACTGGCTCAACTGACCACGGCCCTCGTTCTTGTCGCCAAAACCTGGATAAATCGCCAGGTAGACAACAGAAAAAACGATCGTGATCCAGAATAGGTACATCCACCAGCGCGGCAACGGATTGTTGTACTCGGCGAGCGTCTCGTCCCACACATGCCCGTGCAGCTCGACCGGTCCGTTCTCGCGCTTGGTCATGTTCGACGCCAGCACGAACACACAGAACAGGATGGAGAGGGTCACGAGGACCATCACATACATGTTCCAGAAACCGCTGATAAAGTCAGCCATTTGTTTTTCCCTCTTTTTCGTGCCAGCCGCTGCCGGCTGGCAGGTCGTCATCGGTCAGGGGCATCCGCGCCGCCTCATCGAAACCCGCCTTGGAGTGCTTGCTGTAGGCCCATGCACAGATGCCCAGAAAGCACAGGAAACCCAAAACGGTGATCAGACTTCTGAAATCATTGATATCCACGGCGCGTCCTCTCCCTTACCGCACGTTCTGCAGCGCTTTGCCCAACCCTTGCAGGTAAGCGACGACGGCGTCGAGCTCGGTCTTACCCTCAAGCGCGGCGGGTGCTACGGCGATATCCTCATCGCTGTACTTGTGCAGACCCACCTTGTTGAGCGCGCGCATCCGGTCCTGAATGTCGTCGATCTGGATCGGGCGATCAAGCCACGAGAACGCCGGCATGTTGGACTCGGGCACCACGTCACGCGGATTCAGCAGGTGCACACGCTGCCATTCGTCCGAATAGCGCCCGCCCACGCGGGCCAGATCCGGCCCGGTACGCTTTGAGCCCCAGAGGAAAGGGTGGTCGTAGACCGACTCGCCCGCCACCGAGTAATGCCCATAGCGCTCGGTTTCCGCACGGAAGGGACGAATCATCTGCGAGTGGCAGTTGCTGCAGCCTTCACGGATGTAGATGTCGCGACCGACCAGACGAACGGCGTCGTAGGGCTTGACGTCGAGCTGCTTGCCACCCGGCCCGATGGGCGAGGTGGTGGAGTGCTGGAAGAACAAAGGCACGATTTCCACCAAGCCCCCCACGCTGACGGTGAGCAGCGTGAAGACGATCATGAGGAATACGTTGCGTTCGATCTTTTCGTGTTTCGATTGAGCCATGTTCCTGTTCTCCCCTTAGGCGTGGGCAACCGTCGGCGCAAGCACCGGGGCGTCATAGGCCTTCTGGCCGGCAATGGTCTTCACCATGTTGTAGAACATCA
>DAORUJ010000109.1:0-11390 GCA_035433105.1 Thauera sp.
GTGCTGGTGCTGGCGTGGCGGGCAATGCGGTGCAGCAGCGGCAGGGTGAAGCCCGCCGTCTTGCCGGTGCCGGTCTGGGCGCCGCCCAGCACGTCCTGGCCGGCGATCACGATCGGGATGGCCTGGCGCTGGATCGGCGTGGGTTCGGAATAGCCGGCGTCGGTGACGGCCTGGAGCAGTTCGGGAAGGAGGCCGAGATCGGCGAAACTCATGGGCGCCTTTGCGTTGAATGCGGTCGACAGCCGACCGCCGGATGAGCGAGAAGGCGGATTATACACGGCGCCGAAAAACCTTACGGGAAGGGTCTTCTGCAGCGGCAGACCTTGTCCGGATGTCGCGCTCAGCGCTTGAGCATGAGAAAAGCGGTGACCTCTTCGCGGTCGTGGTAGAGGTGCTTGATGCGCAGGTCGAAAGGGCCAACGCTGTGGAGGCGCTTGCGGATCAGCTCACGGCACTGCTCGACCGCCTCGAGGCGGCGTTTCATGGGCAGCTTGAGGTTGAAGATCGTGTAGCGGCAGCGACCGGTGGCGATCCATTCGGCCATCAGCGATGCGATCCGCGAAGGTTGTTCGACCATGTCGCACACCATCCAGTCGACCGGCCGCTGTGGCCGCCAGGTGAAGCCGTCGGCCTTCAGGTGCTCGACCATTTCGGTGGCCATCACGTTGTCACGCAGCGGGCCGTTGTCGATGGCGGTGACGCGCAGACCGCGGCCGACGAGTTGCCAGGTCCAGCCACCGGGTGCGGCACCGAGGTCGACCGCGCGCTGGCCTGCGCGCAGGATACTTTCGCGCTCGCGCTCTTCGAGCAAGGTCATGAAGGCTTCGGAGAGCTTCATCGTCGACCGGCTGGGTGCGCTCGACGGCATGCGTAGGCGTGGTATGCCCATCGGCCACGGCGAGCATTGATCGCTCTGCGCGGCAGCGAGCCAGGCTGTGGTGGCGTCAGTGAACAGCACGTGCAGCGCCGGCAGGCCGGTGCGGCTGCTGCGCAGGCAGCCGGCTTTCTCTAGCGCCTTGGTGAGCGGTTCGGTGAAGCGTTTGCAGAAACCCGAGCGTTGCTTGGCCTCGTCGGTGTCGGGCGTTTCCAGCACCACGCCACAGAAGCGCTGCCCGGACGCTTTTACCGCCGCGACGATGGGGGTGGCCCGATCGCGCTCGGGCAGATTCTCGACGCGTGCGAACCAGGGCAGCACTTGACGTGCGAAACAGGGGCGGCGCCAGTCGGTGGCTGTGCCGAAGTCGCTGAGCGGGGTGGGTTCGAAGGTCTCGAAGACGACATAGCCGGTATCGGGCTGGGCGCGCACGAAACCGAGCAGGCCGGCTTCTGCAGCGAGGTCGTCGATTTCGCCAGCGAGCTCTTTTTCGAAGCCGGCACGGCAGTAGCCGATCAGGCCGGAGCTGAGGAGTCCGGCGGCGGGCGTGTGTTGATTCATCGGCAAATGGCGTTGTGCGCTTTAGAGGATTGGGCCCGTCGCTGACGGGCAGAAGCGCGGATGATAAGCCCGTGCATCGCGCCAGGCGAGCGAACCGAGTGCGGCCGAGGTGTGCGCGCCTTGCCCGAAAGTGCTCGGAGGTCGCCCGCTAATGCGTCGTCGCCGGCTTGGCGGCCTCTGTCGGGTTGCCCTGGGCTGGATTGTTTTGGGATGGGTTGTTGTGGGTCGGTCCTGCAGAGGTTTGCGGTGCGCCCGGCACCAGCTTGGATGGGACGGTGTCGAGCTTGTGTTCCATCATGTAGTCGTTCATGTCACGCCAGCCGGCGAAGACCGAGGCCTTCTCGGACGCCGGGTTCAGGGTGTAGCAGTCTTCCAGCGAACGCCCCGCATGCCGGCAGGCGCTGCCCACGGCGCGACCTTCGGCTTCCTTGATTGCGTGTTCGCGCGCTGGGTTGGGTATCTCCAGGAGTTCGCTCAGCATGTCGCACCCGCCCGCAAATGGCAGCAGGGCGATCAGGAACAATCGGGCAAACACGGAGCGAGCGGCAGTCTTGGGCATGAGAGGAGGGCGGGTTGGCAGATGTGCTCATTTTAACGGCATCGCGGGCCACACCTTTAAGACGCGTTGGAACCGTTGCTGGCTGGCCCCCCCTCGCTGGAGCGCCTGAGCAGCCGCTCCAGCGACGCGCGCAGGGGTGAGTCGGCCGGCAGGGAGGCAGCAAACGCCGCCAGGCCGACTTTCGCGTTGCCCGAAATATGGCGTGCTGGCGTTGGCGCTCGCCAATCAACTTGCTGCGGCGTGCCGACCTTGACCCTGATCGTGCTGACGGCATGCCCTGCGCGCACAAGGTGATCGAGCAGGCTGGGCAGCATCTGCTTGACGCGCACCGCGCCTGCCCCGTTGCGGGTGCTCAGGATCAGGGTGCCATCCTTCAGGTTGGCCACCCGGCATTGATCGGCGAGCTGCGGCGGCAGGGCCGCCTCGAGTGCGCCCTGCAGTCTTTGCAGCCGTGCAGCATGGCTCTGCAGGCGGGCGAGGGCTTCGCCGCTGCCGAGAAAACGGTGGATGGGTCGGCTCATGGCGGAGGAAACGGTTGGAAAGTGAGAATCCGGTCACTGATCGACTGCAGGCATGTGCCGTGGGGTGCCCGGTACGGCATGATAAACTCGCGCCTTTGCCGAATCGACGTCGACCCCCAAACATGATCTCCGGCCTGCTCAAGAAAATCTTCGGTAGTCGCAACGACCGCCTCGTTCGTCAGTACTTCCAGGCCGTGCGCAGCATCAACGCGCTCGAACCGGAAATCTCCGCCTTGTCCGATGAAGCGCTGCGCGGCAAGACTGCCGAGTTCAAGCAGCGGGTGGCTGACGGCGAGACGCTCGACGCCTTGTTGCCCGAGGCCTTTGCGGTGGTGCGCGAAGCCGGCAAGCGCGTCCATGGCATGCGCCACTTCGACGTCCAGCTGGTTGGCGGCATGGTGCTGCACAACGGCAAGATTGCCGAAATGCGCACCGGCGAGGGCAAGACCCTGGTCGCGACCCTGCCCGCCTATCTGAATGCGCTGTCAGGCAAGGGTGTGCACGTGATCACGGTCAACGATTACCTCGCCAGTCGTGACGCCGAATGGATGGGGCGCATCTACGGCTTCCTTGGTCTGACCACGGGTTGCAACATGTCGCGCATGGTGCATGCCGAGAAACAGGCGGCCTACGCGGCAGACATCACCTATGGCACCAATAACGAGTTCGGTTTTGACTATCTGCGCGACAACATGGTGTATGCGGCCAACGAGCGCGTGCAGCGTGTCCTGAATTTTGCCATCGTCGACGAGGTGGATTCCATCCTCATCGACGAGGCACGTACGCCCTTGATCATCTCCGGCCAGGCCGAGGACCATACCGAGCTCTATCTGAAGATGAACCAGGTCGCGCCGATCCTGAAGAAGCAGGAAGGCGAGGGCGACGACGTGACCGTGCCGGGCGACTACACGGTGGACCTGACGGCGCATCAGGTGTTGCTGACCGAGGACGGTCACGAGACCGCCGAGCAGATCCTGACGCGCATGGGCCTGCTGACCGAGGGCGCCAGCCTTTACGACCCCGGCAACATCCTGCTGGTGCACCACCTTTACGCCGCGCTGCGAGGCCACGCGCTGTATCACAAGGACCAGCATTACGTGGTGCAGAACGGCGAAGTGGTCATCGTCGACGAATTTACCGGGCGTCTGATGGCCGGCCGTCGCTGGTCCGATGGCCTGCATCAGGCGGTCGAGGCCAAGGAGGGCGTGCGCATCCAGGCGGAAAACCAGACGCTTGCCTCGATCACTTTCCAGAACTATTTCCGCATGTACGGCAGGCTCGCCGGCATGACGGGCACGGCCGATACCGAAGCTTTCGAGTTTCACTCGATCTACGGCCTCGAGACGGTGGTCATTCCCACCAACAAGCCGACTCAGCGCAAGGATGGAAACGACAAGGTCTACCGCACGGCAAAAGAAAAGTGGGATGCCGTCATCGAGGACATCCGCAGTTGCGTCACGCGCGGTCAGCCGGTGCTGGTGGGCACGACCTCGATCGAAACCAACGAGTTCCTGTCCGGTCTGCTGAAAAAAGCAAAGATCGACCACCAGTTGCTCAATGCCAAGCAACATGACAGTGAAGCGCAAATCGTCGCGCAGGCAGGTCGCCCCGGCATGGTGACCATCGCCACCAACATGGCGGGTCGCGGCACTGACATTGTGCTGGGCGGCAATATCGAGAAGCCCGTTTCGCTGGTGCGTGAAGACGACAGCCTGTCGTCCGAGGCCAAGGACGCGAAGATTGTCGTGACCCGTGCCGAGTGGGCGAAGGTGCATGAACAGGTGATCGCCGCGGGCGGCCTGCACATCATCGGCACCGAACGCCACGAGTCGCGTCGTATCGACAATCAGTTGCGCGGCCGCTCAGGCCGTCAGGGCGACCCGGGTTCGAGCCGCTTCTACCTGTCGCTGGAAGATCCGCTGATGAAGATCTTCGCCGGAGAGCGCCTGAACGCGATCATGGTGCGCCTGAAGATGCCCGAGGGCGAGGCCATCGAGCACGCGATGGTGACCCGTTCGCTGGAGTCAGCGCAGCGCAAGGTCGAGCAGCGCAACTTCGATATCCGCAAGCAGTTGCTCGAATACGACGACGTCTCCAACGACCAGCGCAAGGTCATCTACCAGCAGCGTAACGACCTGCTCGAGACCGATGATATCTCCGACACCGTTCAGGCGATGCGCCAGGCGGTGATCCACGATTTGTTCCGCCGTTACGTGCCGGTCGACAGCGTCGAGGAGCAGTGGGAGATCGCCGGTCTCGAACTGGCCCTGGCTTCCGAGCTGGCGCTGAAGCTGCCTGTGGGGGAGTGGATCAAGGCCGAGCCCAATCTCGACGACGACGCCGTCCTCGCGCGCATCGTCGCCGCGGGCGAGGACGCCTATGCCGCAAAGATCACCGTGGTCGAGCCTGCTGCCTGGCACCAGTTCGAGCGCAACGTGATGCTGCAAAGCCTCGATACCCACTGGCGCGAGCATCTGGCGGCACTGGATCACCTGCGCCAAGGCATCCACCTGCGCGGTTACGCGCAGAAGAACCCGAAGCAGGAATACAAGCGCGAGGCCTTCGAACTGTTCGAGACGCTGCTCGATGCGGTCCGCGCCGATGTCAGCAAGGTGCTGATGACCGTGCAGGTTCGCACCGAAGCCCAGCTTGAAGAAGCCGAAGCGCCGCCGGTGCTGGATAACGTCCAGTATCACCACGCCGATCAGGATGAGGTGCTGGCGGCCGCGAATCCGGGCCAGCCGGCTCAGGCCGGAACGCGTGTCGGACGCAATGATCCCTGCACCTGCGGCTCGGGCAAGAAGTACAAGCACTGCCACGGCAAGCTGAGCTGAGCCTTTCTCCGGAGATACGATAAGCATGGCTGTCAATCTGCACACTCCCAAGGCTGCCGACCTGTTGCCCGTCACGGGTGTCCGGCTGGGCGTGACCGAAGCCGGCATTCGCAAGGCCAATCGGCGCGACCTGACCGTGATCGAACTGGCCGAGGGTAGCCGCGCCGCGGGAGTCTTCACCCGCAACCGCTTCTGCGCGGCGCCTGTTCAGGTGTGCAAGGCTCACTTGTCGGCCGGCCCGATTCGTGCGTTGGTAATCAATACCGGCGTCGCCAACGCCGGCACCGGCGAGCCAGGCCTTGCCAACGCGCATGCCACCTGCGCGGCGCTGGCCAATGAAATGGGCATCGCTGCCGGGCAGGTGCTGCCGTTCTCCACCGGCGTGATCCTTGAGCCGTTGCCGGCCGACCGGCTGATCGCCGGCTTGCCGCAGGCGATCGCCGATCTGCGCGCCGACGGCTGGTTTGACGCCGCGCACGCCATCATGACGACCGACACGCTGGCGAAGGCGGTGTCCAGGCAGGTGCAGGTTGGTGGCAAGACGGTGACGCTGACCGGTATCAGCAAGGGCGCGGGCATGATCAGGCCGAACATGGCGACCATGCTCGGTTTCCTGGCCTGTGACGCGGCGGTGGCGCAGCCGGTGCTCGACCTGTTGGTCAAGGACGCAGCCGAGCTGTCCTTCAACAGCATCACGGTCGATGGCGATACCTCGACCAATGACTCCTTCATCCTGATCGCGACGGGCAAGGCCGGCAACGCCGAGATTACTGCCACCAGCGGTTCCGACTACCACGTGCTGCGCGATGCGGTGGTCGAGGTGTCGATTGCGCTGGCGCAGGCGATCGTGCGTGACGGCGAGGGCGCGACCAAGTTCATGACGATCGAAGTCGAGGGGGGCACGGACCGCGACGAATGCCGCAAGGTGGCTTACGCGGTGGCACATTCGCCGCTGGTGAAGACCGCCTTCTTCGCGTCAGACCCCAATCTGGGCCGCATCCTGGCCGCCATCGGCTATGCCGGCATTGACGACCTGGACGTGTCGCAGTTGCGCGTGTGGCTGGGCAATCCCGAAGAATCGGTACTGGTCGCCGAGCATGGTGGGCGTGCTGCGTCCTACGTCGAGGAGGCGGGTACGCGCATCATGAAACACGCCGAGTTGAGCGTGCGCATCGACCTCGCCCGTGGTGCCGCCGCCGCCACGGTATGGACCTGCGATTTCTCTTACGACTACGTGAAGATCAACGCCGATTACCGCAGTTGAGCGTCATGTGAGACTTGCCGAAGCCGGCGCATGCGCCGGCTTCGTTTTGTCGCTCAATGCAGTACGCGTGGCATGGCCAGCACGAAGGGCGCAATCGCCGCGTCGAAATGGTGGCCGTCGCCAGCGACCATCCGATAGCTGCCGTGCATCGTACCAACTGCCGTTTCGATCATGCAGCCGCTGGTGTAGCTGAAGCGCTCGCCGGGTGCCAGTAATGGTTGCTCACCGATCACGCCCTGGCCATGTACTTCCTGGACCTTGTCGTTGCCGTCGGTGATGACCCAGTGACGGCTGAGCAGTTGCGCGGGCTGACTGCCCGTGTTGCGAATGGTGATGTGGTAGGCAAAGACGTAGTGCTCGTCTTCGGGGTGTGACTGCGACGCGACGTACTCGGCCTTCGCCGATACCTCGATGCAGTAAGGGGGCGGTGGGGTTTCGGGTGTGCTCACGGTCGTTTGTTCTCTGCTGCGCCGGGGTGAGGCGTTAAAATAGCACTTTTGTCCGGAACCGCCGCCATGTCCAACGCTGTACCGTCTCCGCTCACCGCCCTGTCCCCGCTTGATGGCCGTTATCACGGCAAGGTGGCGGGCCTGCGTGACCATTTTTCCGAACACGGCCTGATCCGTAATCGGGTGAAAGTGGAAATCGAATGGCTCAAGGCGCTGGCAGCCGAGCCCCGGCTGGCCGAAATTGCTCCCTTCTCGTCGGCGACCATCGCCGAGCTGGACGGCGTGGTGGCGCAGTTCTCGACCGATGACGGCGAGGCGGTGAAGGCGATCGAGGCCACGACCAACCACGACGTCAAGGCCATGGAGTACTGGCTCAAGAAGCGCCTCGGCCACAATGCCGAAGTGATGAAAGTGTCCGAGTTCATCCACTTTGCCTGCACCTCGGAAGACATCAACAACACCTCGCACGCGCTGATGCTGGCCGAAGGCCGCGATCGGGTGTTGCTGCCGGCGCTTGATACCGTGATTGCGCGCTTTCGCGAACTCGCCCATGCGCTGGCCGATCTGCCGATGCTGTCGCGCACTCACGGCCAGCCGGCCAGCCCGACCACGCTTGGCAAGGAAATGGCCAATATTGCCGCGCGCCTCATGCGTGCCCGCGCTGCGGTCGCCAGCGTGGCAATGAGCGCCAAGTTCAATGGCGCAGTCGGCAACTACAATGCCCACCTGTCGGCCTGGCCCGAGTTCGACTGGGAAGGCTTCAACCGCCGCTTCATCGAGTCGCTGGGGCTGAGTTTCAACGAATACACCATCCAGATCGAACCGCACGATGCCATGGCCGAGCTGTTTGATGCCATCGCCCGCGTCAACACCATGCTGATCGACGCCTGCCGCGACATCTGGATGTACATCTCGCTCGGCTATTTCAAGCAGAGGCTCAAGGAAGGCGAGGTGGGCTCGTCGACGATGCCGCACAAGGTCAACCCGATCGACTTCGAGAACGCCGAAGGCAACTTCGGTATCGCCAACGCGGTGCTGAAGCACTTCTCCGAGAAGCTGCCGATCTCGCGCATGCAGCGCGACCTCACCGACTCCACCGTGCTGCGCAACATGGGCGTGGGCTTCGGCCACACCGTGCTCGCGCTCGACAGCTGCCTGCGCGGTCTGGGCAAACTCGAGGCCGAACCCGCGCGCCTGGCGGCCGATCTGGACGATTGTTGGGAGGTGCTGGCCGAGCCGGTCCAGACCGTGATGCGCCGTTTCGGCATCGAAAACCCCTACGAGCAGCTCAAGGCCATGACGCGCGGCAAGGGCATCACCCGTGAGGCGCTGCAGGACTTCATCCGCACGCTGGCGATTCCCGCAGAGTCGCGTGACCACCTGCTGGCAATGACGCCGGCCAGCTACGTTGGCAAGGCCGCCGAGCTCGCACGCCGCATCTGATTCGCCCCCGGCCCGCCCGACGGCGTGCCGGTATCCATCCCGACGCCACCTTCGCGGTGGCGTTTTCACGATACGGAGCGCCCGAATGGCTTTCGCTGCCAACCTGAAAACCCTGCCCGGCGTATCGCATCTTGCTGCGCTGAACCTGATCGGCGCTGCCGATGCCGTCGTTGCCAGCATCGAGAACAAGCCCGGCCAAGCGGGCTCGCTCGCCGTCTACAATCACCTCGCCCAGCTCTACGGCGCGATCACGCCGGAGGCCGCAAAGAAGGGCCTGGATCTCTACGCCGAGCACACCGAGGACGCGCTCGCGCATCCCGGCAAGCACCCCAACATCGACCGCCTGATCGGCCTGGTGGAGCGGGGCGAAACACTGCGGGTGAAACAGGTCTTCGCCCTGTAGTTCTTTCCAGGCGGCGCCCGCTGGCCCGCCCCACAGCCGGATCGAAGGCACAATCACCACTCCCCAAAACGTAGAAAAGGCACCAGGGGTGCCTTTTCTGCTTTTCAGCCAGCGCTGCAGCCGAGTCCTCAAACCACTGCTTCTTCCTTTTCCTTCTTCGGCTTCACGAACTGCTCGCGCGACACCCCCAGCCACATCACCAGCGGGCTGGCGACCAGGACCGAAGAGTAGATGCCGAACAGAATGCCGATGGTCAGCGCCATCGCGAAGTAGTGCAGCGTTTCGCCGCCGAACAGCAACATCGACAACACCATGACCTGGGTGCTGCCATGCGTGATCACGGTGCGTGAGATGGTGCTGGTGATGGCGTGGTCCAGCACCTGTGGTGTCGTCATGTCGCGGCGCTTCTTGAAGGTTTCGCGCACGCGATCGAACACCACCACCGACTCGTTCACCGAGTAGCCCAGCACCGCCAGCACCGCCGCCAGCACCGGCAGCGAGAACTCCCATTGAAAGAAGGCAAAGAAGCCCAGGATGATGATCACGTCGTGCATGTTGGCAATGATTGCCGATACGGCAAAACGCCACTCGAAGCGCATCGCCAGGTACAGCATGATGCCGATGATCACCAGCAGCAGCGCCATGGCGCCGTCCGTGGCGAGCTCCTTGCCCACCTGCGGGCCGACGAACTCCACGCGGCGCAACTCGGGCTGCTGCCCCGCCTGTGCCTGCAGCGTCTGCATCACCTTTTGCGAAACCTGCGAGGTATCCAGGCCCTCGCGGTCCGGCAGGCGGATCAGCACGTCGCGCGAGCTGCCGAAGTTCTGCACTTGTGCGTCCGGGTAGCCATTGGCGGACAGCCCCTGGCGGATCGGCTCAAGCTGCGGCGCCTCGGTGTAGCTCACTTCCATCAGCGTGCCGCCGGTGAATTCCACCGAAAGATGCAGGCCGCGTGTGGAAAGGAAGAACACCGCCAGCACGAAGGTGATCAACGAGATGACGTTGAACACCAGCGCGTGGCGCATGAAGGGGATGTCCTTCTTGATGCGGAAGAATTCCATGATTACTTTTCCTGTCGCCTCAAGTGCTTATTTGCTCGGTTTCCAGACCTGCCCGATCGACAGTGCGTCGACCTTGCGGCGGCGACCGTAGATGAAGTTGATCAGCATGCGCGACACCAGGATGGCGCTGAACATCGATGTCAGGATGCCCAGGCAGTGCACCACGGCAAAGCCGCGCACCGGGCCGGAGCCGAACACCAGTAGCGCGACGCCGGCGATCAGCGTCGTGATGTTGGAGTCGAGAATCGTGTCCCAGGCGCGCTCGTAACCGGCGACGATGGCGGCTTGCGGTGTCGCGCCATTACGCAGTTCCTCGCGGATGCGCTCGTTGATCAGCACGTTGGCGTCAATTGCCATGCCCAGCGTCAGTGCCATTGCGGCGATGCCGGGCAGTGTCAGTGTGGCCTGAAGCAGTGACAGCAGCGCCACCAGCAGCAGCAGGTTGAATGCCAGTGAAATGCTCGACACCACGCCAAACAGCATGTAGTACGCGCACATGAAGACCGCGATCGCGATGAAGCCCCACAGCGTCGAGTTGAAGCCCTTCTCGATGTTCTCCGCACCCAGACTCGGGCCCACCGTGCGCTCCTCGATGATCTCCATCGGCGCGGCGAGTGAGCCGGCCCGCAGCAGCAGCGCGACATCGTTGGCCTCGGCGGTGGTCATGCGCCCCGAAATCTGCACGCGGCCGCCGCCGATCTCGCTGCGAATGACCGGTGCGGTGACGACTTCGCCCTTGCCCTTTTCAATGAGCAGGATGGCCATGCGCTTGCCCACGCTCTCGCGCGTGACGTCGCGGAAAATGCGCGCGCCGGCTGCATCCAGCGTCAGGTGCACCGCCGCTTCGTTGGTCTGGCCGTCGAAACCGGGTTGTGCATCGGTCAGGCGGTCGCCGGTCAGGACGACCTGCTTCTTGACCAGCAGCGGCGAGCCGCCGCGTTCGGTGTAGAGCTCGGTGCCAAAGGGGATGCTGCCCCCAAGCGCCTGCTCAAGCAGACCGGGCGTGTCGTCGACCATGCGCACTTCGAGTGTCGCGGTGCGGCCGAGGATGTCCTTGGCCTTGGCCACGTCCTGCACGCCCGGCAATTGAACGACGATACGATCTGCGCCCTGCTGCTGGATGACGGGCTCCGCGACGCCCAGTTCGTTGATGCGGTTGTGCAGGGTGGTGATGTTCTGCTTGATGGCGAAGTCGCGCATCGTTTGCTGCGCCGGCGCGCTCAGCGTGGCGATCAGCTTGAGATCTTCGGAACCGTCATCACGGTCAGCCAGTTGCAGGTCGGACGTGCTGCCCTGGATGGCGCGGCGCCCGGCCTCACGTTGCTCGGCGTCACGGAAGCGGACGACGACGGTCGAGCCTTCACGTGTGATGCCGGCGTGGCGAACGGTCTTGTCGCGCATCAGGGTGCGCAGATCGCCGG
>DAORUJ010000110.1:0-10811 GCA_035433105.1 Thauera sp.
TGTCATCCTTGAGGTCGATGGTCCAGGACAGCCCGCAGTCCAGCGGTGACACGGCGTCGTCCATGTCCTGTCCGTATAGATTCATTCCTGCCTCGAGGCGCAGTGTATCGCGCGCACCCAGGCCGCAGGGTTTCACCCCAGCGGCGAGCAGTGCGTTCCACACGGCTTCGACGCGATGTGCGGGCACGGTGATTTCGAGGCCGTCCTCACCCGTGTAGCCAGTGCGGGCGATGAACAGGTCGCCCGCGCGCACGGCGCTGAAGGGAGTGGGAATGCCGCGCACCGTGGACAGTTCGGCAATCGCGACGATGGCGCGCTCGATGGCACGCGGCCCCTGAATTGCAAGCATCGCCAGGTCGCGCCGGGCGTCGAGGGTCAGGTTGACGCCCGTAGCGGCGATGCGCTTGCGCATCCATGCAATATCCCCGTCGGCGGTGCCGGCATTGACGACGAGGCGATAGTCGCTCGGGCTGAAGCGATAGGCGATCAGGTCGTCGATGACGCCGCCACGCTCGTTGAGCATGCACGAATAGAGCGCCTTGCCAGGCTCGCTCAGCTTGTTCACGTCGTTGGCGAGCAGGCCGCGCAGGAAGAGGGTCGCATCGGGACCGGCGAGGTCGAGCGAGAGCATGTGCGACACGTCGAACATTCCCGCATCGCGGCGGACGGTATGATGCTCTTCGATCTGGGAGCCATAGTTGACCGGCATGTCCCAGCCCGCAAAGTCAACCATGCGGGCGCCGGCTGCGACGTGGGCTGCGTGAAGCGGGGTGTGTCTTGAAGGTGTACTCATCGAAACCAGGCTCCGGTAGTAAACAGAATGGGGCGACCGCGGCCAACGTGCCGGATTCGCCCCATCTGTCCCTTGTACCTGAGAGATTTCGCGTCGAGCCGGCCCACCAGAATCATATGCGGCGTGAGGTCGAACGAGTGCCCCTTCGGTGGGTGCGCTGCACGATCAGGTGCTCGCACCGCTCTCCAGACTTGTATTTCGCACGCGGTCCTTTTGCCTGAGCGGTTCCGGGGGGTTGCGCCTTCGGCGACTCCGAGCTGGAGTTCTCTTCCGCGTGTCGCGCGGACGATAACACAAACACCCCTTGGCTCGGGCGTGCCTGATGGCCAGCTTCCCCCTGAAATGCGGTCGATCAGGAGCAGAGTCCGATCTTGGGGCGAGGGTGACTGACGCGAATGCCTTCACCGCGCAGCATCGCTCCAACTCTCTATCGGGCCTATCCACGACACCGTGGCGTTGAGCTGAGCAAGGGCTTTGGTATGATGATTATCATTCTCGCCACGGTCGTTTTCGTGTCCAGCCTTCGTGGCTTGCTGTCAGATGCGGGATGCGAATCCTGCTTCAGCGCCCAGTCAAAGGATAAAACAACCCGCTTCGGCCGGCTTTTTGTCATCACAGGCTGGGTGTCTCGGACCGCGGGGCCGCTGTGCTAAAATTTTAAGTCTTACAGCCGCGATGGCGGCTCTTCTCTTGGGTTTCAAATGCGCATTCTGGTCAGTAACGACGACGGCTATTTTGCCCCCGGACTCGCAGCGCTCGCCGAAGCGCTCGGCACCTTGGGCGAGGTCACGGTGGTGGCGCCCGAACGTGACCGCAGTGGCGCCAGCAACTCGCTGACACTGGACCGTCCGCTGTCGCTGCGGCGCACGGCAAGCGGCTTCTACTATGTCAATGGAACGCCGACCGACTGTGTGCACCTCGCGGTGACCGGCATGCTCGATCACCTGCCTGACATGGTGGTGTCGGGCGTTAATCACGGTGCCAACATGGGCGACGATACCGTGTATTCCGGTACGGTCGCAGCTGCAACAGAGGGATTCCTGCTCGGCGTGCCGTCGATTGCGGTCTCCTTGGTCAGCAAGTCGGCTGCCGACTTCACAACTGCAGCGCGGGTCGCGCGTGACCTGGCCGAGCGCTTCATGCGCGAACCGTTTCCACAGCCTGTGCTGCTCAATGTGAACGTCCCGGATGTGGCCTACGATCGCCTGCAGGGCGTCAAGGTCACGCGTCTGGGCAAGCGCCACAAGGCGGAGCCGGTGGTGCGCAGTGTGACGCCGCGCAACGAGATGGTTTACTGGATCGGCGCTGCGGGCGCCGCCGCCGACGCAGGAGAGGGCACCGATTTTCACGCGGTGGCCAATGGCCATGTGTCGGTCACACCCTTGCAGCTCGATCTGACGCATACCGGGCTGATCTCCCCGGTCTTTGACTGGCTCAAGCGGTGAACATTCGTAGCACCGATGCCGGCCAGGCGATGCGCGCACGCGCACGCATGGTCGAGCGTCTTCGTACTCAGGGCATTCGCGACGAGCGCGTTCTGGCGGCAATGCAGGGCGTGCCAAGGCATCTGTTCGTCGAGGAAGGGCTGGCCTACAGCGCCTACGACGATACGCCATTGCCGATCGGCTTTCAGCAGACCATCTCGCAGCCCTTCGTCGTTGCACGCATGATCGAACTGCTGCGCGCCGGCCGCGAACTGGGGCGCACGCTCGAAGTCGGAGCGGGCTGTGGGTATCAGGCTGCGGTGCTCAGTCAACTGGCGACCGAGGTTTATGCGGTTGAGCGTATTCGACCGTTGCTGGATCGCGCGCGGGCCAATCTTCGGCCCCTGCGCCTACCGAACGTCAGGCTAAAAGTTGCGGACGGCAGTCAGGGTCTTCCTGAAGCCGCGCCGTTTGACAGTATCATCGTCGCTGCGGCGGCCATTGGTTTGCCACCCGCACTCAAGACGCAGCTCGCGCCGGGCGGGCGTCTGATCGTGCCGGTAGGGGGGGGCGAGCAGCGTTTGCTGCTGGTCGAGCGACAGGGCAATGTTTACCGGGAAAGCTGGCATGAGGCAGTGCGCTTCGTGCCCCTTCTCGCAGGTACGGAATGAAATACGCAATTCGACTACATACTCCTGCTGGACTGCTGACAGCCACGTTGGCTGCGGTGCTGCTTGCGGGCTGCGCCTCGACGGCGACCGCGCCGGTGCGCGACGGCAGCGGGGCGTCATCGGCGGCCGTGACCGAGCCTCCTGCGCAGGCGGGCATGCACGTCGTCAGGCAGGGTGACACCCTGCTCGGCATAGCCCGCCAGTATGGCGTGACACTGCCGGACCTGGTGAGTTGGAACAGGCTGATCGACCCCAACCAGATACAGGTCGGGCAGTCCTTGCGCGTCGGGCCAGGCGACCTGGAAGGCGGCGAGTCTGCCAGCGTGATCCCGATCGGGCAGGAGGCGGTCGCCGTACCGATTCCTGCACCCGGCAGCACGGAAGCTGCCGCTGCCCCGCTGAAGCAGGGACCGGTTGGTGGACGCCAGCCCTATTCCGATGAGGCGTGGGCCAAGGCAAATCCGGGCGCAGCGCCCGTGTTGACGCCCCCGTCGGCAATGCCGGATGAAGCCGCGAAGCCAGCGAGCTCGGGCGAATGGCAGTGGCCCTCGGCCGGACGTTTGCTGGCTGCCTACAATGAGGCTTCGAACAAGGGGCTCGACATCGGCGGCAGCGTCGGCGACCCAGTGCTGGCTGCAGCGGCGGGCAAGGTCGTCTACGCTGGCAGCGGGCTGCGAGGCTACGGCAAGCTGGTTGTCATCAAGCATAACCAGGAGTACAACTCGGTCTATGCGCACAATGACAAACTGCTGGTGAAAGAAGACGATCAGGTTATCCAGGGGCAGAAGATCGCCGAGCTGGGAAGTTCTGAATCCGACCGCGCCAAGCTGCATTTCGAGATTCGCAAGCAGGGCAAGGCGGTCGATCCGATGAAGTATCTGCCAGCACGCTGAAGGGGGGAGCATGGAAGACCCGGTAAGTCTCGATGACCTTGAAAGTCATGAACCGGATCTCCCGCCCGAGGTGGAAGTGTTTGCCAGCACCCAGACTCAGGTGCGGGAAAATGACTTCTTCAGTGACGTTACTCAGCTCTATCTGAACGAAATCGGTGCCAACCCGCTGTTGAACGCCGCTGATGAATTGCGGCTTACGCGAAAGGTGCGCGAGGGCGATTTCTCTGCCCGCCAGACCATGATCGAGCGCAATCTGCGCCTCGTCGTCAATATCGCCAAGCACTATCTGAATCGCGGCATTCCCTTGCTGGACCTGGTCGAGGAGGGGAATCTCGGGTTGATGCATGCGCTGGATAAATTCGATCCCGAGCGCGGCTTCCGCTTCTCCACCTATGCGACGTGGTGGATCCGGCAGAACATCGAGCGCGCGATCATGAACCAGTCGCGCACGATTCGACTACCAGTGCATGTGGTCAAGGAGCTCAATCAGGTCTTGCGCGCCCAACGCAGCATCGAGGCCGCGGCCAACGGGGAGTCTTCTCTGGAAGCCATCGCGCACCGGCTGGACAAGACAATCGATGAGGTGCGCAGCATTCTGCGGCTCAGCGAGCACACTGCCTCGCTCGATGCGCCGCTCGACATCGATCCCAGCCTGTCGATTGGCGAGTCACTGGCCGATGAGCACGCCTTGACGCCCGAGGCGCAAATCCATATGTCCGAGGTCGAAGGGCTGGTGCGCGACTGGATCAAGACACTCAACGACAAGCAGCGGCTCGTCATTCGGCACCGCTACGGCATTGAAGAGTGCGAACTGCTTACCCTTGAGGAGCTGGCGCTGCGCCTGGAGCTGACGCGCGAGCGGGTTCGCCAGATCCAGCTCGAAGCCCTTGGACATCTGCGCCGCATTCTGAAGCGCCACGGTATTTCGCGCGACGCACTGTTGTGAGTGCCCCGCGCTTGGCGGGACCCCGCTCTGGCCTCAGTCGCGCGGATAGGTCCTGAAGTACAAGTCGCGGCTCGCATACGCCATCACCGGCAGCGTCACCAGCAGCAAGGGCAGGATGATTGCGCTGATGATGATCACCGTGGCCAGCAGGCAGGCCCACGCCATGACGACGCCGAAGCGGCTGAAGACGGCCCTGACGCTGGCAACCACACCCGACACCAGATCGGCTCGACCGTCGTAGATCAGTGGAATCGAAAAGGCGGATACGGCAAACAGGATGAAGGCCAGTACCGCGCCCGCCATCGAGCTGAAGAACACGAAGCGTTTGATGGCGTCATCGGCCGTCAGCATCCTGGCCAGCTGGGCGGGCTCGCGACCGATCATGAAGCCGTAGAGTGTGCTTGCGTCGGTGATCCAGATCAGGAATAACAGGGCGCAGACAAATGAAACCACCCAGCCACCGCGTGGCATCTGCCTGAACCCCTGCCAGATGTCGCCTGCGACCGGCTTTTGACCAGCGCGCTCGCGGTCGGCAAGGGCGAAGAAACCGGCCAGCAGTGCGGGGCCGATGAGCATGAAGCCACCCGCGAAGGAAAGACTCAGTGGCGCGACCGCCATTGATTCGAGGGCCGCAAACAGGATCGCACCGAGCACGGCAAACGCCGCGGCATAACTCATGCTGATGCCTGGCATGGCGCGGAACGCCCGCCAGCCGGCACACAGCGCCGAGCTGATGTCAGCCAGGCGAAGGACGGCGGGTTTCAGTGGTGAAAAGGCGGCGCGTGCGGGAGCAGACATATCGGCGAGGTCTCCTCGAGGTGATCGGGATGATGATGCGGAAGGCGACGACTTAGCGACTAGTATTGGGCATCGGACGCTGCGCTCCGATCGCTCTGGGTCTGTTCGCGCTGGGCTCGAATGCTGTCGACGAGACGGCGCTGACGCAGCGTCTCGGCCAGCTCGAAGACGGACATCGCATAAAAGCTGCTGCGGTTGTAGCGTGTGATGACGTAGAAGTTGCGGTAGCCGAGCCAGTACTCGGTATTTGCCCCCGGGGTCTCAAGGTCGACCAGCGTGGCACGGTCGGCAGCGGCCGTGCCGTGCACTGTCGTCACCCCGGCCTGTGTCAGTCGTTCGGGCTCCAGTGTGGGCTCGATGCCTGCTGCCACCAGCGCGCTTGCGTCTGCTCCGGCAGCGAGGCGTGCGCGATCGGCGATCGGCGCTTCGGGCTGCCAGCCGTGTGCATGCAGATAATTCGCCACGCTGCCGATGGCATCGATGGGGTCGGTGTCGAAATCGATATGGCCGTTGCCATCGAAGTCGACTGCGTAGGCCCGCACGCTGCTGGGCAGGAACTGCGGATACCCGAGCGCGCCAGCGAAGGAACCGATGTATTCGGCTGGATCGCGCCCCTGTTCGCGCGCGAGTAGAAACAAGGCCTCGAGTTCGCCCCGGAACAGTGCTGCCCGCGGCGGGTAGTCGAAGGCGAGTGTGGCCAGTGCCGAGAGCGTTTCGAAGTTGCCTGCATGACGACCGTACACCGTCTCGACACCGATGATGGCGATGATGATTTCCGGCGGGATGCCGAACTGGCGCGTGGCGCGATCGAGGTCGATGGCGTGTTCTTCCCAGAAGGCGACGCCGCCGTCGATGCGCGTGCGGTCGAGGAAACGGGCGCGGTAACTTTGCCACGAGCGCACGCCTTTGCGCGCAGGAGGTGTGATCAATCTGATGACGGCGGGCTCGTGCTGCGCGCGCGCCAGCGCTGCGCTGACCTTGGCCGGGTCGAAGCCGTGACGTGTCGCCAACTCTTGGGCAAAGCTCTGTGCTTCGTCACGCTCTGCATAGGACGACAGGGCAGGGTCCGCCGGCAGCATTGCGATCAGTGCCAGCCCGCAGCTGACAAGGCCGTGCCACAGGCTGCGCGTTGTCGGGCGATCGAGAACTGGGACAGAGCTTTGGAGTGATTTCATGGCAATCGAAGGGCTTTGATTTTTCGGCTCAGTGCGCCCAACTGCGCCGTATTCGAGTGAGGGCCGTAGCGCAAGCGGGCGTAGTCGTCACCAAGGGCTCGCATCACGGCTGCGAATTGGGGGAGGGCCAGGGACACCCGCTGCATATAGTCATGCGGCCCCTCCCAGGGCTGGCGCGCAAGCCCGCGCGCTGCGAGCTTGTCACTCAGTCCTTGCCACGCCCGATCAAGCGGGTCTGCGGCCGTTTGTTTGCGACTTACCCAGATGAACAGGGCAGCGAAAAATATGCTTCCACAGGCTGCCAAGGCACCCGCCAGGGCCCACGCACTGTCGCGGTCGAAACCGAAGCGCGACAGCAATTCGCGCTGACGATCTGGATTGTAGCCAAGAACGCGCTGGTTCCATGCATTGGATAAGGCTTCCATGCGCAATCGCAGGCTGCGCGCCCAGTTATTGTCTGCCCGCAGGGTGAAGGGCAGGGACTCGCCGTTAGGCAGGGCGGCAGCCAGTCCGTCGTCGATGCGGCGGGGCGCCGAAAGGTAGGTGGGATCGACCCGCACCCAGCCTCGTCCGGCCAGCCATACTTCGCTCCAGGCGTGGGCGTCGAGCTGGCGAACCACGAGGTGGTCATCGACCGGGTTGATCTCGCCTCCCTGGTAGCCGGTGACGACACGCGCCGGTACGCCTGCCGCACGCATCAGGACGGTGAAGGCGGAGGCAAAGTGTTCGCAGAACCCGCGCCGGGTCTCGAACAGGAACTCGTCCACGCTGTGGCTTCCGAGCAGCGGCGGGTTGAGGGTGTAGAGCAGGTCTGCGCCCCGCAGATGGTCGATTGCGCGCTGCAAAATCTGGGCGGCTGACTTGGCGCCTGACGCCAGTTCGGTAGCGAGTGCCAGCGTGCGGGGGTTGAACCCAGCGGGGAGCTGGCGGGCTGCGGCCAGCACCGGTTCGCGTTCTTCGCGTCCGACCGGGGTGTCGGGATAGGCACTGAGTTCGTGCCGTACGCGTGTCTGTACCGGGCGTCGATCAAGCAGTTGATAGTCGTCCGTATGGCGCAGCGCTTCGCCCGTTGCGCCGGGAAAGTCGAGTGCCAGAAGCCAGCGTTGGTTGTGGGGCTCCAGAGTCAGCGTGTAGTCGATACGCGGACCGACAGGCGTGTAAAAGGGGGTGGCGGCCTCGGTGACAGCGCCTGCACGCCAGTTGCGGCCGTCGAATCGGGTGAGCACGGGGCCACGCCAGTAGCGCTGCGGACGCGGTGGTGGCTCGCCGGCAAACCGGGCTCTGAAGGCGATGGCGCCCGATTCGCTGAGCTGGCTGATCGATCCCGGGCTCATCGTGTCGGAGAGGCCGGTGCGTGCGCTGAAAGCGTCGGCGGGCAGCCCCCACAGGGGGCCTTCGATCCGCGGGAAGAGCACGAACAGCACCAGCATGAAGGGCAGGCCCTGCGCCAGCAGCGTGGCGGCGACGCGCAGGCGCTCGCGGTCGTGTCCGCGCGGGTCGGCGAGGGCCACCAGCGCAACGAGTGCGAGCAGCGTTGCGCACAGTGCGAGCACTGCGATGGGCACGGACTGGTCTTCGAAGAAGATCGCCAGCTGCAGGAAGAAGCACAGCATCACGGTGGCGCGGATGTCGCGGGCGGCCTTCACTTCGAGCAACTTCAGGCCCAGCAGCACGGCCAGCAAGGCCACGCCCGGATCCTTGCCGAAGAAGTGGCCGAACTCGGCACGCACGCCGGCTGCCGCTGCGACGGTCAGCAACAGCAGAATCAGCCGCGGCGGCGGCCGACTCCCCTGCCACAGCAAGAGCCCGCGCCAGGCAAGCAGGGTCGCACACAGTGCAGTGACCCAGGCTGGGAGCCAGCTCGCATGCGGGGCCACGGTCAGCGCTGCGGCCGCGGTCAACCAGAGCCCCTGGCGACGATCGAGGGTGATCGCAGCGGGCGGCTGCCGATGCGCCGCCGGGCGTTTGCGGAGCGCCTTGGGGATCATGGCTCGGCGCTCTCCGTGTGAGCGCCGAAATGCGCCAGTTGGTCGAGGCAGCGTCGAAGCTGATCGCTCCCGCTGCCCGGGGGAACGACGGTCTGCCCAAGCTTCAAAGCATAGGGCCGCCCGCTGCGTTCGGCCTCGAGCAACCAGGCACTCAGACGCGACAAGCGCTGTTCGACATCCAGTTGTGGCGGCAGGCTCGCCCAATTCAGTGCCAGCTCGGACCCTTGCATCCCGGAAAACTGTTTGGTCAGCAGTGGGCCGCCGCGCGCCAGCACCTTCCACGCGACGTGGCGCGGCGAATCGGCGCGCTGGTGCCGGCGCAGGCCGGCGAAGTCGTCGTCACCGGGCAGTGTCGATGGGCCGCCGTCGCCCTCGATGGCCAAGGCTTCGGGCAAAGGGGGCGCGTTCTTCTCGGGTGCCGGATAAACGGTGCAGCTCAGGTCGGGCACGAACACGCTCCAGGCGCGGATCAGGCCGAGCGGCCAGTCGGTTTCGAGCACCGTGCGCCCGGCGGCGAAGCGGCCGCGTTGTGTGCTCAGGCAGCTGAGCTCGACACCGAGGGTATGTGCGGGGACGAGGTCGAATTCCGTTTCCGCCTCGTGCATCCTGATTCGCAGCGCGGGCCGGCGCGCGGCGCGCGGATTGTCGATGAGGATGCGAAAGCCGGCACTTTCCCCGGCGAAGA
Organism: Thauera sp.; assembly: GCA_035433105.1. Lineage (GTDB taxonomy): Bacteria > Pseudomonadota > Gammaproteobacteria > Burkholderiales > Rhodocyclaceae > Thauera. The sequence continues at coordinate 9,374 of DAORUJ010000110.1, forward strand.
CCGGCTCGCAGCGTCCTGGCCGAAGTCGCAGGCCGACGAGGTTGCGGTAGGCATGAAGAATGCTCGCCACCCCCGCGCCGGCCAGCACGAAAACCAGGCCGTAGCCCAGGCTCAGGTTGTAGTTGATCGAGGCGATCAGCATGACGAACAGGACGAGGGCAAAGGCCAGTCCGCTGCGTGATGGCAGGACGTAGATGCGACGCCGGGTCAGCTCGATCGGCGCAGCTTCGGGGGCACCGAGGCGAAACAGCCAACGGTCGAGCAGGCGGCGCAGCGCGATTGAGCCGGGCAGGCCGGCCCTGATGGGCGCTCGATGCGAGGCCTTGCCGCCCGCAACCACGCTCAGGGTAGCGCCACCGCCCGGATCAGGCGCGTCAGTGTGGCGGGTGGCACCGGTCGCGCATCTCCGGCGAGATGCAGGCGGTGGGCGGCAACATGCGGGAACAGGCCTTGTACATCCTCGGGCAGGACGTGATCGCGGCCATGAATCATGGCCCAGGCGCGTGCCACGGCCAGCAGTCCGAGTCCGGCGCGAGGGCTGAGTCCTGCCGCCAGTTCGGTGTCGTTCCGGGATGCGGCGAGCAGGGCCTGGACGTAGTCGATCAGACGATCGCCAACATGCAGCGTTTGCGCGCTGCGCTGCAGTCCGATCAGTTCGTCCGGAGTGATCACCGGCGTGCGCCGTTCAAGCAGGGCACGGCGGTCTTCGCCCATCAGCAGGGCACGTTCTGCGATGGGGTCGGGGTAGCCCAGCCTGATCCGCAGCAGGAAGCGGTCGAGCTGGCTTTCGGGCAGCGGAAAGGTGCCGATCTGGTGTGCCGGGTTCTGGGTGGCGATGACGAAGAAGGGTTCAGGCAGATCGAAGGTGGTGCCGTCGGCGGTGACCTGGCGCTCTTCCATTGCCTCGAGCAGGGCGCTTTGGGTCCTGGGTGTGGCGCGATTGATCTCGTCGGCCAGTACCAGTTGCGCGAACAGCGGGCCGGGGTGGAAGCGAAAGGCGCTGCTGTCGCGCTCGAAGACCGATACGCCGATGATGTCGGCCGGCAGCAGGTCGCTGGTGAACTGCACGCGCTGAAACTGCAGGCCGATCAGTTGGGCGAGGGTGTGAGCGAGTGTCGTCTTGCCTACTCCAGGTACGTCCTCGATCAGCAGATGGCCGCGCGCGATCAGGCAGGCGAGGGCGAGACGGATCTCATGCTCCTTGCCCAGAATGATCTGATTTGCAGCCTCGATCAGGCGATTGACATGGGTTGTGGGCATCAATAGGGCACTGTGAAATTGACCACGAAGCGGTGATAATAGGCGACAAAGATCTCGCTTTCGCCACCACGTCTGATGCGCGATTGATGAAAAATGAAAGCGGCTCCCAATAGAGGGGCGGCGGCTTCGAATGTTCAATACAGGAGAGGGAGGAGTATGACGACAACGGCATTCATCA
>DAORUJ010000111.1:0-4236 GCA_035433105.1 Thauera sp.
GGGTCGACCCCAAGGCGGACATGGTGATCGTGCGCTTTGCCTCAAACCCGGTGGCTGCCAATGCCGCCAACGATCCGACTTCGCTGCCCGCCTACCGCGCGGTGGCCAACTATCTGATGGCCCATGACGGTGCGCCGCTGCTGGGTCAGGAATGGGTGATCGAGGACATCGCCGGCAGTGGCGTGATTGACAACAGCCATGCGACGCTGCATTTTCTGGCCGATGGAAGTCTGGCTGGCAGCGCCACCTGCAACCGCATCATCGGACGCTACCAGACCGATGGCGAGCGCCTGAGCATTGCACCCGCCGGCACGACGATGATGGCCTGCCCCGCAGCGCTGATGAACCAGGAACGCAAACTGCTGGCGCTGCTGCCGACCGTCGAGCGCTACCGCATTGACGAAAGTGGTGCGCTTGTTCTGACCGCTGCGGATGGCACGAAAATCGTGGCCCGGCGCCAGGCTGCGCGCGAAGACCGCCGCAATTGAAACCCGTTACCCCCGGCCTGTCGCTGGCTGGGGGTGTTTTTGGGTGGGGTCTCGCGGCTTGACCGGGGTTACACGCCTCACAGCAGCCATTCGATCGGTAGCCACGACAACACCCGCAGCAAGGCGCGCTTCCAAACCGGCGTCTGCGGCTCGTGATCCTGCACCTGGGGCGCGCCCTCTGATGACTGGCGGTCCAGCCATTCGATTCGACCCTCATCATTCAGGCGCACGGTGTAGGCTTGGGTAGCGAGTGTTTCCCGAAATGCGTTGCTGATGTCGGCCGCCATGCGCGGGCTGTCGATGACGAAGCCCGACTCGGTGTTCAGCGCCGCCGAGCGCGGGTCGAGGTTGAAGGAGCCGATGAACACCCGGCGACTGTCGACCGCAAACGTCTTGGCATGCAGGCTGGCGCCGGAGCTGCCGGCCAGCCCGCGATCCGCATGCGCCGAGCGGGGCGCATAAGCGTCAGGTTTCAATTCAAACAGTTTGACTCCGCCGCGCAGCAGCGCGTGCCGGCGCTTGGCGTAGCCGGCGTGGACCGCGGGTACGTCGGTTGCAGCGAGTGCGTTGGTCAGTACGCTTACCGCCACCCCGCGTCCCCTTAGTTCAGTCAAGGCCTGGGTGCCGCTCGCGGTGGGCACGAAGTAGGGCGACACCAGCAATAGCTCTTGCTGCGGTGCGCCCAGCACGTTGGCCAGCTTTTGCGGCAGGAGCGCTTGTACCCCTGCTTGACCCAGGCCTTTGGCGGGATCGTCGCTGACCAGCCGCACCTCGGTCCACTCCAGCGCCAGCTCACCGGCAATCAGGCGCTTGATGAAGTCCGAGCGACCCAGGGCGGCGAGATAGGGGGTTGCGGCCGGACTGCTGCGGACCTGAGCGGCGTGCTCGGCCAGTCGATTGAGTGACTGCGGGTCAGCCGCAGGGAGTAGCGATGCGACCGGATAGGCTGAGGCGCTTGCCCAGTAGCGGTCGAAGTCGGCGGAGACAAGCGGCACTACCGCACCCACTGCCAGCACGTCCAGATCGACGAAAGACACCTCCTGGCCGGCGTCGAAATACTCATCGCCAATGTTGCGCCCGCCGATAATGGTGACCTGATTGTCAGCGGTGAATGACTTGTTGTGCATGCGGCGGTTGAGCCTGCCGAAATCGCTCAGGTACCCCAGCCAGCGCCAGTCGCGCTGCATGAACGGATTGAACAGCCGAACCTCCAGATTGGGGTGGCTGTCCAGCGCCGCCAGCAAGGCATCCAGGCCGCCGGTGTTGTTGTCATCGAGCAGCAGGCGCACGCGAACGCCGCGTTCGGCGGCCTGGCCCAGGGCCTGCATCAGCAAGGTTCCGGTGAGGTCGGCGTGCCAGATGTAGTACTGCACATCCAGGCTGCGTTCAGCCGCTTCGGCCAGCAACATGCGTGTGGCGAAGGCCTCGCGCCCCTCGGCTAGCGCCAGCACGCCGGATTGCCCCGGGTGCGCTTTTGCCGGTGCCACGCTGGCGCGTCCCAGCCGCGTTTCAGCCGTGTTGTCCAGCGCGCGGGTTTGGCTGCGGCCCGCCAGCGTCGGCAAGGCCGCGCAGCCGCTCAGCAGTGCAAGGAGGGTCAGGGTCAATGCACTGCGTGCTGACAGCAGCCCGCCGGGAGAGATGCAAAATGAGGTTTGGGGCATGGCTTGGCGGCGGGCAGGGGCGAGAAGACAGGAGGGCCATGCTAAGCGGGAGGGCGGGCAAAGAAAAGCGGCGCGTCTGGCGGTGGCTTCGCCAGGGTGTGGGCCGCAAGGCCGCAGCGATCGCTTAGAATTCGCCCTTTGCCCCAGCGTCCCGACCGAGTCCTGCCATGTCCCAGTCTTCTGTTTCCGATCCCGTTCGCACGCCTATCCGCACCCGTTTTGCGCCCAGCCCGACCGGCTACCTCCACATCGGCGGCGCGCGTACGGCGCTGTTCTCGTGGGCCTTTGCCCGTCGCCACGGCGGCCAGTTCATCTTGCGTATCGAGGACACCGACGTCGCACGGTCCACGCCCGAGGCCGTGCAAGCCATACTGGATGGCATGCACTGGCTGGGCCTGGAGCATGACGAAGGCCCGTTTTATCAGATGCAGCGCATGCCGAGGTACAAGGAGGTCATCCAGCACATGCTGGCGGCCGGTACCGCTTACCACTGCTACATGTCGTCCGAAGAGCTCGATCACATTCGCGAAGAGCAACGTACGCGGGGCGAAAAGCCGCGCTACGACGGGCGCTGGCGCCCGTCACCGGGCAAGACCCTGCCACAGCCGCCCGATGGCGTGCAGCCGGTGGTGCGCTTTTGCAACCCGACTGAGGGCGTTGTTGCCTGGGACGATCTGGTCAAGAGCCGCATCGAAATCGCCAACGCCGAGCTTGATGATTTCATCATCGCCCGTGCCGACGGCACGCCAACCTACAACTTCTGCGTGGTGGTGGACGACTGGGACATGGGCATCACCCATGTCATCCGTGGCGACGACCATGTGAACAACACCCCGCGCCAGATCAACGTGCTGCAGGCGCTTGGCGCCGAGGTGCCGCTGTACGCCCACTTGTCGATGATCCTGGGCGACGACGGTACCAAGCTGTCCAAGCGTCACGGTGCGGTCAGCGTGATGCAGTACGACGATGATGGCTACCTGCCAGAGGCCGTCATTAACTACCTTGCCCGCCTGGGCTGGAGCCACGGCGACGACGAGATCTTCGACCGTGCGCAGTTTGTCGAGTGGTTCGACCTCGACCACATCACGCCCTCGGCGGCACAGTTCAACACCGAGAAGCTGAACTGGCTCAATGCCCAGTACATCAAGAAAGCCGACGATGCCTTCCTCGCCGCCCAGGTCGCCAGCCGTCTGGCGCGCCGCGGGGTGAATCCCGAAACCTGCGTGACGCTGGAAGCCGTGGTGGCGCTGTACAAGGATCGCGTCGCCAACCTCAACGAGCTCGCGGACGCAAGCGAGCTTTTCGTCGCCGACATCCATCCCGCCCCTGAAGTGATCGGCCAGCACCTGACTGAAACGGCACGGGCAGCGCTGGCCAGTCTGCGCGGGCGCCTTGCGGACGCCGTATGGGACAAGGCCACGCTCTCCCAGGCAATCAAGGACACGATGGCCGAGCACAGCCTGAAAATGCCGCAGGTGGCGATTCCGTTGCGAGTGGCGGTGCTGGGGGTGCCGCAAACGCCGTCGATTGACGCCGTGCTGGAGGTGCTTGGGCGCGAGTGCGTGCTGCAGCGGCTCGATCGGCACCTCTGAGGGCCTGCGCACGCTCTCCTGAGCAGCAAAAATCAGCGAAGCCTCGGCGCTCGATAGACTCGAGTGCCGAGGCTTCGTTATTGCACGATCCCGTCCAGTTTGATGCGCAGCGCGTCCTCAAACACAAGACGCGCCTCGGGCATGCTTTCCACCGGTGAGACGGTCACGGCCGTATTGGTCGCCAATACGTTTGATTCGGACGCCGGCGAAGCATCGACGGGGATGTTGACCCCGGTGGGCAAGACGCTACCGCCCGGCGTGACGCTGATGCCCGGCAGATCCACTCCCGCGCGTGCCGAGACGGCGATCGGGCTGTCCGACAGTTTTTCGTAGAACGCCGGCATGTATTGCGATGACCGACCGATGCGTGTGAAGCGCAGCGGCAGCGTAGCACCCGTGCCAGCGTCGAATGCCGGTACGTTGATGTTCAGACCTACGCCGACCGGCATCAGGTGGCCGCCGGCTGCGGCCTTGTTGTCTACCAAGGCCTGCACC
>DAORUJ010000111.1:4336-6770 GCA_035433105.1 Thauera sp.
TGGATGGTGGACGAAAGAAGGCCCCGCAAATTCGGGGCCTTCTTCTGTTGCTACGCCCCCAGTGGGGGCGCTGAGCCGGCGTCGGTCAGGCAGCCTTGCGTGCCGTCCGTGAGGGTGCGGCGGCAGACAGCATGTCCAGCGCGGTGGTGGGTGTCAGCTTCGCCGCTTCGCCGAACAGCGACTGCATCGAGCTGGTGATTTGGTTGAGGTGGCGAGTGCTGATCTCGGCAACTTCGGATTGCGTGCGCAGGCAAACTTCATTGACGTTGCGCAGATATTCGGCAGCCTGCTCAAAGCTCTGGTTGTGCGTAGCGATGCGCTTGGTGAAGTGCTCGCGTAACTCTTCGCCATTCGCCGGCAGGGTATGCGTCGAGGCGAGCGCGCACCATGAACGAGCGGCGTCGACGTTGAGCGCAAGCAGCTGCTCCGATGCATTGAGCACGATATCGGCCAATGACTGAAAGGTCTCCAGGCCGGCGTTTGCGGTGCTGGCGAGTTTTTGCATGGACGGTTGAGTGGGCATGGTGGCTTCCTTTTGGTTAGGGTGGGTTGTCGGCAGGGATGTACTTATCCTAATGCGCCCGGCATGCCCAAGGCCATACCCAGTTATCGGTGTTTTGTCATACCGGTATACCGGTAGTGGTGTTACGCGATGTAAATCCTTGATTGACAAAAAGGTGCTCAGTCCCCGGCAGGGCTTATGCCGCTGTGAATCGCATAACGGGTGAGTTCGGCCACGTTATGCAAACCGAGTTTTCGCATGATGTTGCGGCGGTGGACCTCGACCGTGGATGGCGCGACATGGAGTCGTTCGGCGATGCGTGCCGAGGTATGCCCTTCGGCAATCAACTGCAGCACCTGACGTTCGCGTGCGGTCAGCGGGTGGGTGCCAGTTCGTAGATCGGTGTCGAAGCGCAGTGCGCTGGCCACTGCGCCGGCGACGTCCGGGCATAGGTAGGTGCGCCCCTGTCGTACGTTGTGGATGGCGCGCAGCAGTTCATCACTGGCCTCGGCCTTGGTCACGTAGCCCAGCGCGCCGGCGTTGAGCAGGTCGATCACGAACTGGCGGTCGGCGTAGGCGGACAGCCCGATGACCCGAATGTCAGGGCGCAGCGCGAGCAGACGGCGGGTAGCCTCGATGCCATTCATGCCGGGCATGCCGATGTCGATGCAGACGATGTCCACTGCCTGCTCGCCGATGATGCGCAGCAGCGCCTCGCCGTCGGCTGCCTCGCCGACCACTTCCAGGTCGGCCTCCTTCTCCAGCAGCGCGCGCAGCGCATGGCGGAACATCTGGTGGTCGTCGGCGAGAACAATGTTCAGTTTCATGGCGAACTCCCGAACTCCTTCAGCACTTGCAATCTGGCGCGGCCAGTTCGACCTCGATCATGGTGCCGGCGCCCGGGGCTGAGCGGATCTGAAAATGACCGCCAGCCAGTTCGGCCCGCTCGCGCATGGTGATCAGCCCAAGCCCGGGCGTGGCACCACCTGGCTGGCCGAGCTGCGCCGGGTTGAAGCCACAGCCATCGTCATGCACCTGCAGCCTGATCTGCTCGTCCACGCAGTGCAGGCTGATGCGGACGATCGTGGCCGATGCATGTTTGGCGCAGTTGGTGAACGCCTCCTGCACGATGCGGAACAGCAGGGTCTGCAGACCGGCGGGTAGTTTCGCAGTCCTGTCGTCCAGATCGAGCTCCACCCGGGTGCGATTGAGGCGTGCGAACTGATCCGCATATTCGCGAATGGCGGGGGCGAGCCCCGCGTAGTCGAGGGTCGCCGGGCGCAGCGTGGTGCAGATCTCGCGAATGCTCGTATCGGTATCGGCCAGCAAGGCCTTGGCGTCGTCGAGCAAGAGGCCAAGTTCGCTGGCCATCGTTGTCGGCAGGGCGCTGGCGATGTTGGCGAAGATCAGCTTCAAGGCCGCCAGGTTGGGGCTGGCGCGGTCGTGCAGGGCAGTGGCCAGTTGGCGGCGTTCATGCTCGCCGACCTCCAGCAGACGGCGTGACAATTCGGCGACGCGCGCCATGTGCTTCATGCGCTCCGCTTCAAGCGCCTTGCGTTCGGTGATGTCCTGCACGGTGCCGTAGAGCATGAACACACGGCCGTTGGCATCGGCAACCGGAACGATGACGGTCGACTGATGACGCCTCGCACCGGAGGGGAGGACGACCTCCTGTTCGATGCTGAGCCGCTCACCGCTGTCGATCGCATGCCAGAAGGCGTCACGCGTGCGCTCAAGCGATTCCGCACTGACGTAGGACAAGACCTCGTTTACGTCCGGCACGCCCCATTCGAGCGGACGCTCGACCATGCGAAAGAGCTCTGGCGACCAGGTTACGCGTGCGGTGTCCCGCTCCAGTGTCCAGTCTCCAATACGCGCCAAGGCCTGGGTCGCGGCCAGACGGCGCTCGACGTCTGCCAGCGCCGACTTGAT
>DAORUJ010000111.1:6870-10557 GCA_035433105.1 Thauera sp.
GCGCCGGGCTGGCGCGGGATGTCGGCAAGCGCGGTGCTGTGCCCAAGCGCAGCCTGAGCCGGCAAGGCGCCGACCATCGGCAGGCGGTCGGGCGAGGCCGGGCGGAAGCCGACGCGTCCGTCAAGGGCTGTGGGCGGCAGTTGAGCGGTGAATCCGGGCAGCATGCCATCGAGCTTGGTGAGGTTCTCGGTGTGGTCAGTCTCGCGCAGCCCCTCCTCCTCATCGTCGATCGAGAAGGTGGCGCCGGCACAGCGCTGGCCGTCTACTTCGGGGCTGACGTAGCCATCGCGGCAGACGACGACGCCAGGCGGGCTGCCAGGCGCGGCGGCGAGCAGGGAGACCTGGCCACGTGCGCTGACTACGGGCAGCAAGTCGGCGCCGATGAAGTCGCGCACCGCGATGCCGGCCGTAAGCACCATGGCCGGCGCTCGCGCAATGAGCTCTCCGCGCTCGTCAATGGCCTGCCAGTGGCTGCCATCGTGCTGCAGCCGGGCGACCTTGCGGCCAAAGCAGGTGCGAATGTGTGAGGCGTAGTGGGCGAGATTGGCTGCACACAGGCTGGGCGGCTGCACCCAGCCGCTGTCGCCGAAGTACCAGCCGCCGAGCGGCACGCTCCAGCCGGCAAGCGCCGAGGCTTCGGCGGCTTCAACCTGGCGCAGGTGCTCGGGCGGCAGGGCGAGCCCCTCGACCACCGCCTGCATCTTCCTGGCCTGCGACTCGTCGCGCGCCAGGTGCAGCACGCCGCAGGCGTCGGCCTTGACCGCGTGGCCAGCGTCGCGCAGGCGGGCGATGTGACGCCAGCCGTAAAGCGTGCCGACGCGTGTCAGCCGACTCATGCGGTTATCGTCGATGTTGGGCAGCGGACGCAACACGCCTGCAAGATTGCCCGACGCGCCGGTGGCAGGGGCGTCGGCCGCGTCCATCAGATCGATGCGCCAGCCGCGCGCGGCGAGGCGTTCGCTCAGTGCGCAGCCGGCCAGCCCGGCACCCACGATCAGCGCGTGCCGCCCCGGAAACGGAACAGAAGCTGCTCTTGCCAGGTCGGGCTGGAGCGCGGTGGTCTCCCGGCCATTACGGCGTGTCTGCGGCTGAAGGCGGCCGCGCAGCATCTGCCGCTTGCCGCCGAAACCCGGCGTCTTGTCGACCACGAAGCCAGCGTGGCGCAGATGTTCACGTACTGTACCGGCGACCGACCAGGTGGCGAGCGTGGCGTCCGGCGCAGCGAGGCGGGCGAGTAGATGACAGATCTTCGGCGACCACAGGGCGGGGTTCCTGGCTGGCGAAAATCCGTCGAGATACAAGGCGTCGGCCTGGGCGACGATCTGCGCCAGACCAACGCGGGCATCGCCGAAGTACAGCGTCAGCGTCACCCGCTCAAGATCCAGATGCAGCCGGTGCAGGCCGGGTGCCAGCACCGGCCATTGCGCGCGCAGTGCTGTGCTCAGTTCGGCGAATTGCGGCCAGCGCTGATGCAGGTGGGCGAGGTCTGCGACGGTGAAGGGGTGGAGTTCGCAGGAGATGAAATGCAGACGCGCGCAGCGCAGGGGGTCGTCGCGCCATGCGGCCCAGGTGGCGAGAAAGTTCAGACCCAGGCCGAAACCTGTCTCCAGCACCACGAAGCGTTCGCGGTCCTGCCAGCGTCGAGGCAGATCGTTGCCCGCCAGAAAAACATGCTGCGCCTGTCCCAGACCCCCTTCTGCGGAATGATAGACGTCGTCGAAGGTGGGCGAATAGGGCGTGCCGTCGTCGGTGAAGGCCAGGCTTGCGGGGATGAGCGGCATGACTCAGTGCGCAGCTGCCTTGCCGGGCAGCATGCGCTTGACGACACTCACCATGATCAGCACCAGCGCACCCGCGACGATGCCGAACACGCCATCGAGCAGGCTCGGCAACAGTGCGCCGGTGAGCCCCGTCATGCCGGCGGTCAGCGACTCGATGAGGTGGTGAACCGGTTGCAGACCATGACTGAGGATGCCGCCGCCGACCAGGAACATCGCCGCCGTGCCCAGTACCGACAGTGTCCGCATCAGCCAGGGCGCCAGCCACAGGATGGCCGCGCCAATGCCACTCGCCACTGCGCTGGCCTGGCGGCTCAGGAAAAGACCGGCATCGTCGAGCTTGACGATGGCCGCCACCAGCCCATACACGCCGATCGTGATCATCAACGCAATGCTGATCAGCACTGCCACCTGAGTGCCGAAGCCCATGCCGCCGACCACACCGAGCGCGATCACGATGATCTCTGCCGACAGGATGAAGTCGGTGCGCACCGCACCCTTGATCTTGTCTTTTTCCAGCGCGACGAGATCGATCTCGGGGGCGGCCAGGGCCTTCACCACCTCGCGACGGTGCGCGGCTTCTTCCTCGCCGTGCAGGAAGCGATGGGCGAGTTTTTCGAAGCCCTCGAAGCACAGGAAGGCGCCGCCCAGCATCAGTAGCGGAGCGATCAGCCAAGGTGCCAAGGCGCTGATCGCCAGCGCTGCGGGTACCAGGATGGCCTTGTTCAGCAGCGAGCCTTTGCCCACCGCAAGCACCACGGACAGCTCGCGATCGGCCCGTACGCCGGTGATCTGCTGGGCGTTCAGGGCAAGATCGTCACCCAGCACGCCAGCTGTCTTTTTGGTTGCCACCTTGGTCATCGTGGCGACATCGTCGAGCACGCTGGCGATGTCGTCGAGCAGGACGAACAGGCTGGTTCCGGCCATTGCGCGCTTACTCCGGACGCATCTGCGGGAACAGGATGACGTCGCGGATCGAGGGCGAGTCGGTCAGCAGCATTACCAAGCGGTCGATGCCGATGCCGCAGCCGCCGGTCGGAGGCAGGCCGTATTCGAGTGCGCGGATGTAGTCAGCGTCGTAGTACATGGCTTCTTCGTCGCCGGCCTCCTTGGCTTCGACCTGGGCACGGAAACGGGCCGCCTGGTCTTCGGCGTCGTTCAGCTCGGAGAAGCCATTGGCGATCTCGCGACCGACGATGAAGAGCTCGAAGCGTTCGGTGATTTCCGGGTCGGTGTCGGAAGCACGCGCCAGCGGCGAAACCTCGACCGGATAGTCGATGATGAAGGTCGGCTCCCACAACTCGGCTTCGGCACAGGCTTCGAACAGCTGCAGTTGCAGGCTGCCCAGGCCGCCCGGTTTCACCTTCTCGCCAAAGTCGACGATCTTTTCCTTGATCCAGTCGGCGTCCGCCAGTTGCACCTCACTGAAGCCCGGGTGGTACTTGCGGATCGCCTGCACGATGGTGAGGCGGTGGAAAGGCCTGGAGAGGTCGAGCTCGCGCCCCTGATAGACGAAGGTCTCAGTGCCCAGTGCCTCACGCGCGGCGTGGCGGATCAGCCCCTCGGTGAAGTCCATCAGCGTGCGGTAGTTCGCGTACGCCTCGTAGAACTCCATCATGGTGAATTCGGGGTTGTGGCGCGGGCTGAGGCCTTCGTTGCGGAAGTTGCGGTTGACCTCGAACACCTTCTCGAAACCGCCCACGACCAGACGCTTCAGGTAGAGCTCCGGCGCGATGCGCAGAAACAGCTCCATGTCGAGCGCGTTGTGGTGGGTGGTGAAGGGCTTGGCCGTGGCGCCGCCCGGAATCGGATGCATCATCGGCGTTTCCACTTCGAGGAAGCCGTGGCCGATCATGTAATTGCGGATCGACTGCACCATGCGGCTGCGGGCGACGAAGGTGAAGCGCGT
>DAORUJ010000112.1:0-10443 GCA_035433105.1 Thauera sp.
GCAGGCGCCTTCCGTGATTCCGCCTCCAGAAGCCTCCCTTGCCCCTGCCCCTGCCGCGCCGGAACCCGAAGCCGCGGCGGTCGAGTCTCACGAGCATGATGACGATCTGCCAGCAGACTTCAAGCTCCCCACGGCCGAAGAGATCGAGCGCATGCAGGAGGACATTCGCACGGCCGCCATGGAGGAAGGCCGGCGCGAAGGTCATGCCGAGGCCTATGCGATCGGTCTCGACGAGGGCTATGCCGCAGGCAAGGCCCGCGCCGAAGAGGAGGCAGCCCGGCTAGCGGCACTGGCCGACACCCTCGACCAGTCGCTGTCAAACCTCGACCACGAGGTTGCCGACGAATTGATGGCACTAGCCATCGAGCTTGCCCGCCAGATGGTGCGCCAGACCCTGGTGCAGCACCCGGACTCCATCGTCGAGACCGTTCGCAGCGCCTTGCAGCAGTTGCCGCAGGGCCATGCCCATATTCACCTGCACCCGGCAGACCTTGCCTTGGCGCGCGAGCACCTGGGCGAACAACTGTCGCATGCGGGCCACCGCCTGCAGGAAGACCCCGCCCTTGCGCGCGGCGACTGCCGCATCGATGCTGCGGGCGCACAGGTGGACGCCACCCTCGAGACGCGTTGGCGGCGGGTGCTGGAATCGCTCGGTCACGAGCACGCCCGCTTCGCTGTCGCTGATGAGCCGGACGCGCCCCATGCACCCGATGCGGCGCCAGTCGCGCGCGCCTCGGCCAGGCAGACGCCTGCGAGCGCTGAAGAGACCACCGCCGCAGGTACGGACGATTCGATCGAGCCTCAGGCCGAAGCAGGCGGGGACAGGATCGAGGCCGCCCCGGGCGAGAATCCGGGATGAAACACCAGGCCGAACTATGGCGCGACTTCCTCACCGATGGCCGGCGACTGGTGGAAAGCGCCAGTCCATTTGAGGTATCGGGCCGGCTGACGCGCATCAACGGTCTGGTAATGGAAGCGGCCGGGCTGAAGCTGCCGCTGGGTTCAGGCTGCCGCGTGATGGTGCCGGGTGGCGGCGCGGTCGAGGCGGAAGTGGTCGGCTTCAACGGCGAAAAGCTGTTCATGATGCCCACCGATGACGTCTTCGGTCTCGCGCCCGGTGCGCGCGTGCTGCCCATGGAAGTCGGTGTGCCGCGCCTGGTGCCGGGCAAGCGCATCGGCCCGCGCCGCCGTGCCGCCGATCGTGCGAAGCACCTGCCGGTGGGTGATGGCCTGCTGGGCCGCGTGGTAGACGGCGCCGGGCGTCCGCTCGACAGCGCCGGCCCGCTGCTTACGCAGGAGACACGCTCGCTGCAGGGGCGCGCGATCAATCCACTGACGCGTGCACCGATCACGCAGCCGCTCGACGTCGGCATCCGCGCGATCAATGCCCTGCTCACCGTCGGTCGCGGCCAGCGCCTGGGCCTCTTTGCCGGCTCGGGCGTGGGCAAGTCGGTGCTGATCGGCATGATGGCGCGCTATACCGAGGCCGACGTGATCGTCGTTGGCCTGATCGGCGAGCGCGGCCGCGAAGTGAAGGAATTCATCGATCAGAGCCTGGGGCCGGAAGGTCTGGCGCGCTCGGTCGTGGTCGCCGCCCCCGCTGATAGCAGCCCGCTGATGCGCATGCAGGGCGCAGCCTACGCCACGACGATCGCCGAATACTTCCGCGACCAGGGCAAGCAGGTACTGCTGATCATGGACTCGCTGACCCGCTACGCCATGGCGCAGCGCGAAATCGCGCTGGCGATTGGCGAACCCCCCGTGACCCGAGGTTACCCGCCCAGCGTGTTCGCCCGCCTGCCGGCGCTGGTCGAACGCGCCGGCAACGGCCCGGAAGGCGGCGGCTCGATCACCGCCTTCTACACCGTGCTGGCCGAAGGCGACGACCAGCAGGATCCGATTGCCGATGCAGCGCGCGCCATCCTCGACGGCCACTTCGTGCTGTCGCGCAGCCTGGCGGACCAGGGGCACTACCCGGCGATCGACATCGAGCAGTCGATCTCGCGCGCCATGCACAATCTGGTCGGTGACGAGCACTTCGGCGTCGTGCGCCAGTTCAAGCAATTTTTCTCGCGCTACCAGCGCTCGCGCGACCTGATCGCGGTGGGTGCCTACCAACCGGGTGGCGACCCGCTGCTCGACATGGCGGTAAAGCTCTACCCGCGCCTTGAAACCTTCCTGCAGCAAGGCATCCACGAACGCGAGCCCTACGACGGCGCGCTGCACAAACTCGCCCAGGTATTCTCGACCGCAGCGTGACGCGGTCCGCGCCGACATGACAATTGCACCGGCCAGGCGACACCTGGCGCGCTAACATGCAAGCGTCCAGGCGTCGCGCCAAACAACAATACCCACCCATGACTGCCCGCTTTCATCTCCAGCCCCTGCTCGATCTCGCCCAGACTCGTACCGAAGACGCAGCCCGCCAGTTGGGCGAGCTGCTCGCGGCCGAACGCGATGTGGCGCAGAAGCTGCAGATGCTCGAGGACTACCGGCGCGAATACAACGACCGTTTCGTCCAGGCCGCTCGCGAGGGACTGAGCCCGGATGCCTGGCGCAACTACAGCGCCTTCATCGGCCGGCTGGATGAGGCGATCCTGGCCCAGCGCAAGCTGGTCGAGCAATCGCAACACCTTTCCGCGCAGGGGCAGCAAAGCTGGCTCGAGCAGCGCAACAAACTCAAGGCTTTCGATACCCTGTCGCAGCGCCATCGGGCAGGCGTCGCCCGTACCGAAGCGCGGCAGGAGCAGAAAATGACCGATGAGCACGCGGCGCGTCGTGGCGCGGGCAATGGCGATGGCGATCACCGGGACGACGAATGAGGCCGGTGGTCGCAGGGCACCGTGGCGTCGTGGCCTGAAAAGAGAGCTGGCACGTCTCCTGCTTTGAGACACTCATCGCTCTGCCCTGAAGGCTCGCCAACATGACCCCCACCGTCTCCGCACTTAGCAGCACTGCTGGCTTTCAGCGCCAGTACATGCTGAATCCGTCCTCCAGGAACGGCCTTGATGCACTTGCAGGGCTGGGTGATTCCGGATCATCCACCACGTCGTTTTCGAACACGCTGCAACAGCAGCTTCGTTCGCCATCGCAAGCGGCTCCCACGCCTGCACCAACGCCTGCACCAACGCCTGCACCAACGCCAGCGCCCGCATCCGACACGGCCCGCCAGACCGCACAGCCGCCCGCGCGCGAAGCGGACACGCCCAGAAAAGCCGAAGAAGCCGGCCCGCGCTCGGAGCAACACAGCGCGTCCGACGGCGCCCAATCGGAAAAACCGACCACCAGCCAGCAGGACACCTCGGCGAATGGCGAGCAGCGAAGCCCGGAGGCTGAAGCCGCCGTGCAGTCGAGCACTGACGACACCGAGGCCGTTGCTCCGGATCCGGCGGCAAGTGGTCTGCCGGCACTGATTGCCGCACTGCTGCCGGGGCTCCAGCAGCTGAACCCGGCAAAACCTGCCGCAGTTGCCGGCAACGCCGATGCCCTGAGCGGTGACAGCGGACGAAAATCCCTTCAGAATTCCGTCCTTTTGCCGTCACTGTTGACGGACGGGCGCAAAGGCGGGACAGCCAGGGAGAGCTTTGCAGCCTTGCTCACGGACAATGCTGCGGGACGCCCTCTGGCAGGCTCACCTGTGTCTGCAACACTCGCCGCTGCGGGCCAGGGCGCGCAAGCCGGTGGGGGCCTGGTTGCGCAATTGCAGGCTCGCCAGCCCCTGATCGCCGCCTTGGTATCCGGCGGCAAGGCAGAAGCCGCCCTGCAGGGCGATGCGGAGGGCCTGCAGGCGCTGACAGCCGCCAGTGGCGCACAGCATATCGGGCTGGCCCATGGCTCCCCGCGTGGCACGAGCGCTGCTCAAACCAGCTTGCAGTTGCCGGTGGCAACGCCCGCGGGCCAGGAAAGCTGGGCGGAAGACGTCGGCAATCAGGTGCGCTGGATGTTGGGCCGTGCCGAAAGCAAGGCCGAACTAGTGCTGAGCCCGGCGCATCTGGGCAAGCTGGAGGTGACGATCTCGCTCAATGGCGACCAGACCACGGCACAGTTCGTGGCCTCGAACCAGGCGGCGCGCGATGCGCTCGAACAGGCTCTGCCCCGTCTGCGCGAACTGCTGCAGCAGTCGGGCATCAGTCTGGGCCAGGCGAATGTCAGCACGTCGGGCGAACAGGGCGCGGGCAGTGAACAAGGCGGCCGGGGCGAAAGCACCGGACGCGGCGGAGAAACAGGTGCAGACACGATCGACGGCACGACCCGTACGACGTGGCTGCGACAACACGACGGACTGGTCGACACCTTCGCCTGAAGCGGGTGAATAGGGGCTGCTCTCGCCCACTTTTCCACGCTTCACGGCTTGCGGCCATCCGGGATAATCCAACCCAGGAATCAGGAGAACCGCATGTCCAAGGCGCCACCCAAACCCGAATCAGCCGAAGACGGCGCAGCACCGAAGAAGAAAAGCAAGCTGATGATGATCATCGTCATCGTGCTGCTCGTGGTGTTGATCGTCGTTGCCGGTGCCGTCGGGGCGCTGCTGCTGTTGAAGAAGGACAAGGGACACGAAGAGGCCGACGCACATGATGCCGCTGCGGCACCCGCCGCACCCACCGCGGTCGTCGTCGATCTATCCAAGCCGCCCACTTTCGTACCGCTCGACCCATTCACGGTCAATCTGCGGGGCGACGAAGGCGATCACTACCTCCAGGTCGCCATCGTGTTGCGTGTTTCGGACGCGAAGCTTGGCGAAAGCCTGAAGGGTTTCATGCCCGAAATCCGCCATCGCATCAACCTGATGCTGTCGAGCAAGCTGCCGTCCGAATTGGCGTCCACCGAGGGGCGCGAGATCCTTGCCGCCACCATTGTCGACGAGACCAATGCGGCGCTGGGCTTTCCGGTTCAGACCGACGCCCGCGGGCGCTCTACGTCAATCGGCCCGATTCAGGCCGTACTGTTCAACTCCTTCATCATCCAGTAAAGGATCGACGCCATGGCTTCGGACTTTCTCTCCCAGGAAGAGGTTGACGCCCTGCTCAGGGGCGTCAGCGGGGAGTCCGACGAGCCGGTGGCTGACGAGGTCTCGGCGGAGGGTGTGCGCCCTTACAACCTCGCCACCCAGGAGCGTATCGTCCGTGGGCGCATGCCCACCATGGAGCTCATCAACGAACGCTTTGCGCGCTATTTCCGCATCGGCCTGTTCAACTACCTGCACCGCAATGTCGAATTGTCCGTGGGGCCGATCAAGGTGCAGAAATACGCCGAGTTCGTGCGCAACCTGGTGGTGCCGACCAATCTCAACCTGATCACCGCCAAGCCGATGCGGGGCACGGGCCTGGTGGTGCTCGAGCCTAATCTGGTTTTTCTCGTGGTCGACAACATGTTCGGCGGCGACGGGCGCTTTCACACCCGGGTCGAAGGGCGCGATTTCACCCCGACCGAGCAGCGCATCATCCAGGCCCTGCTCGAGGTGGTGTTCACCGAGTACAGCAAGGCCTGGGCGCCGGTGTTCAAACTCGATTTCGAGTACATCCGCTCCGAGATGAACTCGCAGTTTGCCAACATCGCCACACCTTCCGAGATCGTCATCGCCACCAGTTTTTCGCTGGAACTGGGGGGCACACAGGCGGAAATGCACATCTGTTTCCCCTACTCGATGCTCGAGCCGATTCGCGAACTGCTGTATTCGACGATGCAGAGCGACCACCTCACATCCGACCGGCGCTGGATCAAGCTGCTGTCGCGGCAGTTGCAGACAGCTGAAGTCGATCTGCACTGCAACCTGGGCAGTGCCCGGGTTACGCTGCGCGACATCGTGGATATGCGTGTCGGTGACGTGATTCCGCTGCACGTTCCAGAACTGCTACAAACCGACGTGGACGGCGTGCCGGTGTTCGACTGCCGGCAGGGAACCCGCAACGGACACTATGCGGTCCGGGTCGAACGTTTCGTCGCCCATGTCGAGGAAGGCGAGGCACCCAAGTTTCCAGGAGGCCAGAATGGCTGACGACAACCAGATTTCCGACGACGATTGGGCCTCCGCAATGGAGGAGCAGGCCACCGCAGAAGCGGTTGCTGGCACAGACAGCGAAGCCGACCGCGTAGCCGCCGAGCTTGCCGCCGCCGCGATGAGCGACTCACCCTATCAGGCCCGCCCGGCGAGCCAGCTGTTCGAGGACTTCGGCGGCGCGGGCGGCAAACCCGGATCACTGAACGACTTCGACATGATCCTCGACATCCCGGTGCAAATCACCGTGGAGCTGGGGCGTACCAAGCTGTCCATCCGCAACCTGCTGCAACTGGCGCACGGTTCGGTCGTCGAGCTCGACGGCCTGGCCGGAGAGCCGATGGACGTGCTGGTCAATGGCACCCTGATCGCGCAGGGAGAGGTCGTGGTGGTGAATGACAAATTCGGCATCCGCCTGACGGACATCATCAGTCCGGCAGAGCGCATGCGCAAGATCCGCAACTGAGCCCGCCCAGACTCGTGTCGCGCGCGCGCTTCCTCATCCTGCTGTCGATACCCCTTCTCCCGACCCTGGCGATCGCCCAGGGCGCGCCCGGCACCGCTGCGGGCACCAGCGCCCCATCCGTCAGTACATCAGTTGCAGGCAGTTCGCCTGCAACGGCTTCACCGGACTTCGCCGCCAGCCTGGTGCAGATGTTGTTCGGCCTCGCGGTGGTCATCGCGCTGCTGTTCGCCTGTCTGTGGCTGATCCGCCGCCTGGCCGCGCCACGCGGCGGCGGCACTGTGATCAAGGTCCTGGGTGCGGCAGCCGTCGGCCCACGCGAACGCGTGGTGCTGGTGCAGCTTGGCGAGCAGGTGCTGGTGCTGGGGGTGGCACCGGGCAGCGTGAACAAGCTGCACGAGATGAATCGCAACGAACTGCCGCTACCCACCAGCGCAGGCGCCGGCCAGGCCGGCCCCAACTTTTCCGGTTGGCTCAAGCAGGCCATGGAGCGCCGCAATGCGCGCTGAGCACACCACACCGGGCAGACGCCACACACCGGCATGGCACATCGGCACCCTGCTCGTACTCCTTGGGCTGCCCCTGCTGGCCAGCGCGCAGGTGCTGCCGGCGCTCACCACCACCACAGCGCCTGATGGCGGCACCACCTACAGCCTGACCATCCAGACCCTGCTGCTGATGACGCTGTTGAGTTTCATCCCGGCAATGGTGCTGATGATGACCAGCTTCACGCGCACCATCATCGTGTTTTCGCTGCTGCGTCAGGCCATGGGCACGCAAACCGCCCCACCCAACCAGGTCTTGCTCGGTCTGGCGCTGTTCCTCACCTTCTTCATCATGGCGCCAGTGGGCGAACGCGTTTACGCCGACGCCTACCTGCCGTTGTCCGAAGGCCAGATCCAGTTCGATGAAGCACTGGAGCGCGCCTCGGTGCCGGTCAAGACCTTCATGCTCGCCCAGGTGCGCCAACCCGACCTGGAATTGTTCGCCGGCCTGGCCAAGGTGCCGGCGGTGGAAAAGGCGGCCGACCTGCCAATGCGCGTCGTCATCCCGGCCTTCGTCACCTCCGAGCTGAAAACCGCCTTCCAGATCGGCTTCATCATCTTCATTCCCTTCATCATCATCGACATGGTGGTCGCCTCGGTGCTGATGTCGATGGGCATGATGATGATGTCGCCGGTCATCGTGTCGCTCCCGTTCAAGATCATGCTTTTCGTACTGGTCGATGGCTGGACACTACTGATCGGTTCGCTGGTCCAGAGCTTCGCAGTCTAGAGCGGCGTCGCAGGAGGATTTCATCATGACCCCCACCGCTGTCATCGAACTGGGCCGCCAGGCGATCGAAGTCACGCTGATGGTGTCGGCGCCGCTGTTCCTGGCGGCGCTGGTGACCGGCCTGCTGATCAGCATTTTCCAGGCCGCTACCCAGATCAACGAAATGACGCTCTCCTTCGTGCCCAAACTGGTAGCAATCTTCGTCACTCTGGTGCTGGCCGGGCCATGGATGATCACGCTGCTGACCGACTTCATGCGCCGGCTGTTCGAGTCGATCCCGGCCATGATCGGCTGAACGGCGCCCACCCGTGCTCAGCGTCACCGCCGCCCAACTGGACGCCTGGCTTGCCGCGCTGATGTTTCCGCTGGCGCGGCTGCTGGGCCTGTTTGCCGCGGCACCGATCTTCTCCAGCCGTGGCGTCGCGGTGAGGGTGCGGCTGGCGATCGGCATGGGCGTGGGCATTGCGCTGCTGCCGGTGATGCCGCCCATGCCGGTTGTCACTCCGGACTCGGCCATCGGCCTGATGATCTTTGCACAGCAGATCTTCATCGGCATCGCGATCGGTTTCATGATGCGCATCGTGTTCGCCGCCGTGGACATGGCTGGAGCGCTGATCGGCATGCAGATGGGCCTGTCTTTCGCCATCTTCTTCGACCCTGATGCGGGCGGCCAGACGGCAGTGCTGTCCGACTTCCTGGGGCTGCTGACGACGCTGCTGTTTCTTGCGGCCAACGGCCATCTGCTGCTGATCGAGGTGCTGGCGCGCAGTTTCGAGTGGCTACCGATTGGCACCGACGTCCTGCGTGCGCAGGGATGGGGCTACATCGCCCGCACCGGCATCACCGTGTTTGCCGCCGGGCTGCTGCTGGCGCTGCCGGTGATCGGCATCTTGCTGGTGGCCAACATCGCGCTGGGCGTGCTGACCCGTGCGGCACCCCAGCTCAACCTGTTCGCCGTGGGCTTCCCGGTCACGCTGACGGCCGGTTTCATTGGCGTGCTGTTGCTGATGACCAACTTTGCCCCGGTACTGCAAAGTCTGTTCGATCGCGGCTTCGACGACATCGGGCGGATGCTCGAGGCGTTGGCGCCGCTCAAACCGGATTAGCCGCCAGCGCTCAAAACGTTGGAAACTGGCGCGAGCGCAGCAAGCGGATCTCGCCCTGGGCCACTCGGCGCGCAAAGGGTCGCGTTGCTTCCATGCCCTCTTCGTAGCGCAGCACGTCGAAACTCGCATAGCCGCCCTCCTCGACCATGCGCCGCGCGGTGCGCAGGAATACCTGGCGCGCCTCACCTTCACCCCCGGTCACCAGGGTGCGCATTTTCAGGTCCATTACCACCCGCTCATCCCCATTGCGCTTCATGTCCACACGCCAGTTTGGCGCCAGGGGATCGTAGAAGGCGTACGCAATCAGCATGCCGGAAAGGTAAGCCGGGTCAAGCATGTCCAGATCCGAAAGCACCAGTAACCCGCCTACTGCGCCGGCCACGCTACCCCCGGACTGGCTGAGATCTTCCGCTGCGCGCTCGGACAGCGGTCGTGCATCGTCGGAAAAACTTGCACACGCGGAAAGCAATAGCAGCGAGGCGAGCACACAGGACGCGCGCGTCATGCGACGCGTGAAAAGAGGGCCTGCAAGGCGCATCGACGTCAGCTCAGGTAGTTGAACAGGGACAAGCCGGTGATCTTGAGAAAGGACTGCTGCGCCGCCTGCAGATAGGTTTCCTGCTGCTTCAGGCGCGAGATCGCCTCGTTGAAGTCCAGATCCTGCAGGCCGGACAGGGTGGTGGCGTACTGCAGGTCGAGATCGCTGCCGATGAAGCCGAGCTGCTCGACCTCGACCAGCTGCGAGCCGATCTGGGCACGCACGGTGAGCACCGTGTCCAGACTCTGGTCCAGGCCCTCGAGTGCGCCACTGACGGCCCCACTCACGCTGGCCCCCGATTCCAGCGCACTGATGAACTCGCCCAGCACCTTGAACACGCTGCCATCCCCGCCGCCGAAAGCATCTTCGCCAGCGAAACTGACCGGCATGAAGCGCGACGACGACACCTGCATCGTGCGCGTGCCCTGATCACCTTCGTAGTCGGCGCCACGCACGCTACCGTTCGTTGCTGCGGCGAACGGTGGCGTATTGGACTGATAGCCGGCAAACAGGTAATCACCGTTGGCGTCGCGCGTGTTCGAGATTGCGAGCATGGCGTCGAATTGTGCGCCAAGATCGGCGGCGATCGACCTGCGGTCCGAGTCGGACAGTGCCGGATTGCCGGCGGCCAGCACCCGTTCGCGAGCGTACTGGATGATCTCGCCCGCACCGGTGAGCTGCCCTTCGACAAGCCTCAAGGCGTCTTCGGCATAGCCCTGGTTGGTGATGAATTGCGCATTGACACTGCGCGACTGGGTGACATCAAGCGCACGCGCTGACGCCACCGGATCATCTGCTGGCGTCAGAATCTTGCGTCCGGTCGCGAGCTGCTGCCCCGTATGAAGCAGCCCTGCCGTCTGGCGCTGCATGGCGCTGACGCCCTGGTCATAGATCATGTTGGTCGATACGCGCATGATGCTCTCCCCCGTCAGCGGCCAATCGACAGCATTTCGTCGAACAGCCGCTGCGCCACCGACATCACCCGTCCGGCAGCCTGATAACTTTGCTGGAAGCGCACGAGATTCGCCGCCTCCTCATCCAGATTCACCGCCGACACTGAATC
>DAORUJ010000113.1:0-10223 GCA_035433105.1 Thauera sp.
CTCGGCACCGCGGTATCCGACCTCGAAGTCGTGTCCGAAGAAGAAGACGGCAAGCTGTACCACATCCTCTACCCCTTCTCCGACGGCGCCATCGGTGAGCTAAAAGGCCTCACCGTCGCCACCACCCGTCCCGAGACCCTGCTCGGCGACGTCGCCGTGATGGTGCATCCCGAAGACGAACGCTACGCCCCGCTCATCGGCAAGACCGTCGCCCTGCCCCTGACCGGGCGCCACATCCCGATCATCGCCGACGACTATGTCGACCGTGAGTTCGGCACCGGCTGCGTGAAGGTCACGCCCGCGCACGATTTCAACGACTACGCTGTCGGCCAGCGCCATCAGCTGGAGAAGGTCGTCATCCTCAAGCTCGACGGCAGCGTGCCGGCCGAGGCCGAGCGCTACGGCGCCGACGGCCATGCCTGTGGCACCTACGCGCTGCCCGCGGACCTGGCGGGCCTTGACCGCGTCGAGGCCCGCGAGACGGTGGTGGCGAAGCTGGAGGCTGAGGGCGTGCTGATCGACGTCAAGCCGCACAAGATGCAGGTGCCGCGCGGCGACCGTACCGGGGTGATCATCGAACCGATGCTCACCGACCAGTGGTTCGTCGCCATGAGCAAGACCGGCGCGGACGGCAAGTCGATCACGCAGAAGGCGCTCGATGTCGTTTCATCGGGTGAGATCAAGTTCTACCCGGAGAACTGGGTCAACACCTACAACCAGTGGCTGAACAATATCCAGGACTGGTGCATCTCACGCCAGTTGTGGTGGGGCCACCGCATCCCGGCCTGGTACGACGCACTTGAAAACGTCTATGTCGCCACCTCGGAAGCCGACGCCACCGAGCAGTTGCAGCGTCACCTCTCCGAGATGGAAGACAACGCACACCACGCCGAACAACAGGGCCGTAGCGACGAAGCCGGAAACCTCCGCATGCTGGTGGCCGACCTGCGTGCCAAGGGTCTGCGCCGCGACGAAGACGTACTCGACACCTGGTACTCGTCCGCCCTGTGGCCGTTCTCGACCCTGGACTGGACTGCGGAGTGGCCGCAAAAGAGCAACCATGCGCTCGACCTTTACCTGCCGTCGACGGTGCTGGTGACCGGCTTCGACATCATCTTTTTCTGGGTAGCGCGCATGGTCATGATGACCAAGCACCTCACCGGCAAGATCCCGTTCAAGCATGTGTACGTACATGGCCTGATCCGCGACGCCGAAGGCCAGAAGATGTCGAAGTCGAAGGGCAACGTGCTCGACCCGATCGACCTCATCGACGGCATCGCCCTCGACCAACTGATCGAGAAGCGCACCTTTGGCCTGATGAACCCTAAACAGGCGCAAAGCATCGAGAAGAAGACACGCAAGGAGTTCCCCGACGGCATCCCGGCCTTCGGCACTGACGCCCTGCGCTTCACCTTCGCCAGCCTCGCCAGCCCGGGCCGCGACATCAAGTTCGACCTCGCACGCTGCGAGGGCTACCGCAACTTCTGCAACAAGCTGTGGAACGCCACCCGCTTCGTGCTGATGAACTGCGACGGGCAGGACTGCGGTATCGGCGACAACGTGGTGTGCACGCGCGAAGAGCTCGACTTCTCCTTCGCCGACCGCTGGATCGTCTCGCGCCTGCAGCGCACCGAAGCCGAAGTCGCCACGCAATTCGACAGCTACCGCTTCGACCTCGCCGCACGCGCGATCTATGAGTTCGTCTGGGACGAGTACTGCGACTGGTATCTCGAGCTCGCAAAGGTGCAGATCCAGAGCGGCACGCCGGCGCAACAGCGCGCCACCCGCCGCAGCCTGCTGCGCGTGCTCGAGACCGTGCTGCGCCTGGCGCACCCGCTCATCCCCTTCGTCACCGAGGAACTGTGGCAGACCGTCGCCCCGCTGGCCGGACGCAAGGACTGCGACAGCCTGATGCAGGCCCGCTACCCGCAGGCCGACATGACGCGCATCGACGAGGTGGCCGAAGCCAGGGTCACCGAACTGAAGGCAATGATCTACGCCTGCCGCAACCTGCGCGGCGAGATGAACATCTCCCCCGCCCAGCGCCTGCCGCTGATCGCCGCAGGCGACAAGGCTGCGCTGACCCTCTACGCGCCCTACCTCGCCGGTCTGGCCAAGCTGTCGAACGTGCAGATCGTTGGTGAAATCAGCGCCGAAGAACTGGCCCCGGTGGCGATCGCCGGCGAAACCCGCCTGATGCTGAAGGTGGAGATCGACGTCGCCGCCGAGCGCGAACGTCTGCACAAGGAAATCGCCCGTCTCGAAGGCGAGATCGCCAAGGCAGAAGTCAAGCTCGGCAACACCAGCTTCGTCGATCGTGCCCCGGCCATCGTAGTGCAGCAGGAACGCGACCGCCTGGCCAGCTTCAAGACCACGGCGGACCAACTGAAGCCGCAGCTGGCAAAGCTGGGCGGATAGGGCAAAGCCTGCTTGCGTCCCGACCGCTTCAACGCGAGCAGGTGATGTGCTGATCATTCGCGGCGCAGGCGAGAACTGCCCGAGCCGGTAGGGCGCGTTCCGCAACCTGCCGAGCGAGTGACCGGCGCAGCACCCGTGCTACTTGTGGTTCTTCGCGGGTAACGAAAACCACGCAAAAAAAAACGGGCTGCCCGAATCATCGGGCAGCCCGTTCTCTATCCAGCCGTCAGCAACGCAACAGGCCTACTTGCGCTTCAGAAAGAACTCGAACGCCTTGTCCGCCGTCTCGCCCTGCTTCAGCAACTCGTTACCCGTCTGCTTGGCAAAAGCCTGGAAGTCCTTCACCGAACCCGGATCCGTGGCCACCACGCGCAACACCTCGCTCGGCGTCATCTCGGCCAGCGCTTTCTTGGCGCGCAGGATCGGCAATGGGCAGTTCAAGCCCCGGGCGTCCACTTCCTTGTCAAAATCCATCCTTTGTCCTCTGTTATCGGTGTTTGGAGCAGTCGGTCATTCTAATGGATGGCCTGCAGAGTGGAGAAGACGGATCGCGGCCTGCACCCGGGCCCGCACTCAATCAGAGCGAAGTAAGGGGGCGCCATTTCCAGCCATCACTCTCCAGCCATCACTCTCCAGCCATCACTCGTAACGCTCACGCCGCTGCTCGATCAGGCGCTGTTTGAGTTCGCGCAGGCGGGCGTCGACCGCCGACAGATCGAAGAAGTCGCCGTCGCCCGCCTTGCGCGCAATTTCGAGCTGCTCGACCGCAGCCGGCAGACTGCCACGCAGCAGGTAGACCTCGGCCTGCGCGCGGTGCTGCGCCGTGCGTTTGCCCAGCGCCGCATAGCCCCGCGACAGTAGCTGCCACAGCCGCGGATCGGACTGACGCCCACTCAGTACGCTGCGAACCCCTTCGACCGCGGCGCCAGGCTCCCCGGCAAGGATGCGCGCATCGGCCAGCGCATAGACCAGGCTGCGACTGGACGGGAAGCTGCGCGTGGCCGTCTCGAGCGTGCGGACGGCGGCCGCGCCATCCTTGCGCGCCAGCGCGATCTCGGCCGCCAGCGTTTCCACCCACGGCGAGGGCGATGACTTGCCGCGCAGCGCGCTGAGTCGCTGCGATGCCTCGTCAAACCGCCCGGCGCGGAATAGTGCGCGGGCCAGCCCGTATGCCGCAGCGCGATCGTCAGGCGCCTGTGCGACCTGGTTCTCCATAGCCTTCACTGCCTCGGCCGGCTGGTCACTATTGGCTCGCAGTTTGGCGCGCGCAAAGAGGAAATCCGGCGAGTCGACCACTTGCCGATAGCGCATCGAAGCCACACGGTTTTCCATGTCGGCGATCCGTTCGGTGGTCAGCGGATGGGTGCGCAGATAGGCCGGGGCATTGTTCTCGTACATGCGCGTGGCGCGCTGCAGGCGCTCGAAGAAGCCCGGCATGCCACGCACATCGAATCCTGCGCCTTCCAGCGTCTCCAGTCCGGTGCGGTCGGCCTCGCGCTCGAAGGCGCGCGTGTAGCCGAGCTGCGACTGGATCGCCCCCGCCTGCCCGGCCGCAATCGCCGCCTGGCTCACGTCCGAATTGCTGCGCGCCGCCAGCACCGCCACCAGCAGCGACGCAATCATCAGCATCGCCGACTGACTCTGCTTGCCGACGATCTGCGCGATATGGCGCTGGGTGACGTGGGCAATCTCGTGACCGAGCACCGAGGCAAACTCTGACTCGGTCTGCGCCGCCAGCAACAGGCCCGTGTGCACACCGATGAAGCCGCCTGGCAGCGCAAAAGCGTTGAGCGTCGGATCATTGACGACGAAGAAATCGAAATCCAGGCTGGGGTTGTTGCTGACCGCGGCCAGTCGATGACCAACGCGGCCGATGTACTCCTCAAGCTCCGGGTCATCGAGATAGGCCGCATCGCGCCAGCGGATCTGGCTGATGATCTGCTCGCCAATGCGACGCTCGGCGGCAGGCGACAGCTCGGACGCCGCCACGTCGCCCAGGTCGGGCAAGTCGTAGCCATGGACGGGAAAAGCCAGCGCAAGGCTGAGCAGCAGGGCAAGGGATCGTCGCATCATCGGGTGCTATGATACCCGCCACTTTCAAAGCGTTCCCTGCCATGTGTATCGGCTTGCAGCAAGACGGGTCGAAGCCGCACACGCCCTTTTCGCTGGCTTGCTGTACGCCCGCTTTCTGCACTCTCGCAGCCGCACAACATGACCGCTCCCACCCATAAGCCGCTGACCGATAATCCGCTGACCCATTTCGACGCTGACGGCCAGGCCCACATGGTCGATGTCGGCGCCAAGTCCGAAACCCGCCGTGTCGCCATCGCCACCGGTCGCATCCTGATGCAGCCCGAAACCTTCGCCATGATTCGTACGGGCACGGCGAAAAAAGGCGATGTGCTGGGCATCGCCCGCATCGCCGCCATCCAGGCCTCGAAGCGCACCAGCGAGCTGATTCCGCTATGCCATCCGATCCCGCTCACCCGTGTGGCGGTCGACTTCGAACACGAAGAAGCCGACCATGCGGTGCGCTGCACCGTCACCGCCGAGACCGTTGGCCGCACCGGCGTGGAAATGGAGGCGCTCACGGCAGTCAACGTTGGCCTGCTCACCATCTACGACATGTGCAAGGCCGTCGACCGCGGCATGCGCATGGAGGGCATCCAGCTGATGGAGAAACTGGGCGGCAAGTCGGGGCACTGGAAGGCCTGAACGCGCAAGGCCAATGGGAACGAGGCCGTCTGAGATTGGGCCATCTGCGCCCGTCAGGCAGCAGACAGACCAGGATCTAGCATTCGACGTCCCGGTCCGCCAGACGCGCCATGACCAACGGAAAGCCGCCCGAACCCGCCAGCGCGATCGCCGACACCAGGAACACGACCCCCGCCATGGGCTCGGCGAGCGCGGGATGAATCAAGCCCCCGGCACCGGCGAAACACATCACTGCCGGCACCATGCACAATGCGGCCAGACCGAAAAGCAGCAGCGCCGACCAGGGCGCTGCGCGGCGCTTTTTCATCGGTTCAGGCGCCGGCACGGGCGCTGCCCTCAGCCTCCAGCGCTGCCAGCTCGGCCTCATCGAACAAGCGCGAGCGGGTGTGGAAAGCCTTGCCAGTGCTGCCTTCAAGCGAGAACGTGCCGCCTTGCCCATCGATCACGTCAATGATGAGTTGGGTGTGCTTCCAGTACTGGTATTGCGATTCGCTGATGTAGAACGGCACACCACCAATTTCACCGAGGTGAACATCGTGCGCGCCGATCGTCAGGTCGGTGGGCAGGTAGCAATTGGCAGCGCTGTTGTCACAGCAACCACCGGACTGGTGGAACATCAGCGCCGGCCCGTACTGCACCTTGAGCTGTTCGATCAGCTCCAGCGCAGCGGGCGTGGCAACGACGCGATCGACCATGTGGATTTCCTCCAGAGCGAACGGGCACAGCGCAAAAGCCCGCGATAAAAGCCGGAGACGGTCGCCCGCCCCCGGCCCCTTACCCGCAAACAGATACGGTATCAGCGATCACGGATCAGAAGAAACCGAGCTTGTTCTCGCTGTAGCTAACAAGCAGATTCTTGGTCTGCTGATAGTGGGCGAGCATGTCCTTGTGGTTCTCGCGGCCGATGCCCGACTCCTTGTAGCCACCGAAAGTGGCGTGCGCCGGGTAGGCGTGATAGCAGTTGGTCCACACCCGACCGGCCTTGATGGCACGGCCCATGCGATAGGCGACGTTGCCATTGCGGCTCCACACCCCTGCCCCCAGGCCATACAAGGTATCGTTGGCAATGGCCAGCGCCTCGGCCTCGTCCTTGAAGGTGGTCACGGCCAGGACCGGGCCGAAGATTTCCTCCTGGAAGATGCGCATCTTGTTGTGGCCCTTGAACAGGGTCGGCTGGATGTAGAAGCCGTCGGTCAGGTCGCCGTCGAGTTGCGCACGCGCGCCGCCGATCAGGCATTCGGCGCCTTCTTGGCGACCCAGTTCGAGATAGGACTCGATCTTGGTCATCTGCTCGCGCGACGCCTGGGCACCCAGCATGGTGTCGGTGTCGAGCGGGCTGCCCTGCTTGATCGCGGCGACCCGTTTGAGTACACGCGCCATGAAGCGGTCGTAGATCGACTCCTGGATCAGCGCGCGACTGGGGCAGGTGCACACCTCGCCCTGGTTGAAGGCAAACAGCACCAGCCCCTCGATGGCCTTGTCGAGGAAGGCATCATCCTGGTCCATGATGTCGGCAAAGAAAACGTTGGGCGACTTGCCACCCAGTTCCAGCGTGGCCGGAATCAGGTTGTTGGCCGCGGCCTGGGCAATGACCCGGCCGGTGGAGGTCGAACCAGTAAAGGCGATCTTGGCGATGCGCTTGCTGGTGGCAAGCGGCATGCCGGCCTCCCGGCCGAAACCGTTGACGATGTTGAGCACGCCCGGCGGCAGCAGGTCGGCAATCAACTCCACCAGGATCAGCAGGCTGATGGGCGTGGACTCGGCGGGCTTGAGCACCACGCAATTTCCGGCGCCCAGCGCAGGCGGGATCTTCCACGCGGCCATCAGGATGGGGAAGTTCCACGGGATGATCTGGCCCACGACACCCAGCGGCTCGTGGAAATGGTAGGCAACCGTATTTTCGTCGATCTGCGAAATACCACCCTCCTGCGCGCGGATGCAACCGGCAAAATAGCGGAAGTGGTCAATCGCCAGTGGAATGTCGGCGTTGAGGGTTTCGCGAATCGGCTTGCCGTTGTCCACCGTCTCGGCGTAGGCAAGCAGTTCCAGATTGGCTTCCAGGCGGTCGGCGATCCTGAGCAGCACGTTGGCACGCTCGGTCGGTGAGGTCTTGCCCCAGGCATCGGCGGCGGCGTGAGCGGCGTCGAGCGCCAGGTTCACGTCCTCTTCGGTGGAACGGGCTGCCTGGGTATAGACCTTGCCGTTGATGGGCGAGACCACATCGAAATACTGCCCCTTGACCGGCGCCACCCATTTGCCGCCGATGAAGTTGTCGTAGTGCGTCTTGAACTGAAGCTTGGCACCATCCTGCCCGGGCATTGCGTAGAGCATGTTTTGTCTCCTGATGTGGATAGAGTCGGGCGTCGATCGCCGCTGGGAACAACTAGCACTGTTCGTGCCAGATGTCCGCTCCCCCCGATTTCATAGGCTTGGCGGCGCTGACACTGGCCCGGTTCAATACGCTGTGAACCGGACTGCTCCATTAATGCACAATTGCTCCAAAAAAGGCCAGTCAGAGGGAGCAGACCTGCAAACGTAGCGGTACAACCGTGCGCCGGCGGTCGGCTCCAGCGCAGCCTTGCGCAAGCAGGCACGCGTCTGCCAACAAGGCCGGACGCCTGGCTCAGGGCGCGCAGGTCGCGGGGACGATCATGGTTGCGCACGTGCCAGCAGCACTGAAGGGCCAGCCCACCAGCCGCTCATCAGCCCGTCGGGCTTCTCGGGCGCACAGACACGCGCACAGGCCTCCCAGGCTTCGACCTGCACGTCGAGACCGGCAAACACGCCATAGCCCTCACCGGCACGAATCCGCTTACCCGCCTGAATGCTCTCGCCAGCACGAATGGCACCAGCCGCGCGAACTTCTCCACCCGCGCAGATGCCCCAACCCACTTCAAGGTGCAGCGCACCGCACACCGAGCCCCCCGCAACAATGCCGTGATCCACGCGCAGATTTGCTTCGGCACACAGATCGCCACCCAGTTGCAAACCTTTGGTGCAACGCAGGTCGCCCGCAGTACGGACATCGAGCCCGACAAAGGCGTTACCTTCCAGCCTCAACCGAGCGCCGCAGCGCAGATCCCAGCCAGCTCGCAGCTCGCCGCCGCAGCGCAACTCACCCTGCGACTCCAGCCCCCAGCCGACGCGCGCATCGCCACCAATGTCGATGCGTCCGTCGCCGCGCACATTGCCGTCAACGCGCAGATCGTCGCCAACGATCAGATCGCCCCCCACGCACACCCCGCCGCCCGCCTGCAGGGTACGGCCGACATGGACCTTGCCCAGGACATCCACCCCTCCGCGGACCTGCAGCGTGCCGGCGAACACGATGGCGTCGGCCTCGATCGCATCGACCTGACGAACCTCGTTGGTGGGGCCGAATTGCTCAAGCAGCCAGCATGCGTCGCCGGCACGCCCTGCGGCCACCATTCTGTCCAGCAAATCCTGATAATTTCCGCCTTCGTCGAACTGGCGGACGAACCAACGAAATCCGTCGGTACAGGGTCGCTTCGCCCTGACGAAGCTCCGTGTGAGAACCATGACTACTCCGATATGCATGCGCACCGTCGCGAACACATCGCAACGATTCGGTTGCAGCCAGAGATGGGGGAGAGCTCGATTGGTCGGGTGAATCAGCGTCCCGCCAAAGACTCAGTGAGCCGGCCGCATCCACGATCGACTCACGACCGAATGAAGAGCTGAGGTCCGCCGGAAAGAGTCTCCCGTCCCGCACTGGCTGCACGTTGTTCAGGGCGCGCAACGCGCGCCCTGGCAAGATGCCGTGCGGGAAAGCCAGGGATCAGTCCCGGCTCCGGCCCCGCACGGCCGGAGAAAGCACGGCCGGGAACCCTGTAAGCCCGAATGTCAGCGCCGGTCTGACGCCACGCTGCAAACCGGGCTCGGTCAAGCTGCCGCCCACGCGTCGGCGCGCGTCAGAGGACGCACTCGAATGCTTGTCGAGATGAGTGGGCTGCATGGCTTCAGCGGGATGGTGAAGGACTCTTAAACGATTATAAGACAAAACTCACATACCCCATCGCCGACACCACCTGCCCTGGGCTTTCCGCCTGCGCAAGGTGGCTGAACACAGCGGCCGAACACGGCAGCTGCCCATGTCAACCTGCAGATGGGCGTGCTCCAGAAATACCAGGCCCAAGCCATTTCCCGCGCATGCGACGACCTGATCGACGGCCAGTTGCACGACCAGTTCATCGTCGACGTGATCCAGGGCGGTGCGGGCACCTCGACCAACATGAATGCCAATGAGGTGATCGCCAACCGTGCGCTCGAACACCTCGGCCTGGAAAGGGGTCGCTACGACGTCATTCACCCCAACGACCACGTCAACGCTTCACAGAGCACCAACGATGCCTACCCCACCGCGCTCAAGATCGCGACCTGGTTCGGCATCCAGAGCTTGCTGCAGGCGCTCGCCAGCCTGCGCGGCGCTTTCGAAGTCAAGGCCACCGAATTCGCGTCCGTGCTCAAGATTGGACGCACCCAGTTGCAGGACGCCGTGCCGATGACGCTCGGCCAGGAATTTGCCGCCTTTGCCAGCATGCTGGCCGACGACGAGCAGCGCCTGCGCGAATCCGCCCGCCAGATGACCGAAGTGAACATGGGTGGCACGGCCATCGGCACCGGCATCAACGCACCCGTCGGCTACGTCGATATGGTGATCCCGATGCTCGCCGAGATGTCGGGCGTACCGGTGACAAAGGCAAACGACCTGATCGCCGCCACCTCGGACACAGGCGGCTTCGTCGATGTTTCGGGCACGCTGAAGCGCATCGCGACCAAACAGTCCAAGATCAGCAACGACCTGCGCCTGCCGTCCTCCGGCCCCCAGACCGGCGTCGCCGACATCCGCTTGCCTGCGCGCCAGGCCGGCTCCTCGATCATGCCGGGCAAGATCAACCCGGTGATCCCGGAGGTCATGAACCAGGTCGCGTTTGAAGTGATCGGCAAGGACGTCGCCATCACCATGGCCTCGGAAGGCGGCCAACTGCAGCTCAACGCCTTCGAGCCGCTGATTGGCTGGGCCTTGCACAAGAGCCTCAAGCACCTCGCCAACGCCTGCAACACCCTGC
>DAORUJ010000114.1:0-10170 GCA_035433105.1 Thauera sp.
GATTGTTGATGAAATAGGGCGACAGGTAGCCACGATCGAACTGCATGCCTTCGACCACATCGAGCTCGTTGTTGAGCGACTTGCCGTCTTCAACGGTGATCACGCCTTCCTTGCCGACCTTGTCCATCGCCTTGGCGATGATGTCGCCGATGTCGCTGTCGGAGTTGGCCGAGATCGAACCGACCTGGGCGATTTCCTTGTTGGTCGAGCAGGGCTTGGACAGCTTCTTCAGCTCTTCGATGGTGGCAACGACGGCCTTGTCGATGCCGCGCTTCAGGTCCATCGGGTTCATGCCAGCGGCGACGTATTTCATGCCTTCGCGCACGATCGACTGCGCCAGCACGGTGGCCGTGGTGGTGCCGTCACCGGCGATATCGGAGGTCTTGGACGCGACTTCCTTGACCATCTGCGCGCCCATGTTCTCGAACTTGTCCTTCAGTTCGATTTCCTTGGCGACCGACACACCGTCCTTGGTCACGGTCGGGGCGCCGAACGAGCGCTCGAGCACGACGTTGCGGCCCTTGGGGCCCAGGGTCACCTTGACCGCGTTGGCCAGGATGTTGATACCAGCGACCATGCGCTCGCGGGCGGAATCACCAAACTTGACTTCTTTAGCTGCCATTCTTCAGAACTCCAGAATATTTTCAGGTTAGCGTTTCAGGACTGCAGGGAGGCTCAGGCCTCGACCACGCCCATGATGTCTTCCTCGCGCATCACGAGGAGCTCGTCGCCTTCGACCTTGACGGCCTGGCCGGCATACTTGCCGAACAGCACCTTGTCGCCCACCTTGACGGCCATCGGACGCACCTTGCCGTCGTCGAGAATCTTGCCGTTACCGACGGCCAGCACTTCGCCCTGATCGGGCTTCTCGCCGGCGCTGTCAGGAATCACGATACCGCTGGCGGTCTTGCGTTCGGCTTCCAGACGCTTGACGATCACGCGATCGTGCAGGGGACGAATCTTCATCGAGTTCTCTCCTATCTACAGTTGAACTTTTGGGTTGCATATATACGGGACGTACCCGCAGGAAAAATGAGTGAGCTCAGGGTAGCGAATTCGCTATCGCCAGAAGCTTGTTAGCACTCACTGCCAACGAGTGCTAATAATAGGGACGGGGTTCGGGGATTTCAAGTGCGACCAGCGATAACTTTTTTATTCGGCTGCCTGCTGCTGGCAGCCTCATTCCACACGCTGGCCAGAGATAGCCAGTGGCAAGGCGCTGCCTTCGAGGGCGACAAGGCCAGCCTCGCGCGCCTGGCTGTCACCGGGGCAAAGGTGGTGCGCGTTTATCGCCAGTCCGACGCCTGGGTGCTGGACGAAGCCCATCGGCTGGGAATGAAGGTGGTCATGGGGCTGTGGCTCGAGCATCCGCGCCATGGCTTCAGCTACGACGACACAAAGGCCGTACGGGCGCAGGAAAGAGAGGTGCTCGAGTTCGTGTCACGCCACCATAGGCACCCGGCCCTGCTGGCCTGGGGCGTCGGCAACGAGGTGGAGACCGGCGTTTCCGACCCGTTGCCGTTGTGGCGAGCGATCGACCGCCTGGCCGCCGAGATCAAGATCATCGACCCGGCACACCCCACCCTGATGGTCATCGCCGACACCAGCATGGATCGGCTTCGCGTG
Source organism: Thauera sp. (assembly GCA_035433105.1). Lineage (GTDB taxonomy): Bacteria > Pseudomonadota > Gammaproteobacteria > Burkholderiales > Rhodocyclaceae > Thauera. Next base: position 1,627 of record DAORUJ010000114.1, read on the forward strand.
CTCGGCAGTTGCTGCCCGAACGTCGATCTGGCGGGCATCAACGTCTATGCCGGCGCAATGTTTGACCTGCCACAGCGACTGCGCATGGCGGGCATCGACAAGCCGGTCGTGATTACCGAGCTCGGCCCACTTGGCCAATGGCAGGCAGGTCGCAAGCCCTGGGGGGCGCCGGTAGAGTTGAACAGCAGCGAAAAGGCCCGCTTTTTCGACGAGGCGCTGGCCTTTGTCGACCGGCAGCCGCAAATCCTTGGCGCGTTTCCGTTCCTGTGGGGCGCAAAGCAGGAACAGACCGAGACCTGGCATGGCCTGCTGCTGGCCGACGGCAGTGCCACCGCCATGAGCGATGCGCTATCCGCCGCCTGGGGCAGGGTGGTCACAGCCCCTGCCCCACGCATACGGGGAATCGGCATCAGCGCCGACGTCTTCGCGCCAGGCACCGAGATATCGGCCGGCGTCGATGCAGTCAGCTTCGATGCGTCACCACTGCGCACCACGTGGAAGGTCTCAGCCGAGGCGACCGAACTGCGCAAAGGCGGCGACGCCGAGCCGCCGCCCTTGCGCATCGAAGTGCGCATGCTGCATGCCGACGCCCAAAGCGTACGCTTCACCGCCCCTGCAGCACCGGGTGCTTACCGCCTGTTCATCACGGTTCGCGACCGTGGCGGAAAGGCGGCCACCGCCAACCTGCCCTTTCTGGTGCGTTGAAGCGCAGCCGCGCGATCGCAGCCCCAATTGCACAGACACCTCACAAACATGAGTGAGCAGCGCTGAATCACGGGCACGCTTCGGTCCGTACGAGTCATACGAAGTCGCGGCCTATGAAGTCGCGGCCTATTGCTTTGCACCGAGAACAAATCCACACTCGACGTGACTAACAACTCGATTCAATCAGCATCTCCGGTCAAACTAGTTGGTTATCATCACAGTCATATGCAGCCCGAGCCCTGCCTTACACCCATGCCCGACGATCGACGCCTGTTCGCCCCCTCCGCCGAGCGTAATCGAACGCACATTCTCCCGGTCCTGCGACGTCTGCTGCCCGATGCGGCCGTAGTGCTTGAGGTCGGCAGCGGAACCGGAGAGCACGCCGTACATTTCTGTGCGCACATCCCGGGGCTTCGCTGGCAGCCGACCGACAGCAGAGAGGAGGCCCTCGACTCGATCATTGCCTGGATTTCGCATTCAGGCCTGTCCAACATCGCCCCTCCGCTCGAACTCAATCTGAACAACGAAGCCTGGCCGGTCAATCATGCCGATGCCGTGGTCGCGATCAACGTGCTGCACTACACACCCTGGTCGAGCACGTCAGCGCTGTTTCGCGGAGCGGCCAGCGTGCTTTCGGAAGAGGGCATCGTCTATTGTTACGGCCCCTATCGTCGCGACAACGCACACACGGCACCTTCGAATCTCACTTTCGACGAATGGCTGCACAGCATCGACCCCGATCTCGGCGTGCGTGACCTGGAGGCCGTCGAGGCCGAGGCCGGCAAGCACGGTTTCCGCCTGGATGAAATCATCGACATGCCCGCCAACAACCTCAGCCTGGTGTTTCGCAGAGCCTGAAGCCTTCTTGCAGCGCCCGCAGTTCAGAAAGCAATGGCCACACCGAAGTGCAGGCGCAGGGCACGTTCGCTGTGCCCCCAGGCGAGGTCAATCGCCAGCGGCCCGGCCGGACTGCGCCAACGGGCACCGAGACCATAACCGGTGCGAAGGTCGAAATCCTCGCGCGTATCGGCTGCGTCGCCGGCGTCGACAAAGGCCGCCACCCCCCATTGCGGCTGGAACCAATGCACATACTCGGCGCTCATCACCCCGAGATATCGCCCACCGACGGTCGCCTCGCCTTCGCTGACGCCCAGGCTCTGGTAGGCATAGCCGCGCACCGACTGCGCACCACCGGTGCGGAACAGGAAATCTTGCGGAATACCCTCGCGCGAGTCGGCCAGCGTCGCCCCGGCCTCCGCACGCAGGATGAACACATCCCGCTCACCAACCGGCTGGTATCGCACCGCACGGCCATACAGGCGGACAAAGTCGCGGTCGGCAAGTGCGATCGCAGCACCACCGCCAAGCTGGAACTCGAGCACAAGGCCGTGCGTGGGATCGAGCAGATCATCGACCTTGCGCCGGATCCAGGTCCAGTTGGCCGTAAGGGTGTTGTGTGAGCTTTCCTGCGCACCGTCGGGTTGCAGGCGCTCGTGCTGCAGACGCAGGGCAAGCTGAGTCTCGATGTCGCCGCGCACGGTATTGCGCGCCACCCCCAGCGCCTGTGAAGTGACCCGCAGCCCTTCGAGATCACTGCGATCGACCAGGGCGCCGAAGCTGTCCCGGTCGCGCCCCGCAGGGGGCAGGAAGACGTCAGCGTAAGCCGACTGACGACGCTGCTCGAGCCGCAGGCCGGTCGACAATTCCCAGCCACGATGCAGCAGATTCACATCACGGTAGTTGGCCTCGACGCGAAAACCGGTATTGCTCGACACCCCTGCACCGAAGCCCAGGTATTTGGGCTGCGCCTCTGCCACCTGCACTCGCACCGGCACGGCGGCTGCAAGCGCCGGGTCACGATCGATATCGACGATCACCGACGCGAAATGCGGCGTGTTCTGCAATCCGGTCTGGAAGGCGAGCAACGCCTCACGATCATAAGGCTCGCCGACACGCAGTTGGCTATAACGCTGCACCAGATCGGCCGGCAGCTCCTGCAAACCACTGACCTGCAGCTCGCCCAGGCAGAAGACCGGACCACTGTCAAGCGTGATGCTCAGGCGCGCGACCGCTTTCTCGGGATCGATCTCGGCGCGGCTATCCAGGATGCGCGCTGCGGCATACGAACGCGCCGAGACCGCATCGAGCAACCCCTGCTTGGCGCCATCCCAGTCCCCTTGGCGAAAAGGCTGGCCGACCGCCAGGCTCCAGCGTGCGCGCAATTGATCAAGATACGCCGAACCGCCCACCGCCTCCGGGCTGATGACCTGCCCTTCGAAGACGATGGACACCGATTCGACCATGGTCCGCGGCCCCGGCTCGACCTTCAGCAACCAGAGGCCGGCCTCGCCGCGATCGATACGGATCGTTGGCGAAAAGTAACCCTCTGTGGCAAGCAACTGGCCGACCTCGCGTCGCGTCCGGCGTGCCATGGCACTGCGATCGGCCGCCGCCTCGGGCAGCACAAGCTCCTCGCTGCGCAGTACACGCACATGGCGCTCGAGCAGCTCACGCACCTGCTCCGGGGCATCGAGCTGCACATCCAGCGCCGGCTGGGCAGCCACTGCCGCCGCAGCCTGCAGCGATGCGCTCGACAACAGGAGGACAAGGCCGCGACTGACCCGCATACGACCCTGCTCAGGCCTCGCGGTGGTAGGCGGTCACGCGCTCGACCTCGGTCTTGGAGCCGAGAATGACCGGCACCCGCTGATGCAGCTGACGCGGCTGCACATCAAGGATGCGCTCACGCCCGGTGGTCGCGGCCCCACCCGCCTGCTCGACCAGCATCGCCATCGGGTTGGCTTCGTACATCAGGCGCAGCTTGCCGCCCTTGTCGCGGCACTTCTCGTCCAGCGGATACATGAAGATGCCGCCACGGGTCAGGACGCGATGCACGTCGGCCACCATCGACGCCACCCAACGCATGTTGAAATCCACACCACGCGGCCCGTCCGTGCCCTGCTGCAGCTCACCGATATAGCGCTGCACGGGTTCTTCCCAGAAACGCGCATTGGATGCGTTGATCGCGAACTCACGGGTTTCATCGGGAATCGTCATGAAGGGCTGCGTGTAGATGAAGCTGCCCATCTCGCGATCCAGCGTGAAGGCATGGACGCCGTGGCCGACGGTAAGCACGAACTGGGTCGACGGGCCGTAAACCGAATAACCCGCTGCCACCTGCTCGCGCCCAGCCTGCATGAAGCTCTCTTCGGTGGGACTTCCTTCACCCGGTGGTGTGCGCAATACCGAGAAAATCGTGCCAACGGACACATTGACGTCGATGTTCGATGAACCGTCGAGCGGATCGAACAACAGCAGGAAACCACCCTTGGGGTAGTCGAACGGGATCTGGTGTACGGTCTCGACCTCCTCCGAGGCCATCGCCGCGAGGTGCCCCCCCCACTCGTTGGCCTGCAGCAGGATTTCGTTGGCGATGACGTCGAGCTTCTTCTGTGCTTCACCCTGCACGTTGTCGGTACCGGCCTCGCCCAGCACCCCGGCGAGCGCGCCCTTGGACACATTGACGCTGATGGCCTTGACCGCCCGGGCGACGACCTCGATCAACAGACGCAGGTCGGCGGTGATACGACCGGCACGCTGCTGCTCGATCAGGAACTGGGTGAGGGTGACGCGACGCATGTGGAAACTCCGTGAGTGCGGTGAACGCTGATGACGCGAATTATCCCGGTTCCGCCCGCTCAGCGCACGGCAAAAAATGACCTGACTGTTCCTCCCACCGTTCCGGACCGCTATCATCGCCAGCTGGCCACAGCGGGAAGCTCATCCTTGAGCCCCGCTCGTGCCGCCCTCCTTCAACGCATTGCCACCCTATGCACGTCATGGTTCTCGGCGCCGGCATCACCGGGGTCACAACCGCCTGGTATCTGCAACAGGCCGGTTTCGAGGTCAGCATGGTCGACCGCCAGTCGGGCGCCGGGCTCGAAACGAGCTACGCCAACGGCGGCCAGATCTCCATCAGCCACCCTGAGCCCTGGGCCAACCCGGCTGCGCCAATGCAGGTGTTGCGCTGGCTGGGATGCGAGGATGCGCCACTCAGGTTTCGCCCCACGCGCGACCCCGCGCAGTGGCGCTGGGCACTGGCCTTCCTGCGCGAGTGCCTGCCCTGGCGCACCCGCCGCAACACTGCGGCCATCGCTGCACTGGCGGTGTGGAGCGGGCGCTGCCTGGCGGCGCTGCGCGACACCACCGGGCTTCAGTACGAGCAGCGTACGCGTGGCATCCTGCACCTGTTCAACACCACGGCCGAATTTGCTCAGGCCTTCCATCGAGCAGCGCAACTCGCTGGCCTGGGTATTGAGGCTCGTGTGTGCAACACCGCGGAATGCGTCGCAATCGAGCCCGCACTGGCAGCGCGCCAGAATGCGCTCGCCGGCGGCCTGTATGCGGAAGGGGACGAATCCGGCGATGCGCACGTTTTCAGCCGCCTGCTGACAGAGCGGCTTGCACAGGCCGGCGCTCATCTGCACTGGAACACCCGTATCCAGCAACTGCGCTGCGACAACGGACTGATCAGTGGCGTCAATGTGCTGGATGCGGCCGGGCACAAAGGCCGACTGAGTGCGGATGCCTACGTCGTCTGCCTCGGCAGCCATGGGGCGCCACTGCTGGCACCGCTCGGCATGCGTGTCCCGATCTATCCGGTCAAGGGCTACTCGATCACCGCGCCCATTGCTGACCCAAAACGTGCCCCCGAGGTCAGCCTAACCGACGAATCGCGCAGAATCGTCTGTTCACGGCTGGGTGAGCGGCTGAGGGTGGCCGGAACCGCCGAGCTGAACGGCTTTGACACCACACTGCGAGCGGAACGCATCCGCCCACTGACAGATTGGGTCCAACTGAATTTTCCAGGGGCGATCGATGACGCTCAGGTCACCCCGTGGGCCGGCCTGCGCCCGGCCACACCGGGCAATCTGCCGCTCATTGGCACGAGTGCCTGCCCGAATCTATGGCTCAATACCGGACATGGCACGCTGGGCTGGACCCTGGCTTGCGGCTCGGCGGCCGCGCTCGTTCAACTGATGCGCGGTGTGCGCCCTGCCATCGCATACCCCTTCCGCGACTGATCGCAAAGGGCGAGGGTCCCGCCGCGACCAAATCAGGCGCAGTCGGCCTTGCTCTCGGCGGTCAGTGTGGCGCAGGCGCAACCAGCGGGCCCCGTCACATTCTTGCCGCCGCTCGCGGCGTAGGTCTCGCTGACAACGTCATAGCCAATACTGTTGAGATTGAACGCGAGCGCAGCATCCATGCCATTGGTGTGGTTGTCGAACCACGCCGGCAGCTCCTGCACCAGTCGCTTGGCAAAGAACAGGTCGCCGTTGGCCACACGCTTGCGAATGTCGTGCAGTACGGCAAGGACGCGCTCATGTTCAGCACGATGGCAACCGGGGAAGTCGACGGCTTCCATCCAGCGATTTTCCTGGGCGAAATGCGCTTCGGTATGCGCCACGAAAGCGTCGTAGGCAGCCAGGAACTGCTCGGGCGGCGCATCCACGACGGCGTTGTAAAGCACGACGAGCTCACGATGTGCCTCGTCCATAGGTGCAAGGCCGTTTTCGAACTTCTCGCTCCATTGCAGCGTGGGCATGAGGACTCCCTATTTGATGACGGTCAGGTGCGAGGAGCGCGAACGGCGCGGGGCGGCGCCGGTGGCCTTACCAGCGTCGTCCTGTTCAGGCGCACTCTGAGCACCCATCTCCTCGACTGCAACTGGGCCCTGGCCTGGCGTATCGTGCGACTCGGCTTCAGCGCCCGTCTCGGCATCCTCTCCCACCAACTCGGGTTCGAAAGCCATGCCCTGCCCGTTTTCCTTTGCGTAAAGCGCGATCACGTTGGCAACGGGAATGACGAGCGAATGGGCAACGCCGCCGAAACGGGCCTGGAATGTGATGAAGTCGTTGGCCATCTGCATCTGGCCGGTGGCATCGGGCGCCAGATTCAACACGATCTGGCCGTCGCGGGCGTAACCGGGGGGCACCCGCGTGTTCTCGTCCACCAGGGCGGCAAGATGGGGCGTGAAACCCTGATCGATACACCATTCCCAGATGGCGCGCAGCAGGTAAGGCTTGGTCGAAACGGTGTTCATGGCATTTCCATCAGGCGATGCCGCATCGAGCGCGCGGCATCGCGGGTTGGGCTGTCAGCGTCGCATCACCTTCTCGGAAGGCGTCAAGGCATCGATGAAACCCTGGCGACTGAAGATGCGTTCGGCGTATTTCATCAATGGCGCTGCGGCCTTGGGCGGTTCGATGGCGTAGTGCTCAAGACGCCACAGCAAGGGCGCAATGGCCACGTCCAGCATCGAGAATTCATCGCCCAGCATGAACTTCTGTTTGGTGAAGATCGGGGCGAGCTGGGTGAGCTGATCACGCACGTGCGTACGATTCTTGTCCACACCCTTCTGGTTCGCTTCGAGCGCCTCGAGATGCGAAAACAGTTCGTGCTCGAAGGTGTGCAGCAACTGACGCGCACGGGCGCGCATGATCGGGTCGGGCGGCATCAGTTGCGGGTGCGGAAAGCGCTCGTCGATGTACTCGTTGATGATGTTCGACTCGTACAGCACAAGGTCGCGATCAACCAACACCGGCACGCGGTTGTAGGGGTTGATTACGGCAATGTCTTCGGGCTTGTTGTAGAGATCGACGTCGATGACTTCGAAATCCATGCCCTTTTCGAACAGGACGATCCGGCAGCGGTGGCTAAAGGGATCGGTCGTGCCGGAATACAGGTTCATCATGGTGTTACCACTCCGGGGTACAAAAGCAAAAGCGCACCACGCGAAACCGCGTGGTGCGTCTGGGTCAGGACCGCTTCAACAGGCCTGGAGGCCGGTCGCAATCTCGATCAATGAATGTCCTTCCAGTAGTTCTTCTTCAGCGCGTACGCAAGAACGAAGAAACCCGCCAGGAAGATCAGCACGAAGGTACCGATCGACTTGCGCTTCTCGGCCACCGGTTCGCCCATCCATACGAGGAAAGAGACGAGGTCGGCGATCGATTTGTCGTATTCCTCGATCGACAACTTACCGGGCTTGGCGAGCGACAATTCGAAATGCTTGGTGCCATCGGCATTATCGGACACTTTGGCAACCTGCTCGCCCTGCAGTTCCCACAGCGCGTGGGGCATGCCGACGTTTTCGAAGATCACGTTGTTCCAGCCCGAAGGACGAGCCGGATCACGATAGAACTGACGCAGGTAGGTATAAAGCCAGTCGGCGCCGCTGCCGTCGCCAGAGGCGCGCGCGCGCGCGATCACCGACAGATCCGGAGGGGGAGCGCCGAACCACACCTTGCTGTCGTCACGCGTCATCGCAACCCGCATCAGATCGCCCACCTTGTCACCCGCAAACAGCAGATTGTCCCGAATCATCTGTTCGGACAGCCCAATGTTCGTAAGCTGGTTGTAGCGCACGTAGGACGCACTGTGGCAGTTCAGGCAGTAATTGACGAACAGTTTCGCGCCGTGCTGAAGCGCCGCCGGCTCGGTGCTCACCGGGGCCTTGTCCAGATGCAGGGTAGCGCCTGCACCGATGGCCAGCGCAGGTGCAAACAACAGCACCGCCGCCGCACGCTTGATGAAGTTGATCACTCGCATTTTCATTTGAAGTTCACCCTTTCCGGTTCGGCTTTGCACTTGTCGATCTTGCTGTACCACGGCATCAACAGGAAAAACGCGAAATACAGCACCGAGCAAATCTGCGACACCAGCGTACGACCCGGACTCACAGGCAGCACACCCAGGTAACCCAGGATGAAGAAGCAGATGATGAAGACGAACACCGCAAACTTGAAGATCGGGCCCTTGTAGCGCATCGACTTCACC
>DAORUJ010000115.1:0-10100 GCA_035433105.1 Thauera sp.
TTCTGCTCCTGATACTTGAACTTGCCGAAATCCATCAGCTTGCAAACCGGCGGCACTGCCATCGGTGCGATTTCGACCAGATCCAGCCCGCCTTCTTCGGCCATGTTCAGGGCTGCGTTCAGGGACACGATTCCAAGCTGTTCGCCTTCTTCACCAACCAGCCGGACTTCGGGCGCGTTGATCTCCCTATTTACGCGCTGCTTCTTATCTTGAGCGATGGTTCAACTCTCCACGAAAACCAAAAATCAGACCGACCCGGCTTTCGCTTCGATTTCGCGACGCCAGCGTTCGATCAACGAGTCGAGGGACATTTGGCCAAGATCCTGACCACCCCGGGCGCGTACGGCCACAAGACCTGCTGCTTTTTCCTTGTCGCCAATGACGATCTGGTAGGGCAGCTTCTGTACGCTATGTTCGCGAATTTTATAGTTAATCTTCTCGTTGCGCAAATCCGCTTCGACGCGGAAACCCGCTTTCCTGAGCTTTTTCACTACATCTGCGGCATAGTCTGCCTGCCCTTCCGAGATGTTCGCTACGACAGCCTGCACCGGCGCGAGCCACAAAGGCATCGCTCCCGCATGGTTCTCGATCAGAATGCCGATAAAGCGCTCGAGCGAACCCAGCACCGCACGGTGCAGCATGACCGGCACCTTCTTGGTGTTGTCCTCGTCGACGTACTCCGCCCCAAGGCGGACCGGCAGATTGAAGTCGAGCTGGAGCGTGCCACACTGCCAGACTCGACCCAAACTGTCCTTCAGCGAGAACTCGATCTTGGGTCCGTAGAATGCCCCCTCGCCCGGCTGGAGTTCATACTCCAGGCTCTGCGCCTCGAGTGCCGCAGCAAGCGCCGCCTCCGCAGCATCCCACTGTTCGTCGGTGCCCACCCGCTTTTCCGGCCGCGTGGACAGCTTCACCAGCACGTCGGTAAAGCCGAAATCCGCATAAACCTCCTGCAACAAGCGGATGAACGCGGCCGACTCGGCCTGGACCTGATTCTCGGCGCAGAAGATATGCGCATCGTCCTGGACGAAATTACGTACGCGCATGATCCCGTGCAGCGACCCCGACGGTTCGTTGCGATGGCAGGAGCCGAACTCTGCCATCCGCAGCGGCAAGTCCCGATAGCTCTTCAGACCCTGGTTGAAGATCTGGATGTGGCACGGGCAGTTCATCGGCTTCACTGCGTAGTCACGCTTCTCGGACTGCGTGGTAAACATCAGATCCGCGTACATGCCCCAGTGACCCGATTTTTCCCACAGCGAGCGATCAACGATCTGCGGCGTTTTCACTTCGGCATAGCCGTGCTCATCGAGTGTCTTGCGCAGGTATTGTTCGATCTGCTGCCAGAGCGTCCAGCCCTTGGCATGCCAGAAGACCATACCCGGCGCCTCGTCCTGCAGATGAAAAAGGTCGAGCTGGCGCCCCAGCTTGCGGTGGTCGCGCTTCTCGGCCTCCTCGATCATGTGCAGGTAGGCATCGAGCTCGTCCTTCTTGGCCCAGGCCGTCCCATACACGCGCTGCAGCATTTCATTTTTGGAGTCGCCGCGCCAATAGGCTCCCGCCAGCTTGGTGAGCTTGAAGACCTTGAGCTTGCCGGTCGACGGCACGTGCGGACCGCGACACAGATCGATGAAATCACCCTGCCGATAGAGCGACACATCTTCGGTCGAAGGAATCGACGCGATGATCTCCGCCTTGTAGTGCTCACCGATCCCCTTGAAGAACTCGACCGCCTTGTCACGTGGCCAGACTTCACGACTCACTGCGACCTCACGCTTGGCAATCTCGTTCATCCGCTGCTCTATGGCAGCGATGTCCTCGGGCGTGAACGGACGCTTGTAGGAGAAGTCGTAGTAGAAGCCATTTTCGATGACCGGCCCGATCGTCACCTGCGCATCCGGAAACAACTCCTTGACCGCATGCGCCAGCAGGTGAGCCGTCGAATGGCGAATGACCTCCAGCCCCTCTGCGCTCTTGTCGGTGATGATCGCCAGCTCGACATCCGTCTCGATGCGATGGGACAGATCGACCACCCTGGCGCCAACGCGACCACCGAGCGCCGCCTTGGCGAGTCCGGCACCAATCGACGCCGCAACCTCGGCCACCGTCACCGGATGTTCGAAGCTGCGCACGGAGCCATCAGGAAGGGTGATATTGGGCATGAACTTGGCCTCTGACTGGATTCAATTCCTGCCTTATGGCGGGACGGGATGCACTTCGAAAAACGTGAACGAAAAAAAAGCGCGGTCTAGGCGCGCTTTTTCCTCTAGCAGACAAGCGGAGCCGACCTATTCAGTTTCCGGCCTGAGTGGTAGTTCGGAACATGATGATCAACTCCATAATCTTGGTAGGCGCGATTGGATTCGAACCAACGACCCCCACCATGTCAAGGTGGTGCTCTAACCAACTGAGCTACGCGCCTGCTGAAGTCACGCATTATAGGCACTCCAAAAACCTTGTCAAAGATTTTTTGCAGCGCACACAAAAAACTATTTCCGCAGCCGAGTCACCATAAAAAGGATCAGGACTGCGCCGATTACGGCGCCGATGAAGCCGGCGACTTCGCCAACGTGATAGATGCCGAGAAACTGCCCGCCATAGGTTGCGAGCATCGAGCCACCGATGCCCAGCAAGGCCGTCATGATCAGCCCCAGACCGTCCTTGCCGGGGTGCAGCAGGCGCGCGATGAGACCGACGATGAGACCGATGAAGATGGTGCCGATGATGCCCACTGAATCTCTCCCGTTGATTAAAGCGCGGCTAACTCTGCGGCCAGGCCGCGAGAAACTGCTGCCAGTGCGGTGCCTCAAGTCGAGCCAGCGCATCCCTCACGACTGCCACCTCGTCCGCCAAGGCCTTGGCATCGAGATGCCCGCGCATGCGCTCGAAACGAAGGTAGACCAGGTAGGTATTGACCACATCGGTTTCGCAATAGTCGCGAATCTCGGCGCTGCGTCCATCCTGCCATGCCTGCCACACGGCCGAGCCATCCATGCCGAGTTTGCCCGGATAGCCCATCAACTTCGCCAGGTCGTCCAGCGGTGCATTGGCCCGCGGCTGGTACATCGCCAGCAGGTCCATCAGGTCCAGATGACGACTGTGATAGCGCCCGATGTAGTTGTTCCACTTGAAGTCGCGCGAGTCGTGATAGTCGCCCTCACCCTGGTCCCAGTATCGCGGCGCAGACACTCCATGCAGCATGCCTCGGTAGTGCAGCACCGGCAGATCAAAACCCCCGCCATTCCACGAAATGATTTGCGGCGTGTAGCGCTCGACGCCATCGAAGAAGCGCTGGATGATCTCCCCTTCGCTCGCGTCGGGCTCAGACAGGGAGAACACGCGAAAGTGCTGGGCGTCGCGCAATACACACGAAATCGTCACCACGCGCTGCAAGTGGTGCGGCAGGAAATCGCTGCCATGACTCGCTCGGCGCTGCTGGAAAGCCCACTCCGCAGCCTCGGCGTCGGACAAGTCGGCAGGCAGCTCGTAGAGATTGCGAATGCCGGCAATATCCGGAATGGTTTCGATGTCGAAAACGAGAACCGGCATTATTTCTTCGTCCAGGCGGCACCACGTTGCACCCACCACCCGGCCTGGGCCCGATCAATCCAGCGCTGAGCAAAGGTATTGCGTACCTCTGGTTCCCATTCGGGATGCTGATTGGCACGGGCAATTTCACGATAAAGCGCGCTGCGGTCGGCATTCTCGGCGGCTACCAGCGCGTTGATGCCCCCCCGTTGCGCCAGCGACACCAGCGACGCATCACGCAGCGCGATGCTGCCGTCCGCTGCAAGACCGACCGCACCCGATGCGTAAAGGGGAGCGAGCTGGCGATGACGCTGCTGCATCGACGCCTTGAGGGCGGAAATAGCGGGCGTGTCGACCTCTAGATTTCCTTGTGCCTGTGCAGCGAAAGCCAGCAGACAGCCGAGCAACAATCCAGCCAGCCAGCGCCTTGGAATCTTGATTGAACTCATTGCGTGGCTCCTTTTTCGTCTGGCGCAGCGGCCGGCTTCTGAGCCTCACGCAGTTGCCAGACTTCATCGATGATGCGATCCGCAGCCTTCTCGGCCGCTGCCGCCGGAAAATAGATGTTGATCGTGACACAGGCGGACACCGTGACGGCCGTCGCAGCGACAAGAACAAACGATCGGATGAGGGAAAACGACATGGAAGCCTCCTGCAAGCCCGGCGCGTACATACCCGACATCAGTGCAACTCGGGCGTGACCTTGTCGTTGACCACGCGCTGAATTCGGTCGACGAGTTCGTTCCAATCGACGCGGCGATTGTAGCCGATGACATCCAGGGCCGGGATGCCGCCGCCTCGCACGACCTGAAAGCCGCCATCCGCGCGCTTGGCGCCCTCGATTCCACCCAAAAGGCATACGCCCCCCGTCAGTACGCAATGCAGCCCCAGCTCACGATAACCGAAGGTATCGAACAGCCCCAGCAGGCCGCGCTGAATCGCCGCCACCGGCCCTGCTCCGCCCAGGGCACTGATGTTCTGCACCGCACGCTGACTGATTCGCTGGCGATAGTCACCTGGACTGCTGACGAGCCGTGCATCGAATGCTGCTGGCCGCCAGCGCACCAGTTCGAGACCACGAATATCCGCATCGACGAAACCGGTGATGCTGCCAAAACTGAAGGTATCGGTAAGTTGGGCGAGATCGAGATGGCGCGCCTCGATGTCAGCCCGCAGATGCGAGGCCACGCCAAAAGGCTCGCTCACACGCAGGCCGGTCGCCTGCAGATAGCCATCAAAGACCGACATCACCAATGCGCCGCCTTCAAGGGCGATCTCTCCAGGACTCAGCCGCAACCCCGGCAGTGACGCCGACAGCACGCCCGCCATCCGCGGCAGACCAAGCGCCTCGGTGAGCAACTGCATCGACAGCGGCTCGACCACCACGCCGCCGCGCCCCAGCCAGGAATTCACTTCGCGCCTCAGTTCGAGCCCGTCCAGCACCAGGGCCCCATCGAGAACAGGAATTCGCACAACCTCAAACAAGGCCCTCGAGCTCTCGAGCCTCGCCCGCAAGTCGAAGGCGCCCAGCGAAAAGGCTTCCCAGTGGCCACCCTGAACCCGCAACTCGGCCTGCGTGGCCGCCACCGCCGACCACGGCAAGTGGCCTGACACCGGCCCGAAAGCCAGCCCTCGTCCGCCAGACGCAGCAGCAAGACTCACCCCGGCCTGATCAAGGACCACATCCAATGCCGTGACACGCCCATCCTGCAGCTCGAACCCCGCCTCTAACCGCCCGGCAAAGCGCAGGCGGTCTGCCAGCGCCGGCGCCAGCAGAGGCGCGATCCAGCGCGGCCCCAGGATGGCCAGATCACCTCCGGCAAGCGACAGTGCAAGGTCCTGCAGCGCGAGATGCTCCCGCCCGATGCGCAAGGACGCGGCGAGCTGCTCGACGCCTTCAATTTCGACCGTAGCCGAATGAACATCGATATGCTGCGCGTCCACATGCCCCTCGGCATGCAGCGCCAGGCCGGCTTTAAGATAGATTGGATGCAGATAGGCTTCGCCGTGCTCCCACTGCGCATGCACCCGCCAGCCCCAACCCCCCGGCGTTTCCCGCGCTGCAACATCGACGACGAATCCAAGCCCCTCAGCCGCCTGCAGTCCGTCTGCACTGGCAAACGCCGCCTCACTGACGCTGGCAGTCAAGTGCAGTGTTTCATTGGCATGAGCACCTTCGGCCCGATGCCAGACAAGCTGTCCATCAAGGACGCCCTTCATCGCATGACGTCCAAGCTCGGCGCCGGCAGCAGGTGACAGGGCAGACAGCAGCGTGCCGACATCCTCGAATCGAAAGCGCATGAACCGCGCTTCGAAACGGCGCTCGCCATCGTAGCTCAACCTCAGCGCCGAGCCCGACGAAAAGCTCAGATCGACGACAAGGGCAGCTCCGGCAGGATCGAAACTCAGATCGACACGTAGCGGCAGGCGCCGCCCCGTGACGCGAAGCTGGCCACCCTGGCAGTCCACACGCTCCAGCGCAATGCGGGCCCGTGAGCAAACAAGCTGAACCTCGCTCCACACTCGATCCGCGACACGCAAGCGCGCAATGCGCAACTCAAGCGGCGCATCCCCCGCAGGCAAGTGCAGTCGCACACCTTGCGCGGACAACGCTGGGTGCCGGATGTCAGCGATCGAAAGCTGAAGCCGCTCGATCGCAGCGGCAGGCAGCACCCCCATCAGGGACGCGACCAGCAGCGCGAACACGAAGCGCCTGCTGAGGCTTTGCCCAGGGGTCACGCAGGGCAAAACAGCATCAGGCCGGGAACACACCCGTCGACAGGTAACGATCACCACGGTCACACACGATGGACACAATTACTGCGTTCTCGAGCTCGGCCGCCAGGCGCAGTGCGACGTGCATCGAACCTCCCGATGAGATGCCGGCAAAAATGCCCTCCTCGCGCGCCAGTCGTCGCGTCATCTCCTCGGCTTCCCCCTGACTGACCCGCTCCACACGGTCGACGCGCGGTCGCTCGAAGATCCGTGGCAGATAGGCTTCCGGCCACTTGCGGATACCGGGAATCTGCGAGCCTTCCGCGGGCTCGCAGCCAACGATCTGGATGGCCAGATTTTTTTCTTTGAGGAAACGCGAGGTGCCCATGATGGTGCCTGTCGTGCCCATCGAACTGACGAAGTGGGTCACGCGACCGCCGGTCTGTTCCCATATTTCCGGCCCCGTTCCTTCGTAGTGGGCAAGCGGGTTATCGGGATTGGCAAACTGGTCGAGGATGATCCCCTTGCCCTCGTCGCGCATTCTCTCGGCGATATCGCGGGCCATTTCCATGCCACCCGAGGTCGGTGCCAGCACCAGCTCCGCGCCGAAGGCACGCATCGTCTGGCGCCGCTCGACGCTCTGGTTTTCGGGCATGACAAGAATCATGCGATAGCCACGCATCGCCGCTGCCATCGCCAGCGCGATCCCGGTGTTGCCGCTGGTCGCCTCGATCAGTGTGTCGCCGGGCTTGATCTCGCCCCGCGCCTCCGCACGCATCACCATCGACAGTGCTGGCCTGTCCTTGACCGAACCGGCCGGATTGTTGCCTTCGAGTTTAGCGAGGATGACATTGTCGCGACCGGCATTGATGCGCTTCAGGCGCACCAGCGGCGTATGGCCGACGTAATCTTCCAGCGTCTTGAATTCCATGGTTAAGGCTCTCGGAATGGAGTGCTTCGATCGCGGCAGGGCGCGATCGCATCAGGGTGTCAGATCGAATTCTTCGGTGCGTCGCGGCGGATAGGTTTCCCAGCCGCCGCAGGCCGGGCAGCGCCAGTGAAACTGTCGCGCCTTGAAGCCGCAGGCATCACAACGGTAACGCGCAACCTTCCGCGTATGACCGTGGATGAGCTGCTTGACCAGCTCGATGTCGCTGCGTTGCTCGGTCGGCACCGTAAGCACGGCCGCCTCCAGCAGTTTGTCCAGACCCAACAGCGTCGGATTGCGACGCAGCTCGTCACGTACCAGGTCATAGGCCGCCTTCGGCCCACGCTTGTCCATTTCCCAATGGAAGAGCTCGTCGAGCAGGTCAAGCGAGGCATGACCATCGAGCCAGGCCCGCAGCAACTGGTGGCCCTCGTCGAGCCGACCCAGGCGACCGCAGGCATCCATGATTCGCTCGGCCGCCAGTGCCAGATACACCGGATCCTGGTTTTCAATGCGTTTCCATGCAGCCAGGGCCTCCTGGTCACGTCCCTGCGCAGCACAGATATCGCCACGGATCAGGCTGGCACGCACACAGCGCGGATTGACCGCCAGCGCCGCATCGACGTGGCGCTCGGCATCGGTCAGCAAGGAATTTGCCATTGCACCCGCCGCCAATTCGCAATGGAAGTTCGCCACCTCGGTACGCCACATCAGACTCTCGTGGTCTGGCAGCGACCCCGCCACTTCAATCGCCTTGGCCCAGTCCTTCTCCTGCTGATAGATCTCGAGCAGGTAGCGCAGCGCCAGGGCATCGGCACGCGTGCCTCGCAGACGCACGAAGACCGCCTCGGCGCGATCGAGCAGACCTGCTTTCAAAAAATCCTGCCCGAGCTCGCCAAGCGCCTGCAGGCGCTGCTCCTCGGTGACGTCCTCGCGATCGACCAGCAACTGGTGAATACGAATTGCACGATCGGTTTCACCGCGACGGCGGAACAGGCTGCCCAGCGCAAAGTGCAGCTCGATCGTTTGCGGATCGATGCGCACTGCCTCTACAAAGGAATCAATCGCCCTGTCGGGCTGCTCGTTGAGCAAGAAGTTGAGGCCGGAAAGATAGGAGCGTGGCAAGGCACGCGACTCCTGCACCACCTGGCGAATGTCGATGCGGGCAGCGAGCCAGCCAAGGGCGAAGAACAGCGGAAGCGCCAGCAACCACCAGAATTCAATTTCCATTGGACGTCGCAGCGCTCAGGGGAGACCTGGAATTTGGACGTCGCCCGCCGTTTCGACCGGGCCCGTGGCGGCCTTGTCGCGCTCGGCACGCTCGAGCTGACGGCGCAATTGCGAAATCTCGCGGCGCTGACGCAACAGCGAGCCGAAGGTCGCAGTCACCCCCAGCAGCGCCCCTGCCGCAAAGCTGACGAGAATGACGAATACGAGAGGTAGCTGCCATTGCCCGCCGAAGAAGAAATTCAGGCTCGCCAGGTGATCATTCTTGATCGCGAACCCGAACAGCAGGATGAACAGCAGGAGACGGATGAACCACATGATTGCGCGCATGCCCGCATTATCGCCGAGCGCGCGACAAAAAAGAAGAAAGGCGGCCGAAGCCGCCTTACGGTACTACGAATACTGCATACAGCCGATCGCCACGCTGTCAAGCACTGAAGTCGGTAACTGGTGGAGTCAGTCTTCAATATCCACCCGTTCACGCAATTCCTTGCCCGCTTTGAAGTGCGGCACGTACTTCTCTGGTACGTGTACCTTCTCACCCGACTTGGGATTACGTCCAACACGAGGCGGCCGATAGTTCAGCGCAAAGCTACCAAACCCGCGGATCTCGATACGATCACCGCGCGCCAGCGCATCGGTCATCGCATCGAGAATCATCTTGACCGCGTAATCGGCGTCTTTTACGACCAGTTGCGGAAAACGCTCCGCAAGCTGGGCGATCAGCTCCGATTTGGTCATGATCGGCTTGATTACTGCTTCTGCTCGTTCAGCTTGGCTTTCAGCAGCGCGCCGAGGTTGGTCGTACCTGATGCAGCAGAGCTGTCCGAGGCAAGCTTGCTCATGACGTCAGACTGCTCGACCTGATCCTTCTGACGGATCGACAGGTTGATCGAACGCGTCTTGCGATCGACGTTGATCACCATCGCCTCGACCTCGTCACCTTCCTTCAGCATCGTGGTCAGGTCATCGACGCGATGGGCTGCAGCTTCGGACGCACGCAGATAGGCTTCGACATCGTCACCCAGCGAGATCACTGCGCCACGCGCGTCGACCGACTTCACCGTGCCGCGCACGAGGGTGTTCTTCTCGTGAGTGGCGATGAAGTTGGTGTAGGGATCGCCTTCGAGTTGCTTGATGCCAAGCGAGATGCGCTCACGCTCGACATCGATCGCGAGCACCACCGCTTCGACTTCGTCACCCTTCTTGAAGCGGCGCACTGCGTCGTCGCCCTGCTCGCTCCACGACAGATCGGACAGGTGAACCAGGCCGTCGATGCCGCCTTCCAGGCCGATGAACACACCAAAGTCGGTGATCGACTTGATCTGACCGCGGACCTTGTCACCCTTCTTCTGGTTGATGGCGAAATCGTCCCACGGGTTCGACAGGCACTGCTTCATACCCAGCGAAATGCGGCGGCGCTCTTCGTCGATCTCGAGAATCATCACCTCGACTTCGTCGCCCAGCTGGACAACCTTGGTCGGATGGATGTTCTTGTTGGTCCAGTCCATCTCGGACACGTGCACCAGGCCTTCGATACCCTGCTCGACTTCGACAAAGGCGCCGTAGTCGGTGATGTTGGTGACCTTGCCGAACAGGCGGGTGCCCTGCGGGTAGCGACGCGAGATACCCACCCACGGATCTTCACCCAGCTGCTTGAGGCCCAGCGAGACGCGGTTCTTTTCCTGGTCGAACTTGAGCA
>DAORUJ010000116.1:0-10040 GCA_035433105.1 Thauera sp.
GACCCCCAGGCCCGCCACCGACGATCAGCACGTCGAATTCCATCGATTCGCGTTCCATTCTGTTCTCCTGTTCCCGTGTGTGGGTAAGACTTGTTGTTGGAGCCGATTTTAACCCCGTAACCCCATTCAGAGCTGCTCGGGACAGACCGGTCGGCGCTGCTAGCGCAGCCTTGCACAACATACGGGTGCGTATGCTACATTAGCTTGCGGCAGACACAATAGGAGGGAAAGGCATGATCGATCAGGCGAAGCTGATTTACACCACCCGCATGCCGGTGCGCTGGGGGGACATGGATGCCTATGGCCATGTTAACAACACGGTGTACTTCCGCTATTTCGAGCAGGCACGCTGCGAGTGGATCGAGCAGATGGGGTTTCGCGTCAGCCCAGAAGAGCTGACCGGGCCCGTCATCATCAATGCCAGCTGCACCTTCCTTGCGCCGGTGAATTATCCTGCCACCGTCATTATCAAGATGTATGCCGGCGACGTTGGTCGAAGCAGCGTCATGACTTGGTACGATCTTTTCGTCGAAGGTGACGATCGCGTCTACGCCGAAGGTTCGGCCAAGACCGTGTGGATGGACATGCGCAGCGGCAAGTCGGCGCCGCTGCCGGACGTCGTTCGCGCGCGGTGTGAGCCCCAGGCCGACTGAGCACCCAGCCCATAACAGGGAGCGAGCAGACTCGATCTGTATCGCAGCCCGAAGAAAATTGCCGATTGATGGAGAGGAGACCCATGAACCCTGCTGAAATCAGACCCCTGTGGTCGCCTTCGCCCGAGCGCGTTGCCTCGGCCAACGTTACCGCGTTCCGCCTGGCGGCCGAACAGCGCTGGGGCGTCACGTTGCCCGACTACGATGCACTGCATGCCTGGTCGATCGCACAGCCTGAGCAGTTCTGGGTCAGCGTGTGGGAGGGGGACGGCATGAACGCCGGTGTCATCGGCATGCGTGGCGAGCGCGTGCTGCTCGATGGCAACAGGATGCCCGGCGCCCGATGGTTCCCTGATGCGCGGCTGAACTTCGCACAGAACTTGCTACGTTCGCGTGATGCTGCGGATGCCGTGGTGTTCTGGGGCGAGGACCGCGTCAAGAACCGCTTGAGCCATGGCGAGCTGTATCGCGCCGTAGCGCATTTTGCGGCCGCGCTACGCGAACAGGGCGTGGTCGCCGGTGACCGTGTCGCCGCCTACATGCCCAACATGCCCGAGACACTGGTGGCAATGTTGGCCACCGCCAGCATCGGCGCGATCTTCACTTCCGCCTCGCCTGACTTCGGTGTGCAGGGGGTGCTTGACCGCTTTGGTCAGACCGAGCCCAAGGTGCTGGTGGCCTGCGACGGCTATTACTACGGTGGCAAGAAGGTCGACGTGTTCGACAAGCTGGGCGAGATCGCGGGCCAGCTGCCTTCACTCAAGCGCGTGGTCGTCGTGCCCTATGTGCATCACGAGCACGACCTGTCGCACATCCCGCATGCGCGAATACTCGCCGACTTCGTCAAGCCTTTCGCCCACGTCGACGACATCGAGTTCGCGCAGCTCCCCTTCGATCACCCGCTTTACATCATGTATTCCTCGGGCACCACCGGCGTGCCCAAGTGCATCGTGCATTGCGCGGGTGGGGCGCTGTTGCAGCACCTCAAGGAGCACCGCCTGCACGGCGACGTGAAGCCGGGCGACCGCGTTTTCTATTTCACGACCTGCGGCTGGATGATGTGGAACTGGCTGGTGTCCGGTCTGGCCGCTGGCGCGACCTTGCTACTGTATGACGGTTCGCCCTTTGCCGGCGACAAGCAGATCCTCTTCGACTACGCCGACGCCGAGCGCATGACGCATTTCGGCACCTCGGCCAAATTCATCGATGCCTGCGTCAAGTTCGGCCTCAAGCCAGGCGAGACGCACCGGCTCACGACCGTGCGCGCCATGATGAGCACCGGTAGCCCGCTGGTGCCCGAAGGCTTCGATTACGTCTACCGCGAAATCAAGGCCGACCTGCAACTGTCGTCGATCTCGGGCGGCACCGACATCATCTCCTGCTTCGTGCTTGGCAGTCCGGTGCTGCCGGTGTGGCGCGGCGAGATCCAGTGTCGGGGCCTGGGTATGGCGGTGGACGTATGGGACGACGACGGTGAGCCGGTGCGCGGGGAAAAGGGCGAACTGGTGTGTTCCAGGCCCTTCCCGGTGATGCCGATCGGCTTCTGGGGCGACGCCGATGGCAGCAAATATCACGCCGCCTATTTCGATCGCTTCCCCAACGTCTGGTGCCACGGTGACTTCTGTGAAATCACCGCCCACGGTGGCCTGGTCATCTACGGCCGCTCGGACGCCACGCTCAACCCCGGCGGCGTGCGCATCGGCACGGCGGAAATCTACCGTCAGGTCGAAAAACTGCCCGAAGTCCTCGAGAGCCTGGTGATCGGCCAGGACTGGCCGCCACAGAGCCCGAATGATGTGCGCGTGGTGCTTTTCGTGAAGCTGGGCGAAGGGCTCGCACTCGACGATGAACTCGTGCGTCGCATTCGCCAGGTCATCCGCGACCACACCACGCCGCGCCACGTGCCGGCCAAGGTCCTGCAGGTGGCGGACATTCCGCGCACCAAGAGTGGCAAGATCGTCGAACTGGCGGTGCGAAACGTCGTTCATGGCCGCCCGGTAAAGAACCTGGAGGCGCTGGCCAATCCCGAGGCGCTGGCCTATTTCCGCGACCGTACTGAACTTGCTGGCTAAGGAGAAAATGCGATGCTGATGAACCGTGAGCAGTCCGTGCTGCTGATTGTCGATGTGCAGGCGAAGCTCGCACCTTTCATCCATGACGGCGAGCAGGTCGCGGCCCATTGCGCATGGCTGGCGCAAGTGGCTGAGCGTGTCGGCGTGCCGGTCGTGGTCACCGAGCACTTCCCCGAGAAGATCGGCGGCACGCTCGATTCGGTGCGCGCGGCGACACAGGCTGCGCACTACGTTGGCAAGCAGTGCTTCTCCGCGCAGGACGATGGTTGTCTGGACGGCACTGCGGTCGAGCGGCAGCGTCAGGTGATCGTGTGCGGCACCGAAGCACACGTATGCGTGCAACAGACGGCGCTCAGCCTGCGCTGGGCGGGCAAGCAGGTATTCGTGGTGGCCGATGCTTCAGGTTCGCGCGACCCGGCGAATCGCGACCTGGCGTTCGAGCGTATGCGCGGCCACGGCATTGAAATCGTGTCGCGTGAGATGGTCGCGTTCGAGTGGCTGCAGCGCGGCGGTACGGATCTGTTCCGCGAGGTCAACCGCGACTTTATTCGCTGAGGCCCTTGAGTTCTTGCACGTCATGGGGCCGGGTGCAGACCCGGCCGCATTTGTTTCAGGGTTCGATAGCGAGGCCGAGCAGGCCTTCACCCGTGCCAATGATGCCGACTGGCTCGGCCTTGCCGCTTTTGAGGTCGATCCGATAGAGGGTCGGCTTGCCGTCTCCGGCGGTAACCAGCGCAGCAAGCGCGGTGTTGGTGACATCCGAAATGTCGAAATGGGCGTCGACGATGTCTTCGACACCCAGCACACCCACGGTGCTCACTTGTCCGGAGTTGGGCGAAACCACCGGCTGCTGGCCTTCGATCGACCCCTGACGCACCAGCGTGCCGCGCGCCGCGTCGATGGCAAAGTTGGTCGTCAGCTTCTCGTTTTCCGTGTTGTAGGTGTAGGCGGCTGCGACGATGCGCGGCGCCTGGCCGGAATGAAGGTCGCCAGTTGCATAGCTCAGCGCGCCATCGGGCTGCAGACCGGTTTCGTCGGGTTTGAAATCCACCAGCGCACCGGTTTCAGGATGGACGCGCAGATTCTGGCCGCGGTCGGACACGATACGGATGCGATCTGCGGCCGGATTGAAGTCAAAGCCGAAGCGCTCGCCCTCGAGCCTTGAGACGAAAGCCGATGCCCCGACCGGTGTGAGCGCTCCGCTATCGACATCCACCGTGAACACCCTGCCGCTGCTGCCCAACGCAAACATCACGCCATAGGCAACGCGGTAGTCGATGCCAAGGAGGCGCTCTCCTTCGCCAAGCCCGAAAAGCGTCACGCTGCGGACGATTTTCCCCGGCTCTGCTGCGGAAATGGCGATAAGCTGAGGCGAGTCTGAGTCGGCATGCAGGGTGACCGCATGCAGCGTGATCCTGCCCAGCTCGGCATTGGCGTCGGCAACAGCGGGTGTCGCCAAACCGGCAAACGCCGCGCCCAGAGTCGATAGGGCAAGGCGGGAGACGAGTGATCGCATTGGAAGTCCTGATGATGAGTGTTCGAAAAAGCGCGCCTTGCAAAAGGCTGTCTGCGCGGCGGCAGCATGTTGTGCAAGATAGATCAGTCGGCGTGCGACACCTCGTGACCGAGTTGGCAGGGGGGCGAGGCATCTGCTCGGGCCGCTGTGCGTAGCGGTGCTAGGTCTCGCGCTTGCTGGCACTGCCACGGCGGCTTCGCTCACGTTCACGGTGACCGACGAAAGCGGCGCAGTGCTCGAGCATGCTGCCGTCGCGCTGATACCGAATGAGGGGCAGCCGGTGATCCCGTCCCAACGGGCCGAGATCGTGCAGAAGGACAAGCGTTTCACCCCCCTGATGTCGGCCGTGCAGACCGGTTCAGCCGTCGACTTTCCGAATCGTGACACCGTTCGTCACCATGTCTATTCGTTTTCGCCAGCGAAAACATTTGAACTCAAGCTCTACCTGGGCAGGTCTGCCGTGCCCGTCGTGTTCGACAAGCCCGGCATCGTCGTCATGGGCTGCAACATCCATGACCATATGGTCGCCTACGTGATGGTGGCCGATACGCCATGGCTGGGGGTGAGTGATGCCCACGGCCGGGTGCGGTTGTCGGGCTTGCCGGTGGGCGACTATCGACTCGAATACTGGCATCCGCACTGGGTGGGCAAGGGCGACGTTGCGCATGAGACCATACGTGTTAACGGCGACACGGCCCACACCCTGAAGATCGAGAGCCGGCCTTGATGCGTATTGGTTTTCGTAGCCTGAAGTGGCGCATTGCCGCATGGACGGCGCTGATCCTGCTGTCCGTGCAGATTGGTGGCCTGTTGCTTTTCGCACAGATCGGGCGTGCCAGTGCGTTGGCTGAAGTCGGCATCCAGCTCGAGACGGGCAATCGTGTCTTCGCACGCCTGGTCGAGCAGCGCAGCGCACAGCTGGCGCAGGCGGCGCGTGTGCTCGCAGCGGACTACGGGTTTCGTGAGGCCTTGCTGACGCGCGACAGGGCGACAATCGAATCGGCGCTCGACAACCATGGTTCGCGGATCGGGGCCACGCTGATGCTCTTGGTCGGTCTCGATGGCCGCGTGATCGGCGCCCATCCGCCACGCTCCGACACACTAGAGCTCGGCACCGTGCCAAAGCTCATCGATGCGGCGCGACAAAAAGGCAGCGCCAACGGCTTTCAGTTCCTGGATGGGGCACTTCACCAACTGGTGGTCGTGCCTGTAATGGCGCCAGTGGCGGTGGCCTGGGTCGTGATCGGGTTTCCTGCGGACGAGGTCTTTGTGCAGGACCTGAAGCGGCTCACCGGGCTGGACGTCAGCCTCAGGTTCGAGGCGGGCGAGCGGGCGTCGACCATGATCACCAGCACCCTGCAGTCCGGTCTGCAGTCCGCGCTGCTGCAGGCGCCGTCTCTGGAGTCGATGGAGCTGGACGGTGTCGAATACGCCGGTCGTTCGCAGGTCATCGAGGCCAACGATGCCGGGCGTGTCTCCGCCGTGCTGCAGCTTTCGCTGGCGCGCGCGCTGCAACCCTGGAACAAGCTCTACCGCGACTGGACCGGCCTGTCGATTGCTGCCACCCTGCTCATGTTGTTCGCCAGTGTCTGGATGGGGCGCACGATCGCATCGCCAGTAAGCCGATTGGCGCAGTTCGCTCGTCGGGTCGCAAGCGGCGACTATGCGGCTCCCCCGCCCATTGAAAGTGGTGACGAGATTGGTCAGCTGGCTGATGCCTTCGGTGTCATGACCGATGCGATTGCCAGCCGCGAGGCGCGCATCTCCGAGCTTGCCTACTGTGATGCGCTCACCGGCCTGCCCAACCGGGTGCGCTTCATGGCCTGGCTGGAGCAGTCGCTGCAAGCCGCGCGTGTTTCCGGTCAACCGCTGGCCGTGCTGAGTTTTGATATCGATCGTTTCAGGCTCATCAATGACACGCTCGGTCACGGATTTGGGGATCGGGTGCTGCAGGAGGTCGGCCGGCGTTTATTGGCGCTCGACCTCAGCGGTAGCGATCGAGGCGGGTGTGGCGGGGAAGGCTGTTGTGGCGATGGCGAGCGTGCCGCAGGCGGGAATGCGACGGCCCGCCTCGGTGGTGACGAGTTTGCCGTGTTGCTGCCGGCGGTCGACCTGGTAACAGCGCTGACCGTGGCCGAGCGCGTTGCCCATGCGCTCGAACAGCCGATGAGCGTACAGGGGCAGATCGTCGATTTGCGGGCCAGCATCGGCCTGGCCCTGTATCCGCAGCATGCGGCCGACGCCGCCGAGTTGATCCGCTGCGCCGATGTCGCCATGTACAAGGCCAAGCGCGGCACCGAAGGCGTCGAGGTCTATGACCCCGCGCATCACGAACGAAACGCCGCACGCCTGTCCTTGCTGACCGAACTTCGGCAGGCGGTGGAAGACGACGAACTGGTGTTGTTCTACCAGCCCAAATATGCGTTCCATGCCAGCGACGAAGTACATGTAGAAGCCCTGGTGCGCTGGATTCACCCCCAGCGCGGATTCATTCCGCCGATGGAGTTCATCCCCTTCGCCGAACAAACGGGCTATATCAAGACGATCACGCACTGGGTCATGAACGAATCCATTCGCCAGTGCGCCGAATGGCAGCGTGGCGGGCGCAAGGTCCATGTCGGCCTCAACCTTTCGGCGCGCGACCTGCTGCAGCCCGATCTGCCGGCGCAGTTCCGCGCCATGCTCGAGCGCTACGGCTGCCGGGCCGAGTGGATCACGCTCGAGATCACCGAGAGCGCGGTGCTGGATGATCCGGCCAAGGCGCTTGCCAACCTCGAGCACCTGCGCGCGATCGGATGCCAGTTGTCGATTGACGACTACGGCACAGGCTATTCCTCGCTGTCCTACGTGCGTCAGATGCCCGTGCAGGAGATGAAGATCGATCGCAGTTTCGTCATGAACCTGACCACTCAGCCTGACGATGAGATTATCGTTCGTTCCACTATCGAGCTTGCGCACAACATGGGCCTTATGGTGACGGCCGAGGGTGTGGAGACCGAAGCCGTCCTGCAGCGCCTTGGCGTGCTGGGTTGCGATCTGGCTCAGGGCTATTTCATCTGCCGGCCACTTGCAGCCGCCGATCTTGAAGCCTGGCTGGAGAAATCGCCTTGGGCGCCCGCCCGCCATCACCTGCACGCCGTCCAGGTCCGCACCGAACACACCTGACCTAGGGAAAACGCGGGTTCCGCTTTCCGACTCCGTCGCCTAGCCTTAGCGTTTGTTCCACGGCGATGCGAGACGGATTTTCGGCACACCGACCGTCGGAGTCTGTCTGCGTCTTGCCGTGACCCGATCGACAGCAGGGGAGCGAGATGGAAAAAACAGAACAAAAGCGGCTGGCCGCGCAGGTTGACGCAGTCGTAGAGCAGATTGCTGCGCGCTTGCCGGCGAGTCAGGCGGGTGAGCTGACCGGCTTCGCGAAGTGCTTTTTTGCCCAGGTTGATCCCGAGGATATTGAGTCACTGTCGGTCGCCGATCTGTACGGGGCGGTCCTTAGCCAGTGGCACTTCATTGCGCGGCGCACGGTGGCCGGTGCCGTGCGGGTGTTCAACCCGCGTCTCGACGAGCACGGCTGGGAATCTGCCCACACCGTGATCGAGATCGTCGGTGACGACATGCCCTTCCTCGTTGACTCCGTGACCATGGAGCTCAACCGTCAGGGACTCACCCTGCATTTGATCATTCACCCGGTGCTCATGGTAGTGCGCGACGCCGAAGGCGTCTTGCTGCGGCTGGCCAGGAATGGTGATACGGATGCGGGACGTGAATCGGTCATGCATCTGGAGGTCGACCGGCGAACCGACCGGGCTGAGCTGCTCGCGCTGCAACAAGGGCTTGAACAGGTCCTTGGCGACGTTCGTGCGTCCGTCAGCGACTGGCCGCAGATGCGCGATCGCATGCGCGACATCATTGGCGGTCTGGTGGACATGCCTGCATCCATCGAAGCCGATGAGCTTGCCGAGGCGCGGGACTTCCTCGACTGGCTGGCGGCCGACAATTTCGTGCTGCTCGGCTGCCGCGACTATGCGCTGACCCGTGGTGAAGGGGGGGACGAACTGCGCATCGTGTCCGGCTCCGGTCTGGGGCTGTTGCGCGGCGATGGAGAGGACGGGCAGTCGCGTTCGTTTGCCGCGCTGCCGCCGCAGCTCAGGGCTCAGGCCCACCTGCCGGGCGTGCTGACGGTCACCAAGTCGAACACCCGGTCCACGGTGCACCGCCCGGGTTATCTCGATTTCCTCGGCATCAAGACCTTCGACGCAGAGGGCCGGGTCAGTGGCGAGCGTCGTGTCATTGGCCTGCTGGCATCGACCGCATACGGCACCTCGCCTGAGCAGATTCCCCTGCTGCGGCGCAAGGTGACGGCGGTGATCGAGCGCGCCGGCCTGCTGCCTGGCGGGCACGCCGCGAAAACGCTGCAGACCATCATCGAGCGCTATCCGCGCGACGAACTGTTCCAGATATCGCCCGACGAACTCTTCACCCAGGCGATGGGCATCCTGCGGTTGGGCGAGCGTCTGCGGACGCGGCTCTTCGTGCGCTGTGATCCCTTCGCGCGCTTCGTCTCCTGCCTGATCTACGTTCCGCGCGAGCATTACAACACCGATCAGCGCCAGCGCATGCAGGCGGTGTTGCTTGAGGCTTTCGATGGCACCTCATCCGAGTTCGACGTGCAGTTCTCCGACTCGGCGCTCGCCCGCATTCTGATCATCGTGCGCACGCGCGATTCGGTGATTCCGCCGTTCGACGCCAGGGAGCTCGAGCAGCGCCTGGTCCGTGCTGCCAGGCGCTGGGAAGACGACCTGCAGCAAGCCCTGGTTGAACAATGTGGTGAGGAACGGGGTCTGGCGCTGCTGCGCCGCTACGGTAGCGGCTTTCCGGCAGGGTACCGCGAAGATTATTCGGCGCGCATGGCGGTGTTCGACATCGAGCAGATCGAAGGGCTTGCCGGTGCCGACGATCTGGGCATGAACCTGTATCGGCCACTCGAAGCCTCCGCAGACCGGATCAACTTCCGTATCTATCACCTCGATGCGTCGGTGCCTTTGTCGCAGAGCCTGCCCATGCTCGAGCGCATGGGCGTGAAGGTGATGGACGAGCGCCCGTCGGAGATCGTGCGCCAGGACGGCAGCGTGGTGTGGCTGCATGATTTTGGTCTGAGCTTCAGCGCGGCGGAGGCGCTCAACATCCATGACATTCGCCCGCTGTTCCATGACACCTTCCGTCGGGTGTGGCGCGGTGAGGTGGAGAACGACGATTTCAACCGCCTGGTATTGCTGGGCGGGCTGTCGTGGCGTGAAGTCAGCGTCCTGCGTGCCTATGCCAAACACATGCGGCAGGCGGCTTTCACCTTCAGCCAGGCCTACATGGAGCAGACGCTCGCCTGCTATCCGCAGCTGACGCGTCAGCTCTACGAACTGTTCCGCGCCCGCTTCGATCCCGCGCTGGAGGCGGGGCGCGAGGCGCGCTGCGCTGAAATCATCGCGGCGATCGAGGACGGCCTGAACAAGGTGGCCAACCTCGACGAGGACCGCATCCTGCGCCAGTTCCTCGCCATGATCCAGGCCACGCTGCGCACCAATGCTTTCCAGCGCGCAGCGGACGGCTCGCTCAAACCCTGGTTGTCGTTCAAGTTCGCACCGGCGCGCATTCCCAACCTGCCTCAGCCGCTGCCGATGTTCGAGATCTTCGTCTATTCGCCGTGGATCGAGGGCGTGCACCTGCGCGGGGGCAAGGTGGCGCGCGGCGGGCTGCGCTGGTCGGACCGGATGGAAGACTTCCGCACCGAGGTGCTGGGGCTGG
>DAORUJ010000117.1:0-10020 GCA_035433105.1 Thauera sp.
CCATGCGCTTCCTGCGCGAGGTGGACTCGTCCTCGGTGATGGTCAATGCCTCGACCCGCTTCGCCGACGGCTTCGAATATGGTCTGGGCGCAGAAATCGGCATTTCCACCGACAAAATCCACGCCCGCGGCCCGGTCGGCCTCGAAGGCCTGACCAGCCAGAAGTGGATCGTCTTTGGCAACGGCGAGATCCGCCGCTAAGCACCAACCTCAGTCCGGGACCCTTCGCATCATGAAGCGCATCGCACGCACCCTTCTGATCGCCGCCCTGCTATCGGCGAGTGTTGCCCAGGCCGCTCTCGAAGTGGGTGGCGTCGACTTCAAGTCGCACGAAACCGTGGGCAAGCGCAGCCTCAATCTGAATGGTGCCGGGCTGCGCACACGCCTGACCTTCAAGATCTATGCGATGGGGCTGTATCTGGGCAAACCGGCCACCAGCACCACAGAGATCCTGCAGGACAGGGGGGCGAAGCGAATACGCATCGTCATGATCCGCGACCTGGACGGCAAGCAGTTCGCCGAAGCCCTGCTCGCGGGGCTGGAACGCAACCACGATGCCACCACGTTGGCCACCCTCCAGCCCTCCACCGACGCCCTGCTTGCTGCAGTAATGAGCGCGGGCACAGCCAGATCAGGCACCGAGCTCACCCTCGACCAGCTCGCCAATGGGGCAACCCGCCTGCAGATCAACGACCAGCCGGCCGGCGAAGACATAACCGACCCGGCCTTCTATCCTGCCTTGCTGCGCATCTGGCTGGGCGAACACCCCGCCGACTCCGAACTCAAGGTCGATCTGCTGCAGCAGCGGAAGTGAGCGTACCGAGATGCCTGCCTCTCCCTTTGCTGCCCGCACCGGCTTCGATGCGGTCATCGCGCTGCCCTTCGGCCCCTTCGGCATCCGCAGCGCGGGCGAAGCCGTCTGTGAGTTGCACTTTCTACCGCCAAACACCGCTTTGCAGGCCCCCGACGACGACACGACACGCGCGGTGGCGGCCGCGCTGATCGACTGGATCGACGATCCCCGCAGGCCGGTTACCCTGCCCCGCGTCGCACGCGGCACATCTTTCCAGCGCCGCGTCTGGGCCGAGATCAGCGCCATCCCGAGCGGCCAGACGCGCACCTACGGCGAACTGGCAGCCCGACTCGGCAGCGCCGCGCAAGCAGTCGGCCAGGCCTGTGGTGCCAACCCCTACCCACTAGTCGTGCCTTGCCATCGGGTCACCTCTGCCCGCGGCCTGGGCGGCTTCGCCAACGCCCGCGATGGCTGGTTGCTCGAGGTCAAACGCTGGCTGCTGCAGAACGAGGGCGCTGCGTGAGGATTCGCCCGGCCGCTGCCGAGGCCGCCCTGCCATCCGAGGATCGCGCTGAACTCGACCGCTTCACCGACAGCCTGTGGCTGGAACACGGCCTCGCCCGCAACACCCTGAGCGGCTACCGCAGCGACCTCGCACTGTTCGCCGCCTGGCTGGTCGACCGCAGCGTGCCGCTGGCGCGCGCCCAGGCCAGCGATCTCGCCGCCTACCTGGCCCAATTCAGCCTGCGCGCCAAACCCGCCAGCCAACGGCGCCTACTGGCCACCTGGCGGCGCTATTACCGTCACCTGCTGGCGAATCGCGAGATCAGCGAAGACCCCACCCTGATGCTCGACCCGCCGATGCCAAGCCAGCGCTTCCCCAAAACCTTGAGCGAAGCGCAGGTCGAAGCCCTGCTCGCCGCGCCCGATGTCGACACGCCACAAGGTCTGCGCGACCGCTGCATGCTGGAGGTCATCTATGCTGCCGGCCTTCGGGTTTCGGAGCTGATCGGCCTCAAGCTATTTGCCGTCAGTCTTGCCCAGGGCGTGGTCCAGGTGATGGGCAAAGGCAACAAGGAACGTCTGGTTCCGCTTGGCGAGATCGCGGCCGACTGGATCGTGCGCTACGTTCGAGAGGCACGCCCCGCGCTGCTCGCTGGGCACAGCTGCGATGAAATCTTCGTCACGCGCTTCGGCAGCGGCATGACACGGCAGATGTTCTGGCGCATCATCAAGCAAAACGCGATCATCGCCGGCATTCCGGTGGAACGCATTTCACCTCATACGCTACGCCATGCATTTGCAACTCACTTACTCAACCACGGCGCTGATCTGCGAGTGGTTCAATTGCTGCTCGGACACGCCGACATTTCGACCACCCAGGTCTATACCCATGTCGCGCGTGAGCGGCTCAAGCAATTGCATGCGAAACATCACCCTCGCGCATGATTCGCAAAGCGCATTGCAAATTGGCACCAGAACTTCTTGAGAATTTTAGGGAACTCGATCATGAGCCGCCACGACACCCACGCACCCGAAACCCCCGCCACACGTTTCCTGCGTCAGCACGGCCTGGCCTATTCAAACCACCTCTACGAGTATGAGGAACACGGCGGCACTGCTGTTTCCTCGCGCGAACTCAACGTCAGTGAACACGCCGTGGTCAAGACGCTGATCATGGAAGATGAAAATGCGCAGCCGCTGATCGTGCTGATGCACGGTGACCGCAAGGTTTCGACCAAGGAACTCGCACGCCAGATTGGCTGCAAGCACATCGAAACCTGTAAACCCGAAGTCGCAAACCGCCATACAGGTTATCTCGTCGGCGGCACCTCGCCCTTTGGCACGCGCAAACCCATGCCGGTCTATATCGAACGCACTGTCCTCGATCTGTCACTCGTCTATATCAATGGCGGCCGTCGAGGTTATCTCGTCGGTATTCATCCGCACGACATCCTGCGAGTGCTGCAGGCCAAGCTGGTCGACGCCGCGAATTGATCCTCGGCGATGGCCTGATGTCTGCTGCGAATGGCTCATGGATTGAAAATCGTCGTATTCCCGCTCAATTACTGGCAGAATTCCATTCGTGCTTCTTTCACACCGCCAATCATTGAAAGAACTAAAATCAAAAAATCCGCAAAACGCCCAAACGCTAAACCACCGAGGAAATGCCATGGACTTTTCGAGCTACTCACTTCCCGAACTACGTCGCCTGCAAACCAGAATCGAAAGTGAGATTCGTCGACGCAGCGACACCACACGTCGCTCGCTGCTGAAGCAGGTACAAAAAATGGCGGCCGAACAAGGCATGACCTTGGGTGACCTGCTCGAAGGCACGGTCGCACCCGCCGAAACCAAGGCGCCAGCCTCCAAAGTCAAGCGCGATGCCAACAGCAAGAAGAAAGCCAAGACACCATCAGTAATCAAGTATCGCAACCCGGCCAATCCGGACCAGGGCTGGAGTGGCCATGGCCGTCGCCCCCAATGGGTGGTCGACTGGCTGGCCCAAGGCAAGGCGATCGAAGGACTCGCAGCCTGAGCAACGTCAGCCGCACAATCGGGCCGGATCGGGCGCAGCCCGGGATCCGGCCTTGTTTCGGATACCGATCAAAACGCGAGACTGGACTCCGGCAACCTCTCACTTTCGGTGGCGATGGACCTCAGTCGCCCTCAGTCGCCCTCAGTCGCCATTTGCCGGATGGGCCACTCCACCCGACAACAAAATACTCAGAGTTCCGAAGCCGGTGGCGCAGCGCCATCGCGGCCGCGCTGGATAAAGACGCCGACGCGGCGCACATCCTTCATCACCCCGATCTTTGCCACGCGCAATTTGACCCACGGCGCACGAAACTCATCAAACAACAACTTGACGACGAATTCACCAAGGCTCTCGATCAAGTTGAAATGACGCTGAGCCAATTCCTCGCGAATGCGCTGGGTGACAACGGCGTAATCGATGGTGTCGGCAATGTCATCATGTTCAGCGGCGGCATCGGGTACACCGAAGGTGAGATTGAGCTCGACGGTCTGCTGCCCCGTCTTTTCGCGTGCATAAACACCGACCCAGGCCTTGACCCGCAACTCCTCGATGAAGATGAAATCCATGCTGGTTCCCGTTTAGAATCGCTGCGATTCTATCCTGTAAGCAGCCTTCGGCCGCGGCCGAAAACAGTTCCCGCGCACCAACCATGAACGTTTGATACGTTCGTCTGCCACCGCGGCGAACGACGTGGAGCGAAGATGTCCCTGATTGCCCTGCCAGCCCTGCTGATCGCAGCCTATCTGCTCGGCTCGATTCCTTTTGCCATCGTCACCAGCAAGCTCTTCCGTCTGGAAGACCCGCGCCGCTATGGTTCGGGCAACCCGGGCGCCACCAACGTGCTGCGCAGTGGCAACAAGGGCGCGGCGGCACTGACGCTGATTGGCGACTGCCTGAAAGGCTGGCTGGCGGTATGGATCGCGAGCAAACTCGGTTTTACCCCCCTGGAGGCCGCTAGCGCCGGTCTGCTTGCGCTACTCGGCCACATCTTCAGCCTCTTCCTGCGCTTCAACGGCGGCAAGGGCGTCGCCACCGCGCTCGGTGTGCTGGCCGGTGTGGACGGCCAGATTGCGATCCTGTGCGCACTGGTGTGGCTGGCGGTAGCCTTCACCACGCGCTACTCGTCCGCCGCTGCGCTGGCCGCTGCGGCTGCGGCACCGATCTCCGGTCTGATGTTCCTGGGGCCGCGTCCGATCGTACTGGTATTGCTGGCGATGGCGGGCCTGCTGTTCTGGCGCCACGCCGCCAACATTGCGCGCCTGCGCGCAGGCACCGAGGGCAGGATCGGCGGGGGCAAGAAGCCAAAGGCAGACTAGATCTACCCCCTTCCGTTCCTCCTGTAGTTCCCTCAGCCCCGCAGGGCCAGCCTCAACATCCCATCAGGCCATCACGGACTGCGGCGGCCGCAGTTCAGCCAGGGGCCAGCGCGGCCGAATCCGCACTTCGGGCTTGCCCCCCGTGGCTTCGCCTGCCGCCAGACGCATGGCCCCGGCAAAGGCGATCATCGCGCCGTTGTCGGTGCATAGCGCAGGCTCGGGGTAATGGACACGGCCGCCACGCTTTTCAAGGGCGGCGTTCAGTACCTCGCGCAAATGCTGATTGGCCCCCACTCCACCCGCCACCACCAACGTCTTCAGCCCGGTTTTTCTCAGCGCGGCCAGCGCCTTTGCGCACAACACGTCGACCACGGCCTGCTGGAACTCGGCCGCCAGGTCTGCAATACGGGCCGAATCCCAGTCTGCTCCGGACACGACGTTGAGCACGGCGGTCTTCAAGCCACTAAAACTGAAATCGAGATCACCCGAACGGAGCATCGGCCGCGGCAGGCGAAAGCACCCCGCCACGCCCTGCGTCGCCAGCTGTGCAAGCTGCGGCCCTCCCGGATAGCCGAGGCCGAGCAGCTTCGCGGTCTTGTCGAACGCTTCCCCCGCTGCGTCATCGACCGACTCACCCAGCAGGGCGTAATCACCTACTCCACGTACGCGCATCAACTGCGTATGCCCGCCCGACACCAGCAATGCAACGAAGGGAAACTGCGGCGGATCGGATGACAGCAGCGGCGACAGCAGGTGGCCTTCGAGGTGATGCACCGGCAGGGCGGGTACCTTGAGGGCAAAAGCAAAGGACTCGGCCACGCTCGCCCCCACCAGCAGGGCGCCAGCAAGACCCGGGCCCGAAGTGTAGGCCACGGCATCGAGCTGACTGGCCTGCAGACCCGCCGCCGCCAGCGTCTGCTTCAGCAGCGCCGGCAGGCGACGTATGTGGTCACGCGAGGCCAGCTCGGGCACGACCCCACCATAGGCCGCATGGAGGTCAATCTGCGAGTGCAGGCAATGCGCTAGCAGCCCCGCCTCGGTGTCGTACACCGCAACCCCGGTTTCGTCGCAGGAGGTCTCGATCCCCAGCACTTTCATAGTGTGCATCCGTTTGATTCGCTGCGCCATTTTAACCTGCTCGCGGTGTTCCTCGAGCACTCGGCACTTGCCATGACCCGGCGCGTGGTTTATATTCGCGGTCTTTCTGCCCACCAGACACCCAAGGAAGTCCGCAATGCCCGGTATTCGCGTCAAGGAAAACGAGCCGTTTGAAGTTGCGATCCGCCGCTTCAAGCGCACCATCGAGAAGACCGGTGTGCTGACCGAACTGCGCTCGCGCGAGTTCTACGAAAAGCCCACCGCTGAGCGCAAGCGCAAGCTGGCCGCCGCAGTGAAGCGCAATCACAAGCGCCTGCGCAGCCAGACACTGCCGCCGAAGATGTACTGATTCTTTCCGCATCCGGTTTTCCGGCTGCGCTCACGCCGGGCGAAGATCGAATAATCTTCGCCCGGCGTGATGCATTTTCCGCGCCCGGAGCGGCACACTGCCGCGACCGACCGCAGGCCCAACCCAGCCGCGCCCGATGATCCCCCAGTCCTTCGTCCAGGACCTGCTGTCGCGCGTCGACATCGTCGATGTCATCGAACGCTACATCCCGCTAAAGAAAAGCGGTGCGAACTACTTCGCCTGCTGCCCTTTCCACGGCGAAAAATCCGCCTCATTCTCGGTCAGCCCTAGCAAGCAGTTCTATCACTGCTTCGGTTGCGGCGTGCACGGCAGCGCAGTCGGCTTCCTGATGGAGTACAGCGGACTGGGTTTCGTGGACGCGGTGAAGGAACTGGCGGGCCAGGTGGGCCTGCAGGTCCCTGACGATGGACGCAGCGCCAGCCCGCAGGACGACACCAGCGCACGCCTGTACGAGGCGATGAGCCTTGCTGCGCGCTTTTATCGCGACCAGCTCAAGCCCGCCCGCCACGCCATCGACTACCTGAAGCGCCGCGGCCTGTCCGGCGAGATTGCTGGACGCTTCGGCCTGGGCTACGCACCCAACGAATGGCAGGCGCTGCAGACGATCTTTCCCGACTACCAGGCAAAGACCCTCGCCGACGCCGGCCTGGTGATCGATAACGACCAGGGCAAGCGCTATGACCGCTTCCGCGACCGCATCATCTTCCCGATCCACGATCGCCGCGGTCGAATCATTGCCTTCGGCGGCCGCATTCTGGACAAAGGCGAGCCGAAATACCTGAATTCGCCCGAAACCCCGCTGTTCGAGAAGGGGCGCGAGCTGTACGGGCTCTATCTGGCACAGAAGCCGATTCGCGACGAGGGCTTCGCAGTCGTTGTCGAAGGCTACATGGACGTCGTCGCCCTGGCGCAATTCGGCATTGCCAACGCCGTTGCGACTCTGGGCACGGCAACCACGCCGCAGCATGTGCATACCCTGCTGCGTCAGACCGACCGCGTCGTGTTCTGCTTCGACGGCGACGCCGCTGGCCGCCGTGCAGCGTGGCGCGCACTGGAGAACGCGCTCGAATCCCTGCGCGACGATGCGACGCTGGCCTTCCTGTTCCTGCCCACCGAGCACGACCCTGACTCATTCGTCCGCGCCGAGGGCGCTGACGCCTTCCGCAAGGCGGCCACCAGCGCCAAGCCGCTCGCGCGTTTCCTGATCGAGGACGTGCAAGGCCGCCACGACATGGACTCCGCCGAAGGGCGTGCCGCCTTCGTGCATGAAGCTGCCCCCCTCGTCACCCGCATCGCCGCACCCCTGCTGCGGCTGCAGGTCATCAAGGCGGTGGCCGAGCACAGCGGACTGACGCAAGCCGAGGTGGAGCACGCCTTCGGAATCCTCGCCGCGACGCCAAAGCACCAGCGGCAGCAGCGCGCGCCCCAGGTCGCCCAATCCTTCGAAGAGTCCTCCCGCCCTGCCTTCGCCGGCAAGCGGCGTCAAAATAGCGCCTTCGCCCTGCGCCCTGCTGGCCGACGCAAGCCGCCCTCGACCATCGGCACCTTGCTGCGACTGATCATGCAGCACCCGATCTGGGCCGCCCGCATGCCCGTTGACCTGGTGCCGCCGAACAGCCCTGAAGGCCTCGCCGTGATCGCCATCATCGACCTGATGAGCCTGGGCGAACCCATCCCTGCCGGCGGACTGGGCGCACTGATCGAACGCTTTCGCGACACCCCGCACGGCGAAACACTTTCACGCGTCGCTGCGGAACTCGTCGACGCCGAATTCGACGAAGCCATTGTCGAAGTTCTGTTCGAAGACAGCCTGCGCAAACTGCACGCCGACAGTCTGGCCGTGGACATTGCCGCCCTGCTACAACAGGACCGTGAACACGGACTCGATGCAAGCGCCAGACACCGGCTTGCAGAGCTGCTGCTGGAGAAGCGCGAACTCGCGAACGCGTCAAAAGTCTCAGATTTATAGTACAATTTTCGGTTTCCTATTTTCTCACACCCTCACCTGAGGAGTGCTATGGCACGCGAAACAGCCAAGACTTCATCGCGCAAGGTCAGCGCCAAAGGCCGGACCTCGAAAGCGAAGGACAAGGCCGCACAGGTCGTCGAAAGCCCCGCCGCAGCGCCGCTGGACGCCGAGGTGCGGCGCACGCGACTAAAGACGCTGATCACGCTCGGCAAGGAGCGCGGCTACCTTACGTACGCCGAAATCAGCGATCACCTGCCCGACGACGTCGCCGACGCCGAACAGATCGAAGGCATCATTGCCACGTTCAACAACATGGGCATCCAGGTCTACGATGCGGCGCCAGCCGCCGAAGACATCCTCATGTCGGACAACGTGGCCAGCAACGTCGACGAAGACGTTGCCGAGGAAGAGGCCGAGCAGGCCCTGTCTTCGGTCGACTCGGAGTTTGGCCGTACCACCGACCCGGTACGCATGTACATGCGCGAAATGGGCACGGTCGAACTGCTGACCCGTGAAGGCGAGATCGAGATTGCCAAGCGCATCGAGGACGGCCTCAAGCACATGGTGCAGGCCATCTCCGCCTGCCCGACGACGATTGCCGAAATGCTCAGCGTCGTCGACCGCGTCATCGCCGACGAAGCCAAGATCGATGAGCTCATCGACGGTCTGATCGACCCCAACGCGGGCAGCGAAGGGGCCGCCGAGGACGACACCGAGGACGACTCCAGCACGGCGTCCAGCGAAGACGAGAACGAAGCGGACGAGGACAACGAGGACGAAACCGACGAGGAGAGCGCCGAGCGCGCCAACGCCGCCTCACTGCTACAGCTCAAGAACGATGCGC
Organism: Thauera sp.; assembly: GCA_035433105.1. Classification (GTDB taxonomy): domain Bacteria; phylum Pseudomonadota; class Gammaproteobacteria; order Burkholderiales; family Rhodocyclaceae; genus Thauera. The sequence goes on from DAORUJ010000117.1 coordinate 8,929, forward strand.
TGGCACGCTTTGCCATCATCCGCGAGCTTTACGCCAAAAAGATGGAGGCGCTGCAGAAGCGGGGCTCGCAGGACACCCATTATCTGCTGCTGCAGCAACAGATTTCGGACGAACTGCTCAACATCCGCTTCACCGCCAAAGCCATCGAGCGCCTGTGCGACTCGGTGCGCCACATGGTGGAGCAAGTGCGTGGCCACGAACGCCAGATTCTGCGCCTGTGCGTCGATCGCTCCGGCATGCCGCGCGCGCAGTTCATCAAGACCTTCCCCGGCCGCGAAACCGACCTCGAGTGGCTGAAGGGTCAGATTGCCACCGGCAAGAACTACGCCGAGAACCTGTTGCGGGCGCATCCCGCAGTGCTCGAAGAGCAGCAAAAACTCATCGACCTGCAGGAACACCTGGGCCTCCCGCTGAAGGAACTCAAGGACATCAACCGCCAGATGTCCACCGGCGAAGCCAAGATGCGCCGTGCCAAGCGCGAGATGACCGAAGCCAACCTCCGCCTGGTGATCTCGATCGCAAAGAAATACACCAACCGTGGCCTGCAATTCCTCGACCTGATCCAGGAAGGCAACATCGGCCTGATGAAGGCGGTGGACAAGTTCGAATACCGCCGCGGCTACAAGTTCTCGACCTACGCCACGTGGTGGATCCGCCAGGCCATCACGCGCTCGATCGCCGACCAGGCGCGCACGATCCGCATCCCGGTTCACATGATCGAAACGATCAACAAGATGAACCGCATCAGCCGCCAGATCCTGCAGGAAACCGGCGCCGAGCCGGACCCCGCAACGCTGGCCGAGAAGATGGAGATGCCCGAGGAGAAGATCCGCAAGATCATGAAGATCTCCAAGGAACCCATCTCCATGGAAACGCCGATCGGTGACGACGACGATTCGCACCTGGGCGACTTCATCGAAGACACCGCCACCCTGGCTCCGGCCGAGGCGGCGATGTACTCGGGCCTGCGCGACGCCACCGGCGAAGTGCTGGACTCGCTCACCCCGCGTGAGGCCAAGGTGCTGCGCATGCGCTTTGGCATCGAAATGAACACCGACCACACGCTGGAAGAAGTCGGCAAGCAGTTCGACG
>DAORUJ010000118.1:0-9994 GCA_035433105.1 Thauera sp.
GCACGGTCTTGCCGCGGGTGCGAAAGGTCTTGCTGACGGTGTGGAATTCAAGGGCAAGGGTCATTGATGATGGCTTCCTATGCGCTTCAGGTGTTGTCCGCTGTGCCTAAATCGAAACACAGCTCGCGCTGATGGCGGATGGCGAGCAGGTGAACGGCGTCGCCAAGATGGGCATACAGCAGCAGATGCTGTGCCATGACGTATTCACGGATGCTGCCGGAGTGATCGAGCTCGCCCAGTCGGTGTACGAGGTGCTCGAGTCGCGATTCGGCTTCCACCGACTGCGCCCCGCGGGCGAGAAAATCGCGACCCATGTCCGGGTGGCGTTCGAGGTTCGGAATCACCGCGTTCTGCAAGGCGTCCAGCAAGGTATCGAAGTGCTCGGGCACGCCGGCGTCCACCAGGAAGCGTTCGATCCTATCCAGGTGGCGCTCGAAGCCGCGTGTGACGAAGACGGTGGCCGTCCCGCTCATGCTTGGCCGCGGCGCGTCTTGCGCTCGGAGAGCGCGGCACGCGCATCACGTGCTCGCCCCTCGGCGACGTCCTGCAGGCCGCTCGCGGCATCATCGATCAGTAGCAGATGGATGTGCGCGCGTTCGAGCCGATGATAGTGGTCCAGCCGTTGCGCATCGATCAATGCCACGTAGCTTTCGCCATTCTTGGTGATGATCTTTTCCGCCCCCGCCTTGACCTGCTCCGCCAGCTCGGAGAGCTGGGCGCGGGCAGCGGTGAGCGAGATGATGTCGCGGGTGGTGATGCTCATGGTAAGTCTCGTCTGTGCAGAATACGTGCCCTTATTCTAGACGCTTTTCTGCGAGATTGTTTTGACCTTCCCTGCGGAGCCAGTGCCGCAGGTCTACGGCCGTTCCAGCCCGGCAATCTTCAGTTCCTTCAGCCGAAAGCGGCCGTCGGCGAATTCGTAGCCGATGCGTAGTGGATCGTCGGGGAAGGCGTCCAGCTCGCCGCTTTCGATCAGCGCTGCAGGGTCGGTCAGCGCATGGCCGAAGCGGGTCTCGTAGCGCTGCTGGGCGGCGCGCAGGGCGATCAGGCCTTCGTGGCGGGTGACGCGCTTGTCGAGCATGCCCTTCAGCTTGGGGTCGGCGGTGGCGGCGCGTTCGCGCTGCAGGAACTCGAGTGCGGCGCTGTCGTCGTTCAGTTCGCCCGCGGCCAGCATGATCGCAAACTTGCGAAAGCCCGCGGCGTTGTCGGTGGCACGCTCGGCGGCGATTTCCAGCGCGGCGCGCGCGCCCTCCACGTCGTGGAGGAAGAAGTACTGGTTGAAACCGTAGAAAAAGGGCGGTACCTCGTCCCAGGTCCGGCAGTCGGTGGCGCGCTTCAACAACTCGTTGCCCTCGGCCACGGCGCCGCCCCAGGTCAGCAGCGCATTGCCCTGGTAGTAGTTGTCCTCGTGGCAGGGGTTCAACTGCGCCACCATGCGGCGCGCGCGAATGGCAAACGACGCATTGGCCTCGGCGGCCTCGGGCGCGTCGCTAGCGGTGGCCACGGCGCGGATGGATTCGAAGTTCGCCGCCAGAAAGCGGTCACCCGCCGTCATCAGCACCTGCACCGGGGCGGATACCACGACGCGGTCGAAGACTTCGGCCGGCGGCGCGGCGCTGACGGGTGGGCGCATCGCCCAGATTGCAGCAAACACGGCGAAGCCCGTTAGCGCGACAGCAAGCGGCAGCCGATCGCGCGTGCCTCTGGTGGATATCATGCGAACTTCTTGCGGTTCAGCGTCCACACCGCCAGGGCCAATAGCGCAGCAGCATAGGCCAGCGTGGCCACCACGCGCAGCGCCCAGTCCTCGGGCAGAAACTGCCACTGGCCGTAGAGTGAAATCATGCGCACATCCAGCGCCGCCAGGTCGGGCAGCAGGTAGCCGAGCAGACTGAGGGAAGACTGATAGCTGTCGGCGTTGCTGACCAGCGTGGTGTCACGCGTCAGCAGCGCGACGATGGCCGAGTAGGAGCGCGCCACCAGCATGAAGCCGAGGGTGCCGATGAGCACGAAGCTGGGGGTAGTGGTGGCGACAGCGATCAGCGTGCCGATGGCGAGCACCACCAGCAGGTCAAGCGCGATGAAGGCGATGGTGACGAGATAGGGCAGGCCGAGGTCGGGCGGGGTCGCCTGGGCGTAGCCGTGGCCGATCCAGATGGTCAGGCCAGCAAGAAGGGCGGCAAGAGCGGCGAGCAGGCCGAGCAGCAGCACGGCGATGGCGGCGACGCGGCCGAGCAGGAACTGGTGGCGTGGGCGGGGGTAGGTCAGGGAGCTGAGGTAAAGCTTGCGGTCGAACTCGCGCGAGAGGAGCTCCTGAAGGAGCAGGACGGCGAGTAAGGGGAGGGCGAGGCGGAGCAGGGAGAGGCCGGTGTCGAGGGCGACGGTTGCTGGCTGGCGGGCGCTGAATTCAGCCGCAACTAGAACTCCGGCGGTAAGCAGCAATGCTAACCAGGCGGCAAAGGATGTGAGCCGGGCGAAGAGCGCAATGCGACAAGCCGTTAAAAAATCTGAAAAGGTCTGCATGCGATTTACTTTGCCACCTCTTTGGGAAATTTAGACAAGATGTCGATGGCTCTAATCAGAGGGAAGGCTTAGATGGAGCTTGCAAAAGACGATACAAAAAAATGACCGCTAAGAGTAGGCTCATAGCGGTCACTGGTTCTGGTTACTAGTCCGAGCCCTATCGGAAGGTAGCGGATATCACTTACGCAACAGTTTTCGCATCGGCAGAGGGGTTTGAGTCATCATTCCTTGCTCGATATTCACTGAATTGTGGAAGAGCAATTCGATAAATCTAAATCCAATGGCTACTTTGTGATGCCGTACAAATAGAGCGCTCATTTTGAGCCCCTATTCGACGGCTTGACTCTATCAGAGTCCCGCTGCGGTTGCGGCCTCAGCAGTGGTAGTCCCGTTAGTCGTGCAGTTTGCAGCGTTGGTGCCCTGAATACGACCGCCTTGAGTACTACCCGTGTATGCAATGCCACCTTGAACCTGGCGGGTGCCTACATCGGGATCGTCGTCAGTGGCTGTCGTTGCGACGCAATCGTCTCCAGCCAGAACGGAGCACTGAACAGTAGCAGGGCCTTTGCGGCCGCTCGGATGGCACGTTGCGACGGCAATGATATTGTCTGCCGTGTTACATGCATATGCGCCAAAAACGGCGTTGGAGAGATTGATCGTTACGTCCTCGGTCAGCAAGGAACACTGGGTTGTGGTAATTGCGCCGCCCATAGCGGTGCCGGCGTTGTCTGCGGCGAACGCGCTGGAAATGCAAGCAGTGCCGACCAAGAGGCTAATAAGCAATTTCTTCATTTCTGATTCTCCAATTCTTTAAGAGTAGGTCAGCGTTGTGCTGAGGACATCACGGTCAATGCATTCTTTGCGTCGGCCTGAGCCGTCGAATCGTTTGCTTTGGCGCGGTACTCGTTGAACTGGGGAATTGCTACGGCTGCCAGAATCCCGATGATCGCAACAACGATCATCAGCTCGATCAGGGTGAAGCCCTTCTGCATCTTTTTCATTTGCGTTGCTCCTTTGAGGTCCGGCGGTGTGTCCGCTTGGCTTAGTTAAAGCAACTGACGTGCCAGGTCGTTTCAACGCTGTTGGCGTGACGTAGTTCCGTATGTTTGACAGCCTTGCGCGGCCAGACCTGACAATGCGGCGAGTGCCGTGTCAACTTTTGACAAAAAAGACAGGGTCAAGGGGGACAAGGTCGGGATTTCGCGGGCTGCATGTGTTGACGCGGTGGGTGGCGGGCAGCGCGGTCTCGCGCCAGGGCCTGGGCGGGACCGCAGGCGTGGGCGGACCGCTCAGGCGCGCCCGTACTTGCGCATCACGCTGCGCGCATCGGCCTGCGCACGGTCCAGCGTGCACATGGACGGGTCGTCGTCGTGGGCGCTGAAGAAATCGTCGGCCTGGGCGGCCATCACCAGCTTGATCGCCGCTTCCTCGCTTTGCTCATAAAGCTCGAACAGCAGGGTGGCGACTTCGTCGAGATGTTGTTCGTAAGTCATGGGCATGATGGCGGAGGGAAATTGGGGACAGACCCCGATTATCCGGGGAAACAGCTCGTGGCTTCAATCCGTCGGGCTGCCGTCCAGTCGGGCATTCGCTCTCAGGTAGGCCTGCTGCTTGTCGCGAACGCCGATCGAGATCACCGTGACGTAAACGATGTCGTCATCAACGCGGTAAATCAGACGGTAGCCGGCGGCGCGAAGCTTGATCTTGTAGCAGTCCGGCATGCCCGACAGGGCTGCGGAAGCAATGCGTGGTGTTGCGAGGCGCTCTTCCAGCTTTTTCTTGAACTGCCTCCGCAGGCTGCCGTCGAGTTTTTTCCATTCGGCGAGCGCAAGGCTGTGGAAGCGCAGCCTATAGGTCATCAAGGCTCACCTCAACGAACGGGCCCGCGCTGCGTTCGCGCACGCGGGTAGCGTCCTCGAGGTCTTCGAGGTAGGCCAGGAGGCGTTCGTAGTGAGCTGCGGACAGCAGGTAGGCTTCGGGCCGATTGTGATTGAGCACGGCAACCGGCGCGTCATCAGCCTGCGCGAGGATGCTGGCAAAGTTGCGCTTCAGTTCGGTGACACTGACGCTCAGGTTGGCCACGATGGTTTGCATTGGACGCCTCCTGTGATGTCTAATTTAGCGCTTAATATAGCATTTTTGATTGCGGGAGTGAGAACAGGGGGAGAGACCCTTTTCCCTCGTTCAGCATCCTGTCCGGGCGGCCCGCCTTGTGCCTGGCGCACACCCGGTTGAGTTTGATGTGTCCCATGCACTGCCGCACCTGGCGTTGGTGGAGCGCCGCCATCCTGCAGACGACGACTGCCGTCAGCATGGTCTATGCCCAATTTCGAACTTTGTTTGTCACGCCGTGCTCTGAGCGCTCATGATCGCCCGACTCCTGATCCTGCTGTGCGCCGTGCTGTTGCTGGCAGGCTGCGGCGTACGCTTCGCTTACTCACAACTCGACTGGCTCGTGCCCTGGTACCTGCGCGACTACGTCACCCTCAATGCGGGTCAGCGCGAGATGCTGGACCAGCGTCTGGCGCAGCGGCTCGACTGGCATTGTCGTGTGCAGCTGCCGCACTACGTCGGCCTGTTGCGTAACGCCCGCATCACGCTGGCCGGTGAGCGCATCGCGGCAGCGGATCTCGAGCCCTTTGTGCAGAAAGGCGAAGCCTGGTGGGACGAACTGCGCAGCGCGCTCGTCGCCGATGCCGGCGTGCTGCTCTCCGGTCTGTCGAACGAGCAGGCGGCCGAACTGGCCGCCGCGTTCGCGCGTCAGGATCGTGAGGCGCGCGCGGAATTCCTTGGCGACAGCGTCGAGCAGCGCGGCAAGGCTCAGGTCAAGCGCATGGAAAAGCGACTGCAAAATTGGTTTGGCAGCCTCAATGCCGAACAGCAGCGCCAGGTCGCGGCCTGGCGTGATGGCCTTGAACCCACCACCGAGCTGTGGCTGGACAGCCGTCGGCAGTGGCAGCAGCGTGTGCTCGACGCGCTGGGGATGCGTGACGATCCGCCACAGTTTGCGACACACGTCGTCGCCCTGGCTGCACCGCTCGACGCGGATGCGCCGGCTACGTATCGTGCGCAGCTTGAGCACAACAGGCAACTGACGCTGCAGTTGTTGGCCGAGGTGTTCAATGCCGCGACCCCGGCGCAGCGCGAACGTGTGCATGGCGAGCTCGATGAACTTGCCGCGCAGTTCGATGAGCTGGCCTGTGCGCAGTAAGTAGCGAGAAATTGCGAGAAGTTTGCGACAGACGCCGTCAGGAAATTGGGGTCTGTCGCCAATTGTCCGGCTACCATGGGCGACTGTCGTCAGCCTGGTGTTGGCGATGAATGATGAGGCTCGGGCGCAAGCGCTTGCGCCTTGTCGCGCCGCTGTTTTTCCACTGCTGATTTCACGTGCCGCCCGTAATGTCCCAGAAAACCGAACTCGATCGTCTCGCCATTGGCCTCATGCTGCTGTTCTGCACGATCTGGGGTGCCCAGCAGGTGGTGATCAAGCTGGTGAGCGAGGGTATCTCGCCAGTGTGGCAGGCTGGGTTGCGTTCGATGGGGGCAGTGGTGATTGTTTTCGTCTGGGCGCTGATGCGCCGCGTGAAGCTGTTCGCGCGCGATGACACGCTGTGGCCCGGTCTGCTTGCGGGATTGCTGTTTGCCACCGAGTTCGCGCTGATCTTCATCGGTCTGCAACATACGAGCGCCTCGCGCGGGGTGATCTTCCTCTATACCGCGCCTTTTTTCGTCGCCCTCGGTGCGATCTGGCTGCTGCCCCAGGAAACCATGCGCGGCGCGCAATGGGCCGGTATGGCGCTGGCCTTTGCCGGCGTGCTGATCCTGTTTGGCGAGGGGCTGTTTTCCGTTGCGGACGGGGCCTGGATCGGCGATCTGCTGATCCTGCTCGGCGGCGTTTTCTGGGCGGCGACCACGCTTACCGTGAAGGCCACGCCACTGGCTCGGGCCAGCGCCGAGAAGACGCTGCTGTATCAGCTCGGCGTGTCGGCCGTCACCTTGCCGCTGCTGTCGCTGGCGCTGGGTGAGCCGGGGGTGTACGCCCCCAGCCTGCTGGTGTGGGCGGGCATGTTGTTCCAGATCGTGGTCGTTGCCGGGATCAGCTATGTCGGCTGGTACAAGCTGATACGTGTCTATCCGGCGACGCGGCTGTCGACCTTTTCCTTTCTGGCCCCGGTGATGGGGGTGCTCGCCGGTGGCCTGCTGCTGGATGAAGCCCTGACGCCCGCCGTGTTCGTCGCGCTGGGGCTGGTGGCGCTGGGCATCTGGGTGGCCAACCGCCCGGCGCGGCGCTGACGGAGCCGCAGCCGCAGTTTCAGGCGAAGGGCTGGGTTTCAGGCGTCGGGCTCCTGCGGGACGAGGTGTTTCGCCAGTGCGTCGGCCACCAGCGCCTGAAGCCCGTGGGCGTTGGCGGGCTGCGCCGCGCAGCTAAGCAGTTCGCGGCGCATCTGCGGCGTCCAGGACATTGCGATGTGTTTGGCGATCGAGGCTTCGGCCTCGGCGCGGTCGGGATAGGCGGCGAAGTAGTCGCCGATGCTGTTGGCCATGCGCACGAGTTTGTCGATGTCCATGATGACGTTCAGGCAGTGAGGGTTTCGGGGAAGGTGTAGGCAGTGCAGCGCTGGCCGCGGGCGAAGCCGACCAGCGTGAGGCCGGCAGTCGCGGCCAGCCGCGCCGCGTGCGCGGTAGGGGACGACACCGCCGCCAGGCAGCCGATGCCGGCGGACACCGCCTTGTGCACCATCTCGTAGCTGGCGCGGCTGGTGACGACGGCGAAGCCGGTGCGCGGGTCGTTGTCCCAGCGCAGCAAAGCGCCGATGAGTTTGTCGAGTGCGTTGTGGCGGCCCACATCCTCGCGCACCAGCTGCACGCTGCCGTCGCTCGTCACCCAGGCGGCGGCGTGGGCGCCGCCGGTGAGCCGGTGCAGCGGCTGGTCGTGGTTCAAAGCGTCGAGGCCGCGTGCCAGCGCCGCACGCGACAGCGTGAAGCGCTGCGCCAGGGGCGCTACCGGCCGTAGCGCCGCGGCCAGGCTGTCGACCCCGCACAGGCCGCAGCCGGTGCGACCGACCAGCGAGCGCCGGCGCTGCTTGAGGTGCACGAAGCGCTCGGCCGCCAGCTCGATGCGCAGTTCGATGCCTTCGGCCAGGGGCACGATGTCCATGCCGTGGAGGTCCTGGCGGCGTGTCACGATGCCCTCGGTGAGGCTGAAGCCGTAGGCGAAATCCTCTAGATCAGACGGTGTGGCGAGCATCACCGCGTGCGAGATGCCGTTGTAGACCAGTGCCACCGCGACCTCCTCGACCAGCGCGTGGTCGATCGCCTGCGCTGCCGCCTGCGTGCCCTCGGACCACACCGTGGCCCGCAGCACGGCGTGGTCCGAGGGCAGGGGGCGCTCGTCGGCCTCGCGGGCAGCGGCAGCCAAGCCGATCGCGCGGGGGCGGGGTTCAAGCATCGACACGATCCTTGCCTGCCTTGTGCCGACCCTTCAGGTAAGCCTGCTGGCGGGCGCTGAACTCGCGATGGCGCTGCTGCCAGTCGGAGGGCTGGTTCACCGCCACAACCTGTACCGCGGTGACCTTGTACTCCGGGCAGTTGGTGGCCCAGTCCGAGTTGTCGGTGGTGATGACGTTGGCGCCCGACTCGGGGAAGTGGAAGGTGGTGTAGACCACGCCAGGCTGCACGCGCTCGGTGACGGTGGCGCGCAGCACGGTATCACCGGCGCGGCTCGCCACCCCCGCCCAGTCCCCATCCTTGATGCCGCGCTCTTCGGCGTCGTGCGGGTGGATCTCGAGCAGGTCTTCGGCATGCCACACGATGTTGGCGGTGCGCCGCGTCTGCGCGCCGACGTTGTACTGGCTGAGGATGCGGCCGGTGGTCAGCAGCAGCGGGAAGCGCTTGTTGGCGCGCTCATCAGTGGGGACGTAGGCGGTGAGCATGAAGCGGCCCTTGCCGCGCACGAATTCGTCGACGTGCATGATCGGCGTGCCGTCCGGTGCGTCGTCGTTGCACGGCCACTGGATGCTGCCCAGTTCGTCGAGTCGGCTGTAGCTGACACCGTGGAAGGTAGGCGTGAGGCGGGCGATCTCGTCCATGATCTCGGACGGGTGGGCGTATTCCATCGGGTAGCCCAGCGCCCGCGCGAGCGCGATCGTGACTTCCCAGTCGGCCATGCCGGCCAGCGGCGGCATCACCTTGCGCACGCGCGAGATGCGGCGTTCGGAGTTGGTGAAGGTGCCGTCCTTCTCGAGGAAGGACGAACCCGGCAGGAAGACGTGGGCGAACTTGGCCGTTTCGTTGAGGAAGATATCCTGCACCACCAGGCATTCCATCGCACGCAGCGCAGCCTCGACGTGCTGGGTGTTGGGGTCGGACTGGGCGATGTCCTCACCTTCGACGTACAGGCCGAGGAAGCTGCCATCGAGCGCCGCCTCGAACATGTTGGGGATGCGCAGGCCGGGCTCGGGGTCCAGCTTTACCTGCCAGGCGGATTCGAACAGGCCACGCGTGCTGGAATCCGACACATGGCGGTAGCCCGGCAACTCGTGCGGGAAGGAGCCCATGTCGCATGAGCCCTGCACGTTGTTCTGGCCGCGCAGCGGATTCACCCCCACGCCCATGCGGCCGACGTTGCCAGTGGCCATGGCGAGGTTGGCGATCGCCATCACCATGGTCGAACCCTGCGAGTGCTCGGTGACGCCCAGGCCATAGTAGATGGCGGAATTCGGCCGCTTCGCGGATGAGCCCTCAGCGGTGCTGCTTGCGCCGGTTGCATACAGGCGCGCTGCGCCGCGCAGGGCTTCGGCCGTCACGCCGGTGATTGCGGCGGTGGCTTCGGGCGAGTTTTCCACGCGGGCGACGAAGTCGCACCATTGCTGGAAAGCGGCATCCTCGCAGCGCTCGGCGACGTAGGCCGTATCCACCAGGCCTTCGGTGACGATGACGTGCGCCAGGGCGTTGGCGACGGCGACGTTGGTGCCGGGCATGAGCTTGAGGTGGTAGTCGGCCTGCACGTGCGGTGTCTTCACCAGCTCGATGCTGCGCGGGTCGATCACGATCAGCTTCGCGCCCTCGCGCAGGCGGCGCTTGAGCAACGAGCCGAACACCGGGTGGCCTTCGGTGGGGTTGGCGCCGATCACCATCACCACGTCTGCCTGCAGCACGGATTCAAAAGTCTGGGTGCCGGCCGATTCACCCAGGGTCTGCTTCAGACCATAGCCGGTGGGGGAGTGGCAGACGCGTGCGCAGGTATCGACGTTGTTGTTGCCGAAGGCGGCGCGGACCAGCTTTTGCACCAGATAGGTTTCTTCGTTGGTGCAGCGCGATGAGGTGATGCCGCCCACCGCGTTGCGGCCGTGCTGGGCCTGGATGCGGCGGAACTCGCTGGCGGCGTGGTTCAACGCTGTTTGCCAGCTCACTTGTTGCCAGGGCTCGTCGATGCTGGCGCGGATCATCGGCGTGGTGATGCGGTCGGGGT
>DAORUJ010000119.1:0-9802 GCA_035433105.1 Thauera sp.
TAGCGCCCCGAGCAGTGCCCACCCGACGCCGCCTGACCGCTACCGAGGGCGATCGGCGGTGGTTCGACGCGTACGCCGCCGGTGCTGACGGTGTCCATTGCGACCAGTGCCAGCACTGCCAGCCAGAACAGGGTGGTGCCGAGGCGGAAGAGTTTCTTGCTGTCCATGTCCGCCCTTTAGCCGTTGACGCGCTTTCGAATGCGCACACCGAGGATCGATCCGGCGAAGGCGAGCGCGAACCACACCCAGCCGTGCAGGCTGGCCGAGGCGATGCCGCCGAGGTAGGCGCCGACGTTGCAGCCGAAGGCCATGCGCGAGCTGTAACCCATCACCAGGCCGGCAATGCAGGCGGCGATCAGGCGGCGGGTAGTGGGTACCGTGAAGTTTGCCGGGCCGTTCCAGCGCGAGGCGGCCAGCGCGCCGTAGATCAGGCCGAGGTTGGTCACCGAGGTGACGTCGGCCAGCAGCGGTTCGGCCAGGCGCAGGGCGTGCGGATCGACGCCCCAGAAAGGGTCGCCCACCGCACTCCAGCCCAGCGCGCTTGCCAGCTTGGCACCCCACACGCCGATGCCGTAGACAATGCCCCAGGGCTGGCCGGCCACGACCAGGTGCACGCCATACAGCGCGGCCAGCAATAGCGCGCCCAGCCACCAGCGTCGCGACCAGCCGCAGGCGGCGCGTGGTGCATCACCGGCGGGTGTTGCCGCCACGAAGCTCGCGGCTCCGGCGCGGACCACCTGCTGGGTCAGCTGTTGCGGTGTCAGTTGCGGGCGTTGGGCGGCGCGCGCGGCAAGCCAGGCGACCACGGCGCAGCCGCTGACGGTCAGGGCCAGTGCGGCGGGCCAGCCGAAGGCCAGCAGATCCACCGCCGGCAGGCCACCGAGGGCGATCCAGCCCGGTTGGTGCGAGGCGCCGACGAAACTGCCGAGTGCGAAAGTCGGCAGCACGGCGAAGGACAGCGGCGCGCCCGCGCCGGCCTTGTAGAGGGTGCCCGAGCCGCAGCCGTCGGCAAGCTGCATGGCGGCGCCGAACAGGAAGGCGCCGAGCACCAGGCTGATCGTCAGCGGGGCGACGGCGCCTACCAGTTCACCGCCACTGTTGGCGATCAGCGGCAGGCTGACCGCGGCAGCGAGCACCATCAACAGCATCTGCGCCCACAGGCCTTGCGGGTCGCGACGCTCGATGAGATCGCGCCAGCCGGTGGTGAAACCGAAGCGCGCACCCTGCAGCACGGCGCCAAAGCCGATGCCCAGCAGCGTCAGCAGGCCCTGGCGCACGCCTGCAGCGAGCGTTACCGCGAGCACGCCGGCAAGGCCGCCGGCCAACAGCAACAGACGAGAAAACAAACGCATCGAACTGACTCCGACTGCTTACTGGAAGGCGCGCTTGATGTCCTGCACCAGCGCGGTGACGCGCGAGGGCTGGTTCTGCATCGGCAGTTCGGCCTTGCTCCAGTCGACGATTGAGGCCGGGTAGAGCTTGACCGCTGTGTTGCCGGCGATCTCGGACATCACGAACCAGTTGGTGGCCGCCCAGTGGCCGGTGTTGCAGAAGGACACGGCGGGCGCATTGCCGGCTCCGGACTGCGCGACCAGCGACTTCAGTTCGGCGGCCGGCTTCAGCGTCGCGCTGTCCTTGACGAAGAATTGGGCGTTGTCGAAGGACTGTGCGCTGGGCAGCGTTCCGTAGCGCGCGGCGGCGTCGACACGGGTTTCGCCGCTGTAGAAGCGGGCCGGGCGGGCATCGACCAGCAGCGGTGCGGCGGACGACTGCACAGCGGCGGCGAGTTCCTCGCGGGTCACGATCTGGTCCTGATCGTAGTGGTAGCTGAAGCTGCTCGGCGTGGGTTGGGACAACGCCGTGTCGAGTGCGCCCGCAGCGGCCTTCCAGGCCTTGGTGCCACCGTCGAGGATGGACAGCCGGCTCAGACCACCAACCTTCAGCGTCCAGTACACGCGAGCGGCGGCACCAAAGTCGGTGTGATCGGTACCGCTGTGCACGATGATGATGCGACTGTTCGCATCGATGCCCGCCGTGCGCAGCAGTTCGGTCAGTGCCGATTCGGACACCAGTTGCCCGGGATTGTCCTTGGGGCCGCGGTACTTGCCATAGGGCGTGTTGATTGCGCCCGGGATGTGGCCGCTGGCGTAGTCCTTGTCGCTGCGGATATCGAGTACGCGCAGGTCTGGCTGGCCCAGCAATGCCTTCAGGTCGGCGGGTTGCAGCAACGGCGATGTCTTCAACTGCTGAGTTCCAGCGGCATCCACGGTGGCTGCGGCGGGGGTGTTGGCCGAGGCCGGCAGGGTCAATGTCAGACCGCTGGCGGCAATGGCGAGTGAAAGAACGAGCTTGTTCAGCATGACGGATCCATTCCTTGAATGCGGGAGCGCAAGCGAGTCGCGCTTTGACCGGGACGGGGGGTAGGTGCTCACCCCATGTTGAGGAGGCGAAGACTACGGTGATTTTTTAGTAAGGAAAATATCGAAAAGGCTAATTCATTAGAGCAAATTGTTATTTGCAAACGGCATTGCCTGTTATGCATGGGCTGGCACTGCTTTACGCCGCCCGACTAGGGATTTCTCCTCTGTTCGGATCGCCCGATTCAGGTAAAACTTGCCCGCATACGTCTGATAGCGAAGCGCCAGCATGCCCACACCGCCCGATTTACTGCCGCCTTTCAGTGCGGAGTTGCCGTTAGTCGCCGAGCTCGACGCCATGCTGCAGGCGGCGTTCGAGATTCAGGGCGCGGGCATTGGCTGCTGGGCGTGGAACATCCAGACCGGCGAGATCCGGGTCAATGACGAATGGGCGGCAATCGTTGGCTACACCCTGGCGGAACTGCAACCGAAGACGATTGCGACCTGGCATACGCTGACTCACCCTGAGGATCTGCGCAGGTCCGAACGCCAGATCGCCCGCTACCTGAATGGCGACACCGAGTCTTACGAATGCGAATGCCGGATGCGGCACAAGGACGGTCAGTGGGTCTGGGTGCTCGATCGCGGCAAGGTGCTGATCCACGATATGCAGGGACGGCCGTTGTGGGCATTCGGCGCGCACACGCCGATCACCCGGCTCAAGCGCATTGAGGAAGAGCGTGATGTGCTGTTGGCGCGCTTTCAGCGACTGGCGGAACACCTGCCGGGCTTTCTTTATCAGTACCGTTTGCGGCCCGACGGGACATCGCATTTTCCGTTTGCAACCGACGCGATCGAACGCTTCTACGGTTGTTGGCCGCAGGCTGTGCGCGAGGACGCGACGCCGGTTCTGGGGGTGATCCACGCTGATGATAAACAGCGTGTTCTCGAGAGCACCCGGCGTTCGGCCGAAAAGCTGACGGTTTGGGAGGCGCGTTTTCGCGTGGTGCATCCCAGCCGCGGCGTGATCTGGCTGGAGGGACTGGCGACCCCCGAGCGCCTGAACGACGGCAGCACCCTGTGGCATGGCTTTCTGATGGATGCGACTGCGTCCGAGGCCCAGCGGGCGGCGCTGCGGCTGAGCTCGAAGGTGTTTTCTGCCACCCAGGACGGGGTGCTCATCACCGATCTGAACGGGCGGATCATCGAAGTCAATGAGGCCTTCACCCGGCTTACCGGCTACCGCGCCGATGAGGTGGTGGGGCACACGCCAGCCGTGCTCAAGTCGGGGCGCCAGGGGCCGGATTTCTACCGCATGATGTGGGCCGAGCTCAAGCTGCGGGGGTGCTGGCAGGGTGAGATCTGGAACCGGCGCAAGGATGGGGCGATTTATCCCGAGTTGTTGTCGATTGACCTGGTACGTGATGAGCAGGGGCAGCCCGAGTGCTACATCGGGGTGTTTCGTGACATCACCGAGATCAAGCAGCATCGTTACGAGCTCGATCGCGCCACCTACTACGACCAACTGACCGGTCTGCCCAATCGCCGCCTGATCGACGAACGCCTGCATGTGGGCATGGCGCACGCCAGACGACGCGGGGAACTGCTGGCGGTCTGCTACCTCGACCTGGATCGCTTCAAGCAGATCAACGAATCCCACGACCGCGACTTTGGCGACGCGTTGCTGCGGGGCATTGCCGAGCGGCTCTCGGCCGCACTGCGCGAACATGGCACGGTTGGCAGGGTAGGGGGCGACGAGTTCCTGCTGCTGCTGACCGGACTGCGTTCGCGCGAGAAAGTGCTGGAGCTCGTCGAGTACGTCCTCGAGCAGGCCCGCTTGCCCTTTGCGATGAGCGGGCACAAGACGCTGTCGCTGACCGCGAGCATCGGCGTGGCCTTGTATCCCGAACTCGATCTGTCGCCAGACGAGCTCGTGCGCTACGCCGACCAGGCCCTCTATCGCGCCAAGGCGCGGGGTCGCAACTGTCTCGTTGTTTTCGCCAGTGAGGAAGACTCCAGCAACCGCGCACGTGCCGAGCTGCTGCAGGGCGCCGAGCGCGCGCTGGCACAGGACGAGTTCCTGCTCCATTTTCAGCCCAAGCTTGACCTGCGTACCGGGCGCATCTGGTCGCTCGAGGCCTTGATCCGCTGGCAGTTGCCTGAAGGTCGGCTGCGGGCACCGGGTGAGTTCATTGATGCGCTGAGCGGCTCGGCGCTTGAACTGCGCGTCGGTGACTGGGTCATCGACGAGGCCTTGCGGCAGCAGCGCAGCTGGCGCGAGCAGGGTCTGTCGTTGCCGGTCAGCGTCAATGTGTCGGCCGAGCACCTGCTGTCTGACGACTTCGTTGACAGGCTGCGTGAGGCCCTGACGCGGCATGGCGTGCTGATGCGTGACCTGCTGGTGATCGAGATTCTCGAAACCTCACGCATCTCGGATTTTGCCCGCGTGTGCGAGCGCCTGAGGGCGTGCAGGGAACTGGGCGTGCTGTTCTCGCTGGATGATTTCGGTGCGGGTTACTCGTCGCTGACCTACATGCGTCAGCTACCCGTCGATGCGCTGAAAATCGACCGCAGTTTCGTCATCAACATGCTCGACAGCAACCCCGACCTGAGCATCGTCAGAGGCATCATTGGTCTTGGTCATGCGTTCGGCCGCACCGTCATCGCCGAAGGTGCCGAGTCGACGGCGCACATCGAGCGCCTTGGCGCGTTGGGCTGCGATATTGCGCAGGGTTACGGGCTGGCGCGGCCGATGCCGGCCGCTCAGGTCGTGCCCTGGGTGCAGGCCTGGGGCGATCAGCACCGTTCGCCTTTTGCCGCCAGATAGATTCCCACCAGCAACAGGCTGAAGCCGACGAACTGCAGCGGTGCAAAACCCTCGCCGAAGATGATGAAGGCCAGCAGTGCGCTGCCGACAGGTTCGCCCAGCGTCACCACCGCGACCAGGGTTGCCGACACATAGCGCAGCGACCAGTTGTAGGCCGTGTGGCCGAGTAGTTGCGGCCCCACGGCCAGGGCCAGCAGCACCAGCCAGGCTGTGTCGGACAGTGCGAACAGTTCCACCCCACCCACACCGCTGGCGCCAAACAGAAACAGCGCAGCCACGCCATAGGCCAGCCAGATGTAGGCCGACAGCCCCAGCCCGGCGCGCAGTCGGCGACCGATGAGCAGGTAGGCGGAAAAGCACCAGCTGCCGACCAGGGCCAGCAGGTTGCCGAACAAGGGATTCGTTCCGGCCCCCGCGTTCTGGCTGTCGCTCCAGAAGATGAACAGGCTGCCGGCGAAGGACAGCGCGATGCCGCCGATCGTCATGTGCGTCGGTGTCTCGCGGAAGATCAGGAAGGATGCCAGCCCGATCCACAGCGGGTTGGTCGTCACCAGCGCGGTGCTGGACGCCACCGAGGTGTATTCCAGCGAACTAATCCAGGTGGCGAAGTGCAGCGCCAGAAAGAAACCTGCTGCCAGCGCCATCGCGATCTGTCGCCGGCCGAGCCGGGCCAGTTCGTGGCGTGACTGCAGCAGCGCCAGCGGGGTGATGATCAGTGCCGCCAGCCCCAGCCGCCAGGTCGCGACGGCCAGCGAGGCGACGCCTTCGGCCTGGGCGAAACGGGCAAAGATGGCGCTGAATGAGATCGCGATGAGGCCGATGCCGAGGACGATGAGCGGGAGCCCGCGCCCGTGAGCGACGGATGGAGGCGGCATGGAGTCTGCGCTCAGTCGGGTTGTTCAGTCGCCCGTGGGCGACAGGCGGAAGGCGCGCACGCTGTTGAGCCGGCGCAGCGAGTCTGCCAGGGTACGCAGGTTGTCCAGACTGCTGGTGCGGATGGTCATGCGGTACTCGAAATACAGCCCGTCGTCAGACACCCGGTAGCTCATGTTGGCGACGGTGAAGCCATGCTTCTGCAACAGCGTGTGCACCTCGTCTTCGGCCATGGCATGGCTGCGTTCGAAGCGGATCGCGTGCTGCGCGTAGATGTGGGACGGCAGGCGGATCTCGATCCAGCGGAAGGCCGACAGCGTGCCGAGGGTGAGCAGCGTGGCGAGGATGGCCGGGAAGTAAAAACCGATGCCCATCAGGATGCCGATCGCCGCAGTGATCCAGATCGAGGCTGCGGTGGTCAGGCCGCGGACGCTGAGCCCTTCCTTGAAGATCACGCCGGCGCCCAGAAAGCCGATGCCGGTCATGATGCCCTGCGCCATGCGCGTCGGGTCGGTGCGTACGGTGTCAAGCGGAACGCCGGGCAGCCAGGCCCATTGGTACAGCGTTACCAGCATCAGCAGGCTGGATGCCAGGCATACCAGCGAGTGGGTGCGGAATCCGGCTGGCCGGCCGTGAAAGCTGCGTTCCAGGCCGATGATGCCGCCGGCGGCGAGCGCAGACAGCAGATGGACGGAGATGGTGGCGATGTCCGCGTTCATGCTTTGTACGGTCATGAGGTTCATGTTAGCTCAGGCATGCCCCCCTTCAAGATAGGCCGCCCGCACCTCGGGGCTTGCCAGCAGCTCTGCGCCGGTGCCGGCGAGGGTGATTTCACCGTGCTGCAGCACATAGCCCCGGTCCGCCACCCGCAGCGCCTGGTTGGCGTTCTGCTCCACCAGCAGCACGGTCATGCCGTGGTCGCGGTTGAGCTCCTTGACGATCTGGAAGATCCGCCGGATGTAGATCGGCGCCAGGCCCAGCGAGGGCTCGTCGAGCAGCAGCAACTTGGGCCGACTCATCAGCGCGCGCCCGATTGCCAGCATCTGCTGCTCGCCTCCGGACAGGGTGCCGGCGCGCTGCGCCTGGCGCTCATCCAGGATGGGGAACATCGCGAACACCCGCGCGATGTCCGCGTTGTAGTTGGCCGGATCGGCATGTGCCGTGCCCATCTGCAGGTTCTCGACCACCGTCATGCGCGGAAAGATGCGCCGGCCTTCGGGCACCAGTGCGATGCCACGGCGTGCGATCTCGTGCGTGTGCACACGGGTGATGTCCTCGCCGTCGAACACGATGCGCCCGGCGCTCGCCTTGGGACTGCCGAACAGGCTCATCATCAGCGTCGACTTGCCGGCACCATTGGCGCCGATCAGGGTGACGATCTCGCCCACCTGCACCTCGACGTCGATGCCACGCAGTGCGTGGATGTGGCCGTAATGGGCGTGCACGCCCTCCATTGTCAGCATCATGCGGTGGCCCCTCCTGCCACGGCTGCGGTCCTTTCGTCAGCCTCATCTTCGTCTTCGCCGAGGTAGGCCTTGATCACCTGCGGGTCGTTCCTGACCTGCTCGGGCGTGCCCTCGGCGATCTTGCGCCCGTAGCTGATCACGCCGATGTGGTCGGATACTTTCATCACCACACTCATGTCGTGCTCGATCAGCAGGATCGCGATGCCCAGCTCGCCGCACAGATAGAGCAGCAGCTCGTTGAGCTCCGCCGACTCGCGCGGGTTGAGGCCGGCGGCCGGCTCGTCCAGGCATAGCAGCACCGGATCGACGCACAGCGCGCGCGCAATCTCGATGCGGCGCTGGATGCCGTAGGGCAGGTCGCCTGCGGCATGGTCGGCGAGGTGCTCCAGCTTGAGGCGTTGTAGCCAGGTTGCCGCGCGCTCGATCGACTGCCTTTCCGCCTGACGATAGCCCGGCAGCTTGAACAGGCCCGCGATCGAGAACTTCGAGGCGCGCTGCAGCACGTTGTGCTGGGCGACGATCAGGTTCTCGAGCACGGTCATCTTCGGGAACAGGCGAATGTTCTGAAAGGTGCGCACCACCTGGGCGTCGCGCGCCACGCGATGGCTGGGCAGGGCCTCCAGGCGGATTTCGCCGCGGCGCGGGTGGGCCAGACGCAGGGTGCCGGTGGTCGGCTTGTAAAAGCCGGTCAGGCAGTTGAACAGCGTGGTCTTGCCGGCGCCGTTGGGGCCGATGATGCCGGTGATGCGGCCCGCCGGCACCTCCAGCGACAGGTCGTCGATCGCGGTCAGGCCGCCGAAGCGCATCGTCAGCTTGCGCACCGACAGCAACGTGGCGGTTTTGCTCATTGCGCAGCCTCCTTCGTCTTCACGGCCTTGCCCAGCGGGTTCAGGCGCACGGTCGGTTCGCGGTGCGACAGCAGGCCGCCCGGGCGCCACACCATGATCAACACCATCGCCAGGCCGAACAGCAGCATGCGGTATTCGGCAAAGTTGCGACCAAACTCGGGGATCAGTACCAGCAGCGTCGCCGCCAGCACCACGCCCATCTGCGAGCCCATGCCGCCGAGCACGACGATGGCGAGGATGATCGCCGATTCGGTGAACACGAAGCTCTCGGGTGAGATGAAACCCTGGCGTGCGGCGAAGAACACGCCCGCAAACCCGCCCAGCATGGCGCCGATGGCGAAGGCCGACAGCTTGATGTTGGTGGTGTTCATGCCCATCGCCTTGCAGGCGATCTCGTCCTCGCGTAGCGCCTCCCAGGCACGCCCGACGGGCAGTTTGCGCAGGCGCGAGACGAAGGCGTGGGTCAGCAGTGCCAGCACCAGGATCAGGTAGTAAAGGAAGATCAGCCGGTGCATCGGCGAGAATTCGAGGCCGAAGAAGCCGGCAAAAGTCTGCTCGCCTTCGGCCGGGCTGCGGGTGAAATCCAGACCGAAGAAGCTTGGCCGTGGGATCGAGCTGATGCCGTTGGGGCCGTTGGAGAATTCGGTCCAGTTCACCAGGATGATGCGGGTGATCTCGCCGAAGCCGAGGGTGACGATCGCCAGGTAGTCGCCGCGCAGGCGCAGGATGGGGTAACCGAGCAGGATGCCGAAGCTCGCGGCCATTGCACCCGATACCGGCAGCGCCTCCCAGAAGCTCCAGCCGAACTGGGTCGACAGCAGCGCGTAGGAATAGGCGCCCACCGCGTAGAAGGCAACGTAGCCGAGATCGAGCAGGCCGGCCAGGCCGACGACGACGTTCAGGCCCCAGCCCAGCATCACGTAGATCAGCACGGTGGTGGCGGTGTCGACCACGTAGCGGTTGTCCGAGAACATGATCGGCAGCGCGATCGCGGCACCGAGCGCAACCCAGCCCAGTACG
This sequence comes from Thauera sp., assembly GCA_035433105.1. Lineage (GTDB taxonomy): Bacteria > Pseudomonadota > Gammaproteobacteria > Burkholderiales > Rhodocyclaceae > Thauera. The sequence continues at coordinate 9,392 of DAORUJ010000119.1, forward strand.
TTCACCACTTTCAGCGCGCCACTGGCGCGGTCGGCGGCGGTGGCAGTGCTGACGCGGTCGCGTTCCAGCTTGCGCTCGCGCGCCTGGTCGATACCCCAGCGCAGCAGCAGGCGGCCGGCGAATACGGCGGCCACGGCGGCGACGAGCAGCCCGAAGCGCGTTTCCACGCCCAGCCGGCCGCCCACATCCACTGTGGTCAGGCCGACCAGCGGAATGCCCAGGATGAGGCCGACGAAGGCCACCCAGCCCGCATCGCGCAGGCGCTCGGCAGGCGTCATCGCGTGACGTGCAAAGACGACGGTGCTCATCACACTTTCTCCACTTCAGGCCGGCCGAGCAGGCCGGATGGGCGCAGCATCAGCACCAGGCACAGGATGCCGAAGGTGGCGACGTCCTTGTATTCGGCCCACA
>DAORUJ010000120.1:0-9759 GCA_035433105.1 Thauera sp.
GCCGGCTGGGTGCCGCAGTGGTGGATACCTTGCGGCAGCGGGCCTTCGTGCAGCCAGCAGGCTCTGGTCATCCTCGGTAACATCCAGCTGCCCTGGCTTTCGCTGGCCGCCTTCGTCGCAATCGCTGCATCCCTGACCCTTTATCTGCAAAGGACTCGTACATGAGCGCAAGAAAACTGATGGCATTTGCCGTGCTGGTCGTTCTCGGCCTGGCTTTCTATCTGGGTATGGACGTTTATCGTGACCGGACGCAAGCCGAACAGGACGCCCGCGTCAGTGTGGAAAAAAGCCGTCTTGTGCGGATGCACACCCAGATCATCGGACCGCAGGACGCACCCGTCACCATCGTGGAGTTCTTCGATCCTGCCTGCGAGACCTGCCGCGCCTTCTACCCGATCGTCAAGCAGATCATGGCCCAGTATCCGGGTCAGGTGCGGCTCGCGCTGCGCTATGCGCCCTTCCACCAAGGCTCGGATCAGGTGATCAAATTGCTGGAAGCCGCGCGCAAGCAGGACCTTTACACCCCGGTGCTCGAAGCGCTGCTGGCCGCGCAGCCGACGTGGGCCGATCACCAGGCACCCAAGCTCGCCATCGCGTTCAAGACCGCCGAAGATGCGGGCCTCGATCTGGTTCGGGCCAGGCAGGACATGGAAACACCCGAGATTCACGCGGTGCTCGCGCAGGATGTGGAGGATCTGACCGCGTTACAGATCAGCCAGACGCCCACCTTCTTCGTCAATGGAAGCAGTCTGCCCAGCTTCGGTCCGGAGCAACTTGCACGCCTGGTGGCCGAAGAAGTGACCAAGACCCGCCCGTGATCGCATCCCTCAAGGTCGCTGGCCTTTTCGCCTTGACCGCCGTGGCATGGCTTTTGGAATGCTTTATGGTGCGCAAGGGCGCCTAAGTGCTACGGGTGCTTGTTTCGCTCGGCCGATCGATCAAGGGGGCGCTGGGCCGCAATCGCTGTGTGCAGCTACTGGCACACCGACATCCGGCCGGTAGCCGCTTCCTCGCCGACCGTGTCGATCGCTCGCATTTTCATGGCCTGCCGCTAACGCTTCTGGTCCTGGCATTTGCCTATGTGCTGGCCTTGTTTGCGGGCATTGTCGAGGATGTCCTCACTGCGGACCCCATCGTTGCGCTGGATCATGCAACTGCCCAACTGATCGCCGCCTTTCGCACACCGTCCGTCGTTTCTGCATTGCTGTGGATTACCAGCCTGGGCGAGCCGCGGGTGGTGGGCGCTCTGTTCGCCACGGCATGCCTCGTGCTCTGGCTCACGAACCGAAAATACGCGATCGCAGGTTTGCTGATATCGAGCCTCGGGTCGGCAGTTTTCGTCACGCTAGGCAAGCTTGCCTTTCAGCGTCCGCGGCCGGTCGAGGCCGTCCTGCTCGAATCGTCCTATTCCTTCCCCAGCGGACACGCCACCATCGCCGTCGCCTTCTACGGTTTTCTGGGCTATCTGCTGATCCGCTCCGCCACCCGATGGAAGATGCGGGGCAACGTGTTCTTCGCGACCGGTGCGCTTGTCTTCCTTATCGGCCTGAGTCGCATCGGACTCGGCGTGCACTATCTGAGCGATGTCTGGGCAGGCTACCTGGTCGGCGCACTTTGGTTGATCGTGGGCATCAGTCTGACCGAATGGCTGAGCGCAAGCGGACGACTTGCATGGGGTGGCGTGATCACTCGCCGCCGAAGGGCGGTGGTGGTTGGTCTTGTCGTTGCCGCGCTCGCCGGGTTCATCGCCTACGCAGCCACCCGCAGCCTGCCTGCCGATGTTCCAGCCCACCCTCGCTCGTCCAGGGTGTATTCGGGAAACATCGAACTTCCTTCTTTGCCTCGGAGGCCCATAATCCTCCAGGGACTTGAGCGTTTCACGGTCCAGTGCAAGCCTCCCGGCTGGCCCGCTCAGGTCATCCGGGCATGAAAAAAACCAAGGAGATAGCGATGACTTCAAGCACGACGGGTGGCTGCGAACACGTGCACACGCACCTGCATGCCAGCCCTATCGACAATCACACCTGTCACTGCTCGGTATGCAAGCGCGTCACCGGCCAGGACACCACCCATGTGGTTTTTTACAAGCATGCGGACGTCGAAGTCGACAACCCCGCGGGCCTCAAGCGTCAGCCCTTCAATGATCAGAACCCGAACGGTCCGCTCGAGCTTTGCACCTGCGCAACCTGCGGGACCCCGATCATGCTCGACGACAAGGAGCGTCGCATCCGGGTGATCGTTCCCAATCTCATGGGTCTCGATTCGGCGACGCTGCCACCGGCCTACCACGCGTTCTACGATCCCGCGACCGGCGTACCCAAGCCGAGCGACGGCCTTCCGGTCTATTCCGGGCTACGCCCCGACTTCGTCTGGCCTCAGCCGGCCTGAGCCGCGCTTCAGCCGCCTACGCTTCAGCATCGATACATCAACCCGGACAGGCCCCAGCCGCATTGCGGTTCGGGCCTGTTTGTCATCTTGAGCGCCTACAGCTTCGCCCGCGGGGTAAAGCAGCAGCGCTTGCCCTCATCGTCAAAACGTACCTGACACGCTTCGATCAGCTGCGCGCGCAATTTTTGGCGGGCGCGCTGAATACGTGACTTTGCGGCCGGCAGTGAGATCCCTTTGAGCTGCGAAAATTGCGCCTGGGTCATTCCGGCAAGGTCGCACAGTTCGATCACTTCCCGGTCTGCCTGCGCGAGCTCGGACAACACACGTGGCAGGCAGTCGACCAGGCCGTCGGCGATGTCGAGGTCGGGCTCGGGCGTCGCCAGATCATCAGGGACAGGGAGCGTGTGGCGCTTGCGGCGCAGTTGGTCGTGGGCCAGGTTGCGCGCCACCTCGAACAGCCAGGCGCGCGGGTTCTCGATCTCACAAAACGCCCTGTCCTTGAGCAAGGCCTTCAAGAACAGGTCATGGAGCAAGTCGTCGCCACTGACGCCTTCGGGCGCACGGTGACGCAAAAAGGCGTGCAGTTCGCGCTCGCAGGCGTGCCAGGCGGTCATCAGGCACGGTGGATTCATCGCACGTCGGCCTTCGACAAAATCTCCAGCACCGATTCGGCGGGCCGGCACAGGCGGGTGCCGAGCGGCGTAACGACGATCGGGCGGTTGATCAGGATCGGGTGCGCCATCATGGCGTCGATCAGCGCGGCGTCGGTTCGGGCCGGATCGTCCAGGCCCAGTTCGCCGAACAGCGCCTCTTTCGCGCGCATGATCCCACGCACACCCAGGCCGGCGGCGTTGATCAACGCGATGAGCTGCTCGCGGCTGGGCGGGGTCTTGAGGTATTCGATGACGATCGGCTCGGCGCCGCTGCTGCGGATCATCGCCAGCGTGTTGCGCGAGGTGCCGCAGCGCGGGTTGTGGTAAATCGTGATGTCACTCATGGGCGTACTCCCTTGATCAAAGCGCCCTGCCCTAAGACCGCATGCGCAAACCGATGTCTGGCAGATTGACAGTCGCCACCGGCCGGGGATCGTCCGGAAAGCACCTCCGTCCATCCTGGTGGGGTTCCGACTAAATTATCGGATATCCATCCGATTAGTGCACGGAGCCGATCCACCACGATCCAACGCCAAGCCCCTGGCTGTTTTGTAGCGCCAGGCTGCATCCTTTTGCACCCTCGTGCGTCTTCATAGGCAAGTCGAAGCGCAGCAGCGCATGGCTTGTCACTGACCTCTGAAACCGGAGCACGCAATGAGCAGTATTCCCGCCTCACAGCCCTCACAACCTTCTACGCCGGGCCTCGGCCGATGGGTCGTGACGATTCTTGTCGCGGCCATAGCATGGGTAGCTGCCTACACGCACCTGACCGATATCGCCGACGCGCTCGTCAGGCTGATCGGGCTCGAGCGCGGCACGCACACGGCCGAAGCCGTGCACTTCTTTCTCTACGACACGCCCAAGGTGCTGCTGTTGCTGACCGCCGTCGTGTTCGTCATGGGCGTGGTGCACACCTTCTTCACACCCGAGCGCACCCGCAGCCTGCTCGCCGGGCGCGCGGCCATCTTCAATTACTTGCTGGCCGCATTGCTGGGTGCCGTGACGCCCTTCTGCTCGTGTTCGGCGGTTCCGCTTTTCATCGGCTTCTTGTCGGCCGGCGTGCCGCTGGGCATCACCCTCACCTTTCTCGTCGCCGCGCCGATGATCGACCAGATCGCCGTGGTCATGCTTGCCGCGATGTTCGGCTGGAAGATCGCCGCGCTCTACTTCGGCTTCGGTATCGTGGTGGCGATGATTGCCGGGCTGGTCCTGACGCGCATGAACCTCGAGGATCATCTCGAAGACTGGGTGCGAAACATCCAGCGCGGCGTGGGGGCCGCCAGCACGACGCAGACGCAGCCGAGCTGGCCCGATCGCTTTGATGGCGCCTGGGCCAGCGTGAAAGAGATCGTCGGCCGGGTGTGGCCCTATGTCATGGTTGGTATTGCGATCGGAGCCGGCATTCACGGCTATGTGCCGGCTGATTTCATGGCCCAGATCATGGGCAAGGACGCATGGTGGGCCGTGCCGGTCAGCGTGGGCATTGGCGTGCCGATGTACACCAACACCGCCGGCGTCATCCCCATCGTCGAAGCGCTCTATGGCAAGGGCGCAGCCATGGGCACCTTGCTGGCCTTCATGATGAGCGTGGTCGCGCTGTCGCTACCCGAAATGATCATCCTGCGAAAAGCGCTCAAGCTGAAACTGATCGCAATCTATGCTTCCATCGTCGCCACCGGCATCATCCTGGTTGGCTATCTATTCAACATGATTCTGTAACGGAGAAGCACCATGAAAAATGTCAAGGTTCTGGGCACAGGCTGCGCAAACTGCCGCAACACCATCAAGCTGATCGAAGAAGTCGCTGCCGCCAAGGGTGCGCAGCTGGCCCTTGAAAAGGTTGAAGATCTTCAGCAGATCATGACCTACGGCATCATGGCGACGCCGGGTGTCGTCATCGACGGCACTGTGGTGCACGCGGGCGGAATTCCGGCGCGCAACAAAGTCGAAAGCTGGTTCTGAAAGCGGCCAGGCCACACCGTGCCAGGTAGGACTGTCGGTAAATTTTACAGTTGGCTGACTGCAAGATCGATCGATTACATAAATCCTAGAATTTTCAATTACTTGAAAACATGGCATTGATATTGCTATATAGGGCTTGCGACTACCTTTCACGTTGCGACGACGTTAAACCCGCACTCTGGCCATACGCCAGCCGTGACGTACCGACAGGAATACTACTCATGAAAAAAACTGCTCTCATCGCCGCCACCGTGGCCCTCGCCGGCATCAGCACGGGCGCTTCGGCCGCTTACGTCAGCAACATCACCGCCCTTGGTGGCGACTTTTCCATCACCGGTTTCGCCGACCTGACCCCCAACACCTACTCGGTCTCGCTGACCGGGCTGACGGGTTCGGGCACGCTGACGGCCGGCCCCTCGGGCAACTACGCCGTGAGCGTCGGCCCGGGTGCAGCTGGCCCGGTTGGCAGCGCTGGTGTTGACCTGCTGAATGGCCTCCCCGCTGGCATGATCGGCGGCACGGTTTCGACCAACACCCCGGTCTTTACCGGCAACATCACCGTCAATGGTCTGACCGCCGGGTCCTACCCGTTTGCCTTCGGTCTTGGCCTGATCACCAGCCCGATCACCTTCGGCTTTGATTACGCCTACAACGGCGCAACCACCCCGGGCATCCTCGGCTTCCTGAACACGCTGCTGGGCACTTCCTTCGTTGATCCGACCGGCGCCGGTACCGTCGCCGTTTCGGGCACCATCACCGACAACAGCGTCACCATGAGCGTCACCGAAACCGCCACCGGCTGGCCGGGTAGCGGCTACTTCCTGGCCGGTGCTGATGCTCAACTCGGCGGTGCCAACGGCATCATCGACGGCTCCTTCGGAATGCGCAATATCGGGATCACCGCCACCGCCGTCCCCGAGCCCGCTTCCCTGGCCCTCCTGGGTCTGGGCCTGGCCGGTCTGGGCGCCGTGCGTCGTCGCAAGCAAGCTCAAGCTGCCTGATCAGGTTTAATGCGCAGGCTTAAGCGCGCAGCTTCATTCGCGTAGCCTGACTAGCAGCACCAAAAACCGACGCCCTTAACCGGGGTGTCGGTTTTTTTTACGCCAAGGCCATGTTCGAAAAAATCCTCATTCTCTGCACCGGCAACATTTGTCGCAGCCCGCTAGCCGAAGAACTGATTCGTCAGCGCGCCCTTGCCGCTGGCAAGCAGGTCCTCGTCCGCTCCGCCGGTATCGGTGCGCTGGCAGGCCACGGCGCCGACCAGACCACTCAACGGGTCGCGACTCAGCACCAGGTGGATCTCTCCGCCCACCGCGCCCAACAGCTCAACCTCGAGCTCACGCGCTGGTCAGACCTGATCCTCGGGATGGAAAAGCACCACCTCGACTACACCAACGACCTCGACCCCACCACCCGCGGCAAAACCTTTCTGCTCGGTCACTGGACCAAGGCCGAAGTGCCCGACCCCTACCGCAAACCCGAAGACGCCCATCAACTCGCCTACGACATCATCTCCGAGGCGGTTGACCACTGGGTCAGCAAGATCTGAACTAGGGTCACAAAAAAAGGGGGCAGCCCGTTCTTTTATCCAAGGGTAAACCCTAAACTCAGTTCACCCGCCGTCATTCCAGTCACGGCGAAGCCAACCGGGTATGGGAGCACATCATGACAAGCATCAGCCGAGCCCTCTGGGGCGGTTTGATCGGGCTCAGTGTTTTGTGGCTGGCGGCAGACCCCGGCGTTTTCGGCGCGACCGGCATTTTTGAATGGCGCCACTTCCTCGTTCAATACAGCGGCGTGCTGGCGATGGGCTGCATGAGCGTCGCCATGATCCTGGCGCTGCGACCGCGCTGGCCGGAGCGCTGGTTTGACGGTCTGGACAAGATGTATCGGCTGCACAAATGGCTCGGAATCAGTGGGCTGGTCCTGGCGACTTCGCATTGGCTCTGGGTAAAAGGTGTCAGATGGGCGGTCGACTGGGGGCTTCTCGTCAAGCCGGAACGCGGGCCCCGCGTGCCACCCGAAAACCCCATCGAACTCTTCCTCAGGCAGTTACGCGACCCGGCCGAGTTCCTGGGCGAATGGACCTTCTATCTCGCCGTTGTTCTGATTGCGATTGCGCTGATCAAGACCATCCCCTACCGGCAGTTCGTGCGCCTCCATCGGGTGCTGCCCGTCGCCTATCTGGTTCTGGTCTTCCACAGCGTGGTTCTGACCAGGTTCTCGTATTGGCTGACGCCCTTGGGTATTGTGCTGGCTGTCATGCTGGCGGCGGGCACCCATGCCGCTATCGTTTCGCTGCGGGGTCGCATCGGCGCGGCACGGCGCGTGCAAGGCACCATTGCAAACCTGCAACGCTTCCCGGGTGTGCAGGTCCTGCGCGCGACAGTCGACATGGGGCCGGCATGGCCGGGACATCGGGCCGGTCAATTCGCCTTTGCCACCTCCAACCCGCAAGAAGGGGCACATCCCTATACCATCGCTTCTTCCTGGGAAGCCGACGCGCCGCAGATCACCTTTTTTGCCAAGGCGCTTGGCGATCACACCACCAGACTGGCGCAAACGCTAAAGCCGGGTCAGCCAGTGACAATCGAAGGCCCCTATGGCTGTTTCACCTTCGATGACGACCAGCCCGTGCAGGTCTGGATTGGCGGCGGCATCGGCATCACCCCATTCATAGCAAGAATGCAGCAACTTGCAAAAGACAAGGCGGCGTCGACAAAGACCATCCACCTGTTCCACTCGACCGCGGAGGTCGACGACACTGCGCTGCAGAGCCTGGCCGACGATGCGCGAGCTGCCAACATTCACCTGCATGTGCTGATCAGCGCACGCGATGGTCGCCTGACTGGCGACCGGATCAGGCAAGCGGTGCCGAACTGGCGCGACGCCAGCTTCTGGTTCTGCGGCCCCGCAGGTTTCGGTGCCGCCTTGCGTGCCGATTTCGCGGAGCAAGGTGTGCCCGTGCGCAAAAGATTCCATCAAGAGCTTTTCTCGATGCGGTAAGGAAGCGGGCTCCAAGCATCAAACGAAGAGGCGGCTTACCCCGTGCGGCGGCGGCGCACCAGGGCAAAGGCGGCCACGCTGGCGGCGAGCAGCGCGAGCATGCCCGGCTCCGGCACCGACGCGGGCGCCGGCTGTGTTACGCGCTCGCCGCTGAAGGCGACTTCGCCAACTGAATACAAATTGTCGCCGCCTGTGGCCATGATCCGGGCAAAGCGGGCCTCAACCGGGGCAAAGTCCAGGCGCCCCTCATATTCCGCATCGCCCTGACGCGTCGACAGGGTGTCCATGCCCCAGGTGATTTCGCCGTAATGCCACGCAACCGCGAACAGCGTCGTCCAGTTGAGGTTGTCGAGTGAGTACTCCAGCAGGTAGCTGTCGTTGTTATCGACCGACAGGTGCACGTCGTCCACTCGAAACAGGTCGCCAAAGGAGAGCGTGAAGGCTTTGTTCGTGCCCATCCACCACACGGTCTTGCTCGAACTCCAGACGCTGGCTTCAGCAGGAAATACCCCGTCGTTGAGCACCTGCAGGCTGCCCGTGAAACCAGTGCTTTCTGTGCTCACCACCGTCGGAATCGGCGCTGCGCTGGCCAGCCCCCCTGACAACGCAAGCACTGCAGCAAGGACGAGCTTCTTCATTGTTTTCCTTCGATTTATTTGATTTATTTATATCGACGAGCTCCAAGCCAATGGCCGAGTTCAGCAGGCGCGAGGCTTTTGGCTATCGTCCGGAGCCTCGATTCAAGGCCCCCTGGCACTGTGTCTCACGCCGCTCTGCGCGCACGTGATCTGCATCACAGCAGATGATGGGGGGGTCTGGATGCCGCGGACTGCGTCACGCTGGTGCGTCGATAGGCCGAAAAGAGCCCAAGGACGAACAGTGAAACTTATTCGCCCCGGTGGCCGCATCCGAGCATCGCGCCGGTAGACCTAAACGCTGCGGATTTGCGCGATTCAGCAACAGGGCTTTTCAGGCGCTATTCCTGGCGGAGCATCTCAACCAGTTCGCTCAGGTCAGCCAGTTCCACATGCGGCCTTTCCGGGTGCTCCCAGGCGGCCTGTTCGCGGTTCACCCACGCTGCCTGCATGCCCGCAGCGCGCGCCCCCAGCACGTCCTGCAGTGCATGGTCGCCCACATGCAGCACTTCGTCCGGCTGCACGCCCGCAGCCTGTGCGGCGGCATGGAAGATGCGGCGATCGGGCTTGGACACGCCAAACTTGAACGCCGCAACGCTGGCCACAAACAGCGGTGCCATGGCCATGCGCGACACTTCGGCGTTGCCGTTGGACAAACTCACCAGGGGATAGCGTGCGGCGAGGAATTCGAGCGCCGGCAGCGCGTCCGGAAAAAAGATGACGTTGTGACGTTCGGCGATGAACACCTCAAATGCCGGCCCGGCCAGCTGCGGGTCATCCCCGGCAGTGCCCAGCGCCACCCGCACCGACTCGATCCTCAGCGCCGTCATGTCGTGGGCCAGGTCGGGGCGCTGCTGCGCTACCGCGTCGCGCACGTCGCGCAGCGCCTGCGGGCTTGCGTACAAAGCCGCCGTCAGCGGCGCGTTGACCGCAAGCCAGTCGTGAAGCGCGCTTTCGGCACGCGCAATCGTCGGCCAGATCGGCCACAAGGTGTCGTCCAGATCCAGCGAGATCGCCTTGATTCGGTTCAGATTCAGCATGTGGGCGATGTTACCGGAACGTCAGCGCTCAGACTATCGGCCCACGCCTGCACGGCCTGGTGGTCGATAACCCGG
>DAORUJ010000121.1:0-9595 GCA_035433105.1 Thauera sp.
GACCCAGCAGCGCGACGAAGCCGAAAGGCTGATTGAACAGCAGCAACGCCACCACTGCGCCAATGAGCCCCAGTGGCGCAGTGGCAATGACCATGAAGGTGCCCGAGAACGAGCGCATCTGCAGCATGATGAAGATCAGCATGAAAGCCACCATAACCGGCTGCAGCTTGACGATGGAAGCGTTGGCCTTGCCCGACTGCTCGACCGCGCCCGAAATCTGCAGGTGATAGTCCGGCGGCAGCTCGCTGCGCAGACTCTCCAGCGCCTTCCACACCTCATCGGTTACGTCGTTGGGCTGGGCGTCCTCCACCTCAGCCTGCACGGTCAAGGCAAACTCGCGGTTGTAGCGCTTGATGACCGGCTCCTCGAAGCGCACCTCGATATGACCGAGCTGGCTGGCGGGCAGCTTGCGTCCGTCCGGCGTCAGAATCTCCAGCAGGGCCAGGCTGTCGGCATCAAGCTGACGGCCGCCCATGGTGCCGCGGGCAACGACGTCGACGGTGCGAATGTCCTGCCGCACCTGGGTGATGCGTATGCCGCTGAGCTGGAACTGCAGCTGCTGCGACACGTCCTGCGGCGTCAGCCCCAGCAGGCGCAGGCGCTCGACATCCATCGCCAGGTGCAGCATCGGAGCGCGCTCGTCCCATTCAAGGTGGGGATCGACCACATGCGGGTTGGCGGCCATGATCTCGCGGACCTGGTGCGCGATGCTGCGCAGTTGCAGCGGATCGGGGCCGACCACGCGATAGGCCACCGGCCACACCACCGGCGGACCGAACAAAAGGCGCGACACCCGCACCCGCGCCTCGGGAAACTCGCCTTCATCGATGTGGCGTTGCAGGTCGGCCATGACCTTGGTGCGCGCCGCCACCCCTTGCGTCACCGCGATGATCTTGGCGAAGGCGGGGTCGGGTGGCTCCGGGTTGGCTGCCAGGAAGAAACGCGGCGCGCCGCCACCCACATAACTCGACAGCGTCCGCACCTCCGGCATCGGCGACAGGATGGTCTCAAGCTTTCGCACCGTCGCGTCCGTGGTGCCGATGCTGCCGCCCTGCGGCAGGTACACGCTGACGAGCACTTCGGGACGGTCGGAGCCAGGGAAAAACTGCTGCTCCACCACCGTCACCATGCCGACCACCGACAGCACCAGCAGGCCGACGGTGGCGAACACCACCGTCTTGCGCCAGGTGACGCACCAGGTGATGAGACGGCGCAGGCGCAGATAGGTCGGCGTGTGGTACACGCTTTCATGGCTATGCACGTTCTCGCGCGCCACCTCGGGCAGCATCTTCACCCCCAGATAAGGCGCAAACACCACCGCCACCAGCCACGACACCAGCAGTGACAAGGCCAGCACCCAGAAAATGTTGCCCGCGTATTCACCCACCGACGAACGCGCGAAACCGATCGGCAGGAAGCCCGCCACCGTGACCAGGGTGCCGCACAGCATGGGCGCAGCAGTGACGGTCCAGGCATGGGCGGCCGCGCGCACGCGATCCCAGCCCTCCTCCATCTTCACCAGCATCATCTCGACGGCGATGATGGCGTCGTCCACCAGCAGACCCAAAGCAATGATCAGCGCGCCGAGCGTGACGCGATCGAGGTTGATGCCCATCAGCATCATCAACAAAAAGGTGATGCCCAAAGTCAGCGGCACCGCGATGCCCACCACCAGGCCCGCACGCCAGCCGATGGCGAGCATGCTGACCAACACCACCACCCCCACCGCCACCAGAAACTTGACCTGGAACAGATTGACCGCACCCGCGATGGCATCAGACTGATTGGTCAGCACTTCCAGCGACATGCCCAGCGGCAGCCGCGCGCGCTCGCCCTCGATGAACCCGGCCAGGTGTTCGCCCAGCACGAGGCCGTTCTCACCCTTGATCATGACCATGCCGAGCAGCACCGCATCTTCGCCGCGCGAGCGCACCATATAGCTGGGCGGGTCTTCATAGCCGCGACGTACGGTGGCGATATCGCCAAGGCGGAACACGCGCTCGCCCACGCGCAACGGCACCGCCGCGAGCGCTGCGGGATCGGACAGATCGGAGTCGATACGCAGGTAGAGCCGTGGGCCATCGGTTTCCATGCTGCCGGCCGGCATCAGGTTATTGTGCTTGGCCACCGCCTCGAACACCGTCTGCGGCGACAGCCCCAGATTGGCGAGCGTGGCATTGTCGAATTCGACATACATCCGCTCGGGACGCTCGCCCATCACCTCGGCCCTGTGCACGCCGGGTAGATGCTGGAGGCGGTCCCGGATCACCTCGGCCTCGCGCGTGAGCTCGCGCATCGGCATGCCCGGCGCGGTCAGCGCGATCAGGCTGAAGTAGGTGTCGGCGAAGTCTTCGTTGACGATCGGCCCGATCACTCCCGCCGGCAGGTGGATGACCTCGTCCTGCATGCGCTTGCGCACGTCGTACTTGAGCCCCGGCACCTGAGCCGCCGGTGTGTAGTCATGGAACTCGATCTGCAGGTTGGCCGACCCAGGGCGCACCGTGGTGATGATGCGATAGACGTTCTCGACTTCCTGAACGCGTTTCTCCAGGCGGTCCACCACCTGTTCCTGCATCTCCTGCGGCGTGGCGCCCGGCCACATCGCATTGACCACCAGCACGCGCATGGTGAAGGACGGGTCTTCGGCACGGCCCAGCGCCAGAAAGGCATAGACCCCCGCCAGCACCGCCAGAATCAGAAAGAACAGCGTGACCGAGCGCTCGCGCACGGCGAGCGCGGACAGGTTGGGAAAGCTCATTGCGGCAGCTCCCGCACCTTCATGCCCTCGATCAGCAGATGGGTGCCGAGCGCCACCACGGTGTCGCCTTCGGTCAGCGCGCCGCGAACATGTACCACCTCGCCATCGGTAGCCAGCACGGTAACCGGCACCGGATTCACGGCTCCGTCACGCAGCCGCCACACCCGCGGCCCGTCGCCACGTTCGTTGAGGGCCGCAAGGGGAAGGGCGAACTCGTCTTCGCCTGCGGCCTTGCCATGAAAGCGCGCACGAAGCACGCTGCCCAGCACCAGTTCGTCATGTGCGCCCTGCACCGTGTAGCGCGCGCGCAGGGTCCGGCCCTGGCGTTCGACGGCGCCCGCGGTTTCGCGCAGCACCAGCGGCAACACTGTGCCGTCGCCCAGTAGGGCGTCGCCTTGCGCAGGGGGCGTTGCGTCGGCAGGGAAATTCACCTCAAGCTCGCGCTCGCCGGCCTGCGCCAGCAGCGCCACCTGTTGGCCTGCGTCCACGACCTGGCCGGGCTCGCCGACGACGTCAATCAGCACACCAGCCGTCGGCGCCTGCAGGCGTGCATAGCCCAGGGCGTTGCGTGCCTGCGCCAGACGCGCTGCGGCGGCCTCACGCCGGGTCTGCATCTCGCGCCGCGACAGCTCGAAACGCTCGAGCGCCTGCACGCTGGTGTAGTTGCGCTGCTGAAGCTGCCGCGCGCGCGTCAGGTCTGCCACCGCCGAGGCCAGAGCCGCGTCGGCTGCGGCCAGATCGGCTTCGGTGGCGCGCACACCTTGCTCCAGATCACGCGTATCGAGCTCGAACAGGGTCTGCGTCGCTGCGACGCGCTCGCCGGCGTCCACCAGCCGATGCGCGATACGCCCGCCCACCTGGAAGGACAGCGGCGACTCCACGCGCGCGCGAACCGTGCCCGACAAACCGACATCGGCGCGCCCACCGGCCAGCACCGCGATGGTCCTGACGAAGGGCGGCGCCTTCTCTGCCGGTGGCGGAGGCGCTTTGCCACAAGCGCTCACGAGCAACACAGCGATGAACAGCGAAAGCGTCGAAATGCGCATGGGAGAGTCTCGTCGTATCAGGGTTTTTTCGATGACCGTCGCCCAAAAACGCAAGGCCGGCGGCACTGCATGCGGCAGTCGCACATTATCCCCGTTCAGAGCCTCTTCACATAATGTGACATATCGCATGCATGCACTTCGACTGGAGGCAAAGCACTTCGTATCAGCTCGGGCGGGGCCTCATGCGCAGTGCGGCGATCAGTGCCAGGCCAAACGCGAGGGCGAGCAGCAGGAAGGCCTGTGAATACGCCCAGAACAGACCCGGCGCCGTCGTGCCGTGCACCGCAGCGCGCCATTCCACGAATACCGCGACGATGGCCACCCCGACCACACCGCCAAACTGACGCGAGTAATTGCTCACCATCGAGGCCTGTCCGAGCTGGGTGGGTGCCACGTGCGCCATGGTGGCGACCATCAGCGCCGGAATCGTCAGCCCCAATCCAAGCCGACCGACCATGCTGAAGCCAATCACCTCCGCGTAGCTGATTGCCCCGCCACGCACGGCGAAGAGCACGAAGGAAAGACCGAACAGCGCCAGCCCCCATACCATCACCCAGCGCGGCGAATAGCGATCGGTGAGGACCCCGGCGAGCGGAATCGCCACCGCCAGCAGCAGCCCCGAAGGCAGCAGCGCAAGGCCAGCCAGTGTCGCGTCGTAGCCGAGCGCACTCTGCAGGAAGACCGGGATGAGGTAAGTGGACGCGTACAGGCCGAAACCATAGGCAAGCGTAACCAGCGAAGCCATGGTGAAGCTACGATCGGTGAACAGGCTCAGCGACACGATGGGCGCGGCGGCGCGGCGGGAATGCAGCACAAAAGCGTAAGCACACAGTGCCACCAGCACGATCAGCAGCAGCGTGCGTGGCGCCAGCAGTCCGAACTGGCGGATGCTGGCAATGAAGTCGATGCTCAGCAAGGACGCCGCGCACAGGATGCCGACGCCGAGCCAGTCGAAGGCTTGCCGCACCGCCGCTTCGGCGCGCGGCAGCAGATACAGCCCGAGCACGCCGGCGATCAGGCAGAACGGCAGATTCATGAGAAAGATCGACTGCCAGCCAAAACGGTCGAGCAGTACCCCGGCAAGCGCCGGCGCCACCGCGGGCGCGAGGACGATGCCAAAACCCATCATGCCGTGCGCCCGCCCCTGGCTGCCCGCAGGAAACAGCCGCATCACCGCCAGCATGGGCAGAGGCTGCAACAGCCCGGCAGCCACGCCCTGCAGAACGCGCATGGCGACGACGAAGCCGAAGTCACCACCCAGCATCCCGCCCAGGGCACCGCCCAGGCTGGTGATGCCAAGCATCAGGTTGGCGCCGAGAAAAAGACGGCGGAAGCCCACCTGATCCAGCAACCAGGGCGTGGGCAGCATCGCCACCGTGAGAGCGGCAAGAAAGCCGGTGATCGCCCACTGCACCTGATCCTGCCCCAGGCCAAAGTGCTTGCTCAGCGCCGGCACCGCGACGTTGAAGGAGGTTGTCGCCAGTACTGCCGCTATCGTGCCCATACCGACGACGAGCAAGGCAAGCCATTTGAAGCGCTCGCCATGGCGTCTGTTCAGCGCGGCACGTGTCGGGACTTCAGGCAACAAGCGCATGGGAGTTCAGGTCGCCCTAGTGGGTAACCGGCCTGTGCCGGTAAGAAATCAGCGTGCGAACACGCTCAATTGGCGAACACGCGCGCAAGGAAACGCAGCATCTGCGCGTCGGACTGCTCCTTGACAGGGTCGTCGCGCCCGACAATGTAGCCCACCTTAAAACAGCCCCTGAAGAAGTCCCCACTTCCCCAGCGCAGCACATGACGTGCCACACGCTGCGTGTCGGTTGCGGGCGCGATCATCTGCCGTCCGTTCACCGTAGGCAGGCCTTGCGCATCGAACACCATCGTGCACCCGGCGATGTAAGGGAAATGGTTCATCCCGCGCGGCCGATCGACCTCCCACGCATGGCCAGCGCTGGCATAGACCACCGAGCCGACGGCCGAACCTGCCGCGCGCAGATCGGACTCCACCTTGGCGCAAGCGACGAGATCATTGCTGGCGTCCTCGCCGCCGCGCAGGCTCAGCAAGGGGGCGCCGGTGGTGCGCTGGGTACCGTAATCCTGGAAGCACGGGCCGTAATAATCCATGTGCGCGGCAAAGGGCGGCAGATCGGGCGCGAGTTGTTCGCGCACGCGCGCATCCATCGCCAGCCGTGCCGCCATGCCACCGTAGGAATAGCCGATCACGCCGACGCGCCGGGCGTCGATGGCGGGGTGAGCGGCCAGCGCACGCAGCGCGCCATAGGCATCGGCAACGATGTCGAACTCGGTGACGCCGGAGGTCTTGTCACGATAGGGCGATTCGGCCGTGTAGCCGCGGGCACTGTAGTAATCGACCACGATCGACGCATAACCTTGGCCGGCAAGCATTTGCGCATATTCCATCTCGCGCCCTGGACTGATGCCGCCACTACCCGGCAGCAGCACCAGAGCCGGTACCGGCTTTGCAGCGCTGGCAGCAGCCGGCAGCACCACCGTCCCCATACCGGAGCTCACCGGCGCCTTGTCGATCTGGGTCAGCAGCACGTCGAAATCGAAAGGGGTGCGCGTGTCGAAGCGGATATCACCCTGAGTCGATTCGAGCAAGGGCGTAGGCGTCACGCGCTCGGGCAGGGCAGGCAGCGGCGGCGTTCCATCGGGCAGCGCCGCCTGGGCAAGCGCGGCCACCGGGGACAGGCCGACGGCCAGAGTGAAGGCGAGCGCGGACAGCGGCTTGATGAGGGACTTCATGCAGTGCTCCAGCAAAAAGGGCCGGCACGAAAGGCACCGGCGGGTGTGCCAAGAGGGGGCCTAAAAGGCCTGAAAGGGACAAACAGAGGCAGACCGCGCCCGTTACGAATCGTTCACCGCACCGCTGGCTGCCAGGACACGCCGTTGATGTGCGAGCCGCCGTCGAGAAAGACGGTGTTGCCGGTCATGTAGGCGCCGCCCTCGCTGCACATGAAGGCGATCACGCTGCCGATGTCCTGCTCGGGTTCGCCCATGCGCCCCATCGGATTCTGCCGCAGCAGCAGCGCGGCGTTGTCCGGCGAGGCGGCAGCGAAGCGTTCATAAGCCGGCGTGCGGGCCCCCGGGCAGATCGCGTTGACGGTGATGCCGTGCGCAGCCCACTCGCGCGCGGCACTGCGGGTGAGGCAGCGCAGCGCTTCCTTGCTGACGTTGTAGTCGGCGGAATACATGTGCGCATTGACGCCGTTCAGCGAACACATGTTGACGATGCGACCGAAGCCCTGCGCCTTCATGTGCGGGAAAGCGCGCTGCATCGCCACCAGCGGGGCATAAAAGCTGCCCTGCAGCGAGCGGGCAAAATCCTGCACGGGCTTGGCTTCGAGCGGCCCCGGCAGGTTACCGAGGTAGGCATTGTTGATGAGGATGTGCAGCGCACCGAAGCGCGCCGCCACGGTATCGATCAGAGACTCGAGGCTGGCACTGTCGGCAATGTCGCAGCCGATGGCCACGGCCTCACCGCCACGCTGCAACACCATCGACACGGTTTCGGCGGCGGTCTCGGCGTTGATGTCGGACACCACCACGCGCGCGCCCTGCTGCGCCAGTTGCAGGGCGACGCCGCGACCGATGCCCTGTCCAGCGCCGGTCACAACCGCGACCTTGCCGTCGAGGATGACGCCAGCGCTCGCGCTCATGCTGTCAGGCCTCGACTGCGGTCAGTTCGCCATAGCGCTGGCAGTGGAAATCGCCGTCGCCCAAGCTGGCCTGCAGCACCCGGATACGCTTCAGGAAGAGGCCGACATCAAGTTCGTCGGTCACGCCCATGCCGCCATGCAGCTGCACGGCCTCGCGGCTGATACGGTGAGCGGTGTCGCCCGCCTTCCACTTTGCCAGACTGGCCAGACGAGCCCGGCCCTCGGCATCGAGCTTGGGATCGTCCATCGCCGCCAGGCCTCCCATCACCGCACTGCGCGCCAGATGCAGGTGCGCAAAGCACCATGCTGCGCGATGCTGCAGAGCCTGGAAGGAGCCGATCGGCACGTCGAACTGCACGCGGGTCTTGAGGTATTCGATGGTGGTGTCGAACAGGCTTTGGGTGGCACCCAGCAATTCGGCCGCAATGCACGCTCGACCGCGGTCGAGCACGGCGTCGAGCACCGCGAAGCCTTCGCCTTCCGCGCCCAGCAGAGCACCGGCATCGAGCTGCACGTTGTGCAGATCGACACGGGCGTGGCTGCGCGAATCGATCGTGTTCATCGGCGTCACCTGCACGCCCGGCGTGTCCGCCGCCACCAGGAACAGGCTGATGCCTGCGCGCTCGCCCGCCTTGCCGGCAGTGCGCGCGACGACGACGAAGGCGTCGGCACCGACGCCCTCAGCCACGAACGACTTGGTGCCGGTCAGCACGTAGGCCTCACCTGCGCGCTCGGCGCGTAGCGCACTTGCGGCGGGGTCGTGGCGCGGTTGCTCGTCTACGGCCAGCGCGATGCGCTTGTCGCCACCAATCAGCGCCGCCATCCACTGCGCCTGCTGCGCTTCGGAACCCGCCAGCTCAATCACCGAGCCGCCCAGGACGATGCTCGACAACAGCGGCGAGGCCGACAGGTTACGACCGATCTGCTCGAACACCGCGCCCAGACCCTTGCAACCGAACTCCAGCCCACCCAGGACCTCGGGGTAAGGAATGGCACTCCAGCCCATGTCGACCATTTCACGCCACAGCGCGCCATCGAAACCTTCGGCGCTGCCTTCGTCACGCAGCTTGCGCAGCGCGGTGACCGGACTCCTGGCCATCAGGAATTCGCCAGCGGTGTCGGCCAGCAGGCGCTGCTCTTCGGAATAAACCAGACTCATCGCAGCTTTCCCCTTACTTTGCCTGTTTGCCTTCGGGCAGTTGCAGCACCCGCTTGGCGATCACGTTGAGCTGCACTTCGCTTGATCCGCCCGCGATGGTCTGAGCAAAGCTGCCCAGCCAGGCGCGCGTCACCGCCAGTTCATCAGCCTCGAAGGCCTCGCACTCCCAGCCCAGGGCACGGTGCCCCATGACGTCGAGCAAGAGCTCGAACTTGTCCTTGTCCTGCTCGGAATGCACCAGCTTCATGATCGACGCCACATCGGCGACGTTCTGACCAGCGCGCGCCTCATCGCCCATGCGCTGTGTCGTCAGCGTGAATGCATGCGTGTCCATTGCTGCAGTGAAAACACGCGCGCGCAGGGCAATCTCGGCCGGAGAGCTTGCGTCTGCCGGCGGCAGGTAGCGCGTCATCAGCTCGAGCAGGTCGAAGTGGTTGGGCATGCTGGATTCGCCGAGCTTGGACATTGCCCGACGCTCGTGCTGCAGCAGCGCCTTGGCCAGCGTCCAGCCACCGTTCACCGGACCGATGAGCTGGCCCTTGGGCACCTCGACGTTGTCGAAGAAGACCTGGCAGAAGGACGACTTGCCACTGATAAGGTCAATCGGGCGCACTTCGATGCCCGGTGAGGTCATGTCCACCACCAGCAGACTGATGCCCTTCTGCTTGGACGCGCTCGGATCGGTGCGCACCAGCATGTACATCCAGTCGGATTTGTCACCGTAGGAGGTCCAGATCTTGGTGCCATTGACGACGAAATGATCGCCCGCATCGACCGCCGAAGTTTTTAAGCTGGCCAGATCGGAGCCGGCGTTGGGCTCGGAGAAACCCTGGCACCAGCGAATCTGACCGAGCGCCATCGGCGGCAGCAGCTCGCGTTTCTGCGCTTCGGTGCCGAACTCGAGGATCACCGGGCCGAGCATCCACACACCCAGGTTGATCTGCGGCGAACG
>DAORUJ010000122.1:0-9390 GCA_035433105.1 Thauera sp.
AGCAGACCAACTACCTGCTGCAGCGCATCGAGAGCTTCGAGGGCATCACCCTGCTGACCAGCAACAGCCGGGCGCGTTTCGATTCTGCTTTCACCCGGCGCCTCGATGCGATCATCGAGTTTCTGGCCCCCGGGCCGGTGGAGCGGCGTGCGCTGTGGCTGGCCCACCTGGGCGAGGCCAATACCCTGGATGCGGTGGCGCTGAACCGCCTGGCGGCCAATTGCGACCTTGCCGGCGGGCATATCCGCAACGTGGTGCTCGGCGCCGCCGCGCTGGCTGGCGCAAAGGGCCAGGCACTGGGTGAGGCCGAGCTGGGCGCTGCGCTGGCCGCTGAATACCGCAAGCTCGGCAAGCAGATGCCGGCAGGTATCGGAGGTGGCGGATGAATCTTGCACTGAACCAGCGGCGTCAGCCCGACGCGGCGCGGCCCAAGGATCGCCCGGCCTGCGACTGTGCCGAACAGACGCACCCGACCGCCGGCGTACCGCGTTGTCTCGGTGGTGACGGTGTGCAGGCACGGCTTGAAGTCGGCGAGACGGACGACCCCCTCGAACACGAGGCCGAGGCGTTCTCGCGTGCGGTGGTGGCGGGCAGGTCGTTACCGCGGTTTTTTGGCCAGGATCATGGCGCACCGGCGCGGCGGACATGTGCGCAATGTGTCGATGAGCTCGTCGCGGAAACTGCTGAGCCGGTTGCTGACGTCGGACCATTGCGACGCGAGCGCCTGCATGCTGATCCGCCGGACGACGGTGATGCCGGACAGGACGGCGGCGATGGCGACGCCCGGCCAGCGCGTAACGGTGGCGATACCAGTGGCCTGCACGGCGCGGTTCGGGGTCGGCTCGAAGCAGCCCTCGATACTGATCTCGGTGCCGTGCGGGTCCATCGGGGCCAAGCGTCCGAGCGCGCTGCTCGGGCTATCGGCGCGCGCGCCTTCACCCGCGGCCGGGACATCTGGCTTGGTGCCCGCGAGCGCCCCGACGATCTCGGTCTGATGGCCCACGAGGTCGCGCATGTGGTCCAGCAGCGCGGCACGGCCGACGGCCCACTGCAGCGCGCACTCGATCCATCGAACACGATGGCTTGGTCCTGGTTTTCTGCCCAGCATCGGCGTGATGACTTCAGAGGCATTTTTGATGAGACCCTTGGCGCCGCGCCGGAGCAGTCACTGGCGATTGAGGAGAGCCTGCGCAGTGGTGCGGGCGTACCGACGGACGAGGCCTCAAGGGAACGACTGGATGCGGCGTTTACCGCCCGCATGGAAACCCTGGTGCGGCTCAACGCCCTGGGGCTGATGGCCTCACACCGAGCCGGCATCGAGCTCAAACGAGATCAATTGCTGAATCCCGAGCGCGTGCCGGAAGCAGCGCGGGATGGCGCATCGGGTCGCGCCGGGGCGATGGCCTCGCTGCGCGATGGCGCCCGTGCACTAGGAAGCCTCAACGACACCCGCGACCGTCTGCAGGTCTCCCGCAGCACCCTGCGCGGCGTCAGTGTCGGCGCCCTTCACGGTGACCTCTGCCTGTCGATGCCGGATTGCATATCGAGCTGGCTCGAGGATATCTACACTGCGACGCGCTACCAGGAGACGCTGAACAGCGCGCGGATGAACGGTGCGCGTGCCATCAGCCTGCGTGACCGCAGCGTACCGTCCGGTTTGATGAGGCTGTTCTTCCGCTACTGGGCAGACGATCTCGTGGCTTGGCGCGACCAACAGATCAGCGGCGTGAGTGGCGCGATCTCGGAGCTGTATCAGAATTTTCCGCTTTTCAAGACGCTGGATGCCGAGGATGTAAGCGGCGACCCGGCCCTCGCGGATGATGTGGCGCTGTCGAGGCGGGCAGCCGAAGCATATGTGGAACTCCTTAACGACGTGGACGAGGCCATCGTCGCGATCGGTAGTGGCGACATCCATCCCTTCGACCTTCCGCAGGCGGTACACACGACCGAGAACGGATTGCCGGGAAATGTGCGCAGCGAGTTCGCGCGCATCCGTCAGGATCACGAGGTTCGTCGCTTCTGGACCACAATGGGTCTGACCCTGGCGCAGGTCGCGGCGGTGTTTATCCCGGTCGTAGGCCCGGCCATTGCGGTCGGCATCGGTGTGGTCAGTACCGCTATCGACCTGGAAACCCTTATGGACCGTGTCGATCTGGCCCAGGCGTCGATCAACCCGGACGGTGAAATGCTCGGCGCTGCCGCGCCCGGTGCCTTCGACTATGCGATGGCCGCTGTTCAGGTTCTGCTGACGGCTGCGGACATCGGTGCGCTGGCGAGCGAGTTGCGTGGTGCCGGGCGCGGTGCATTGGATGCGGCGGACCGGCCGCCGGATATCGATAGCAGCGGGCGCGGAGATCGGGCGGACTCGGCTGTGGGCGGTCATGAGCATCCCGTCGACGTCGACCCGGCAGCTCGCGCGGGGCGCGGCACGATATTGGACGAAACGGCACCACTGGAGGGTGCGCAGTTGAGCCCCAGCCAACGCACGGCAGAAATTGAGGCGGTTCAGGCGCGAGAAGCTCAACCCTCGTCAGCCCCAGGTTACGTGGACGAAGTTCCGCTGGAGAATGGCCATACCTGGCGCCGGCGTAGCGATGGGACATGGTGCCGTTTTTCCACCACCGCGAGCCTGTGCGGCACTGATATCCCGGGTGTCGAACCGGCCATCGGGCCGGGAGGTCGGGTGGCGGTTGGCGCCGAGGACCTGGCTCGCCTCCGGGAGGCTTATGGCGTGGCCGGCGACGTCAACACAGTCGCTGCGGGGCGAACCGATGTGCCCGGGCTGGAGGGTTCACTCTTCGAGTCGGGTTCGCGTGGCGTGCGCGCCGGGGCGGCTCGTCCGTTGCCGGATGCCGCGCCACACATCTTTTCGCCACGCAACAATCTCCAGTTCATCGAGCACGCTGAGGAAGGCATTGCCAACCAGTTCATCGACGCCGTTGAGTCGGCCGGCTTGCGACCAGCGGACCTTGAAGGACGCACACTGGCGATGCACATTTCGGAGCCGACAGGGGTATGCAGCGCATGTAAAGCGGGTCTTTCCGGCTCACCCGCCTTGCCGGGACCATTGCAGGAATTGAGCACCCGTTACCCGGGTCTGACCATTCGTATTACCTGGAACGATGCCGACGGAGCGCAGCGCTTCCTGGTCGTTGGCAACGGCGAAGTACTGTTCCCGCGGTAAGCGAGAGCAAGGAGCGGGAATAACGTGGATTGCGAATTCGAACGATTGAGCGATTTGGCGACGACACGATTGCAATGCGTTTGCCGGCGGCTAAGGTGAACCAAGGGCTGATGCGTCGTGCGCCATCGAGGCAGCATGGTGGTGCTTCCTGAGGCAGTCGAAGGAGGAACAGCGATGGCATTCAGTCATTTGAGCAGAGGAGCGCAGCGGTCGGGCGATACCGTCCAGCCCATCGAGCGCAGGTCGGGTGCAGCCGGCACCCCACGATTTCTCGCTGCGCACGGCCTTCGCGTGTCGCGCCCGGAAGATGCGAACGAGCACCAGGCAGAACGAATCGCCGAAGCGGTGATGGCACCCGCTGGCTGCACTGGGTGCACCCCGACTTCACCCTGCGCCAGCTGCGCTTCCGGCATTCAGCGCGCGGCCGACGGGGCCGGTCCGGACTCGGCGTCACTCCTGGGGCTTGGTGCGGGTCAGCCGCTCGATGCGGCCTCGCGCGACTTCTTCGAACCGCGCTTCGGGCGCGATCTGGGCGCGGTGCGGGTGCACAGCGGTGCGCGCGAGGGCATGATGGCGCGCTCACTCGCGGCGCGTGCCTTCACCCGCGGTAATGACATCGTGTTTGCACCCGGCCGCCACCAGCCCGAGTCGGATTCGGGGCGGCGGCTGATGGCGCACGAACTCGCCCACGTGGTGAGTGGCGGCGGCGCAGATAGCGTTGCGCGCGCGCCCGACGCCGGTGTGACACCGGATGCTGCTGTCGTTCCGGATGCTGCTGTTTTGGGGCCAACAGACGCGGGCCCGACCGATGCCGGCGTGCCGCTGCCGGCCGGGGTTCCTGCCGTGCCGACGCCGCTGTTTGACGGCATGTTCGGATCCTGCCTGACGCCCGAGGAGGGCGTGCGCCGCGATGCTTTCGCGCTGCGCCACATGCACCTCGAGCGCTACATCCCATCGACCACTTTCGGCATGTTCGATGCCGACTACTTTCCGTTGATCGGACTGATGCCGGTCACGGTGAAGATGAAGTTCAATTTCGTCTCCGCCGACAATTCGCCTGGGATGATGGAGGGGTTCTTGCGCACTCTGGCGGGTGAGGATCTGAGCCGCTTTTTCTGGAGCGACGCGGAAAAAGCCGATTTCACGCGTGACTACATTGGCCGTGTCAGCGCCCGCTGGAGCGCCCAGCACACCATGACGTCGACCAAGTCGTGCTGGAATTTCCGCGCCATACCAATGGTGATGCCGGTCGAGGTGGCCGATGACGCCTCGGCCCACTATGTCGCGACGGTGCATAAAAGCCCTGGGCCGGGCATCGATTACAAGTCTGCCACCAACGACCCCGATCCGGCCCACCCCGAGCGGCCGGCGACGGCTGATCTCTACCAGTCCGATGTGCGCGAAGAGCCTGACTTCAACAGCGGCAGCGTGGCGACCAGCGAGCGCCAGCGCCTGGAGAGCGCGCTGGCCGCTGCGGGGGCCTCGCCGGTTCTGTTCGATCACGACTCCGACGCCATACGTCCAGCGGCGCGCCCCTTGCTCACCGCATTCGCCGACGCGGCAAAGGCGAAGAATCCGTCAGACCCGCTGATTCCGCTCACGGTAGACGGTTTCGCCAGCCGCGACGGTGACGCCACGCACAACGTCGACCTGTCCGAGCGGCGGGCGGTGGCGGTGCGCGGCTTCCTCGCCGCCCTCGGCGTGTCGCAGCCGATCGGCGTGCTCGGACATGGTCCGGTGGGCACTGCCGGTGATGCTGCGAATCGCAGCGCAACGATTGCGGTGGATCATGCCTTCGAGACCAGTTACACCTCCAACCGCTATTCGGTGGGCGAGCACGAGTTCGGCCACATGCTGGGCCTGCCGGACGAATACCAGAACAACACCACCGGCGTGCTCGGCACGACACAGACGCTTTATTCAGGCCTGGTTACCGCCGCGGGCGTGCCGGGGCCGGCAGTCTGGGGTGCAGACACCGCCAGCCAGATGTCGGTTGGCATCGATGTGCTGCCGCGCCATTACGTCACCCTGTGGGAGGCGCTGGGCCGCATGACCACGCCCGACATCGCGCAGAACGAATGGAGCATCACATGAGCGCCGAGCCTGACTGCACCGGCGTGCAGCCGGAAATCGAATTCAGCCGCATTCAGGCCATCACCTGCCGTGGCAACCTGCGCATTCGGGTGAGCGCCGACGGGGCGCTGTTTGCCTATGTCGAGGCCCACGACTGCCCGCGCGGCGAACACTGGAGTGCGCCCTGGCCGCATGCGCCGCTGCGCCACCTGAGCGGCGCGCAGCAGCAGCAACTCGCCGACGCGCTCGCCGACGGCGGCTTTTTCGAGCTGCCGGAAGAGATCGTGACGCCGGGGCGCGACGGTTTTCGCGATCAAATTGACGTCACCCTGGGTAAGCGCCGCCATTCGGTGATGATCGAGCGCAGCGCGGCGCCACCGGCTTTTGCGCGCGTACGTGCGCTGCTGATGGCGCTTGCCGGCCCACCGTTCCACGGCTGAAGCCCGGAAGCCGGCAGGAAGGCCATCTTCTTCCACATTCCCGCTTCCCGACTCCAGGCCTGCGACTGCCGGGTCTGCGAGGTGTTACGGAGATGGCGTATCCGCCAGCGTCTGCTGTGCTTCGAGTGCTTCGAGGGTGCGCTCGGCAATGTCGCTGGCCATGATCCGCTCGAGTCGCACATCGACGACGTAGGCCTTGATCGTCAGCTGGAGCAAGAAGCGGCCGTATTCATAGCGCTGCGCGACCATTACCGCGACGGGCTTCTTGAGGAAGCAATAGGGCGATGCGCGCGCGGCCTCGGCTGCCACCGCTTTGGCTTCGGTGATGGAGCGTGGCCAGGGGAGATCGAGGGTAACGACCACCATTTCGTCGAGCGCGCCGCTGTTTGCGTTTGAGACGGCGCCCTTGAGGAATTCGGCGTTGGGAATCATCACCGTGTTGTCGTTGAAGGTGCGCAGCCAGGTGGCGCTGAGGTCGAGGCGCACCACCTCACCATAGTGGCCGCCGAACTCGATCATGTCGCCAGTGCGAAAGGGCGGGTTGAAGATCATCACCACGCCGGAAATCAGGTTGCGGATACCGTCCTGCGCGGCGAGGCCGACGGCCAGGGCGAGCGTGCCGAGCATGGCGAAAATGACACTGTCGGGCGGGCGCACAATCACCAGCACGATGAAGACGATGGTCGTGGTCCAGATGAGCAGGCGGATGGCAGGGTAGCTTTGTGCCAGCTGCAGGCGTGCCCGCGGATAACGAACGGCGAGGGCGTTGATTGTAAGGTGGAGGCCACGCAACAGCAGCCCCGCCACGCCCATCACAACGGCAGTTGCGATCAGGTGCTGGAACGACAGCAGCGAGACCAGTTCCGCGAGTGTCTTTTCTTCCATTGCGGCGCCCCGGTTCAGTACAGATAGTTCGCGCGCACCAGGTACGCGTTGATTTCCGGCACCAGCAGTGGCTGCAGGCGATTGTCATCGTCTTGTTCCGTTCGGGACGCCGACAGGATCAGGCCACTTTGCCGCAGATGGTGCAACAAGATGCCGATGCTCTGGGCGTCGCGGCGGAAAATGGACTGCAATTCGGTGGCAGTGAGGGCGCCGTGCGCCGACATTTCCGCCATCGCCAGCAGTTCTGTGCGGGCCAGGCGGCGCAGCGGCGATTCGTCGAATGGCGTCGGGATGCCCTGAATCTCGCCGCTGCGTTTTCGAGCGACGATGAAGAGCGCCAGTGCGGGGTGGCCGCGGGACACCTTGAGTAAGGCATCAATCTCGGAGTCGGTGAGTCCGGCATTGCGGGCGGCCAGAAATGTGGCGAAATCGTCGCGTTCAAAGTAGGGCAGTTCGACGATTTCGTCAAAATAGCGGTCGGTCTGCGAGGTGTCGCACTGTCGGCGCCACGCCTGGGTTTCGCAGGCCAGCAGCCAGAGGTGGCGGCCCTGGGTGGCAACCATCAGGGCCTGCAGCGCACGTATGCCCTCGCCGCCGCCCATCAGCCGCGAATACAGGAAATGGCCGTTATCGACGAGGATCATCCGCGCCGGCATCTCATTGATCTCGTTGGCAGCAGCATCGATCGAGTCGTGAGTGATTGCCGACCCGAAGGCGGCTGCCGCGAGCGAAAGGGCGTCGGCAGTCGTTGCTGGTCGCATGGAAAGCGTCATCGGCGAGATGCTCGCGCCGGGGGGCGCCCAGGCAGGAGCCTGATTGAGCAGGGTGGTCAGGCCGCAGCCTCGTGGGCCGGTTACGGCCATCAAGGTCGGACGCCCGTCCCGCCAGGCGGCAAAACCCTGCTCCAGCGCGGCCCGCGCAGAAGGGCGTTCCACGAAGCGGGCATCGCCTGTCGGTAGCGGCAATGACGTGAATGCATCAGCTTCGGCCTGGGGCGATTCCTGGAGCGTGCCGGGCTGGCCGGCTCGCCGCTGGCCTACATCCAAGAAGTCGAGATGCTGGTCGGCATCGGCACCGTCCTTCCGGTCCGAGGACCTTCGCAAACGGCCAGTCACGAAGAGAAGCTGGTGGCGGAGAAACCCGGCGGTTTTTGTTCGGCGGTCGACAAGTGTCAAGAAAAGCGTCCTCAGTTACCTGGTATCGATGGCGCAATCATCCTGGAAAACGTAGCCAAGCCGCGTCGGAAATGAAGTCGGGCGCCTGGCGAGTCAAGTCCGCGGGTGATCGCTGGCGAAACCGATATTCGTTGCACATCTACTTTTCCACCCACCAGCAAGCGCGGTTAACTACGACTTGGCGGATCATACGCGGGGCGCTGTGCGCGTGCCCACGGGCACGCCGAAGATGAAGATCGATGTGCGGATTGCGTAAGGGGTGGGATCTGTTGCGGTGCCGGTCCGTCATGCACGAGGCAGGGCAAATGGATATTGATTCGTCGTCCCGGCGAAGGCCGGGGTACAGGCTTGCAGTTGAGGCGACTCGGCATGCGGATCACCTCAACAGGCGCAGTTTGCGTCAACGTCGGACGTGTAACGCACTTTGACCATCGTTGCTCCCTATCCCATAGTCAATAGGCAGCGCATCGCGCCGCGCCTGCAAGCGAATGGATGATATGGAGTACACATGTCTTTACGGCTTGACAGTGTCGGAGCGCAGGTTTCCTTAGATCGTGGCGGCCCGCAGGGCAATGCGGTAGCGGAAGACCTGTCGAGCTTCGGGCTGCTCGGCACAGCGCCCTGTTTTATTGCAGCGATGAACCAGGTTCGGCGCTTTGCCGATACTACGGCTCACGTGCTGCTACACGGCGAAACCGGCACCGGCAAAGAACTGGTAGCACGGGCAATCCACTATCTGGGTCCGCGGCGCTACAAGCCCTTTGTGCCGGTCAATTGCGGTGCCTTGCCCGACAATCTGATGGAAAACGAGCTCTTCGGCCACGCTCGCGGTGCGTTTACCGACGCGCGCGAGAGCCAGCCCGGTGTCGTGGGCGGAGCCGATGGCGGCACGCTTTTTCTTGACGAAATCGAATGCCTCTCGCAAAAGGGCCAGGTGGCCTTGCTGCGTTTTCTGCAGGACGGGGTGTACCGTCCGCTGGGATCGCGTTGCGCGATCCAGGCAGACGTGCGAGTGATCGCTGCCAGCAACCGCGATTTCGACGAGATGGTGCGCGAGGGCAGCTTCCGTCAGGATTTGCTCTACCGGCTTGCAATCATGTCGATCAGCCTGCCGCCGCTACGTGCGCGAAGCGGTGATATACCGGGCCTGATCCGCCACTTCATCGGGCGCTTTGCGCGCGAATACGAAGTTGCTGCACCGCGGCCGGACGACGGGTCGGTGATCGCCGCGATGGACTACGCGTGGCCGGGCAATATTCGTGAGCTTGAGAATGTGGTGCACCGCCAGTTCCTGCTTGCCGAGAATGGAGTCCTCAGGCTCGAATTGCCGCGTTTGACGTGCCCCCCCGACCGAGAGACGGCAGCGCATCACAGCGCGCCCGACGACCCGGCCAGCCTGGCGGTGATGGACATGAAGGTGGCCAAGGCGAAGGTCATCGAGCGCTTCGAACGCGAGTATCTCGAGACGGTCATTGCTGCTGCTGGGGGAAACGTGTCGGCGGCGGCACGACAGGCCGGCAAGGAGCGCCGGGCCTTCGGCAAGCTGCTCAAGAAATACGGTATCGATCGCGTTCGCTACTGAACACCGCTCTTGCCCCCCGGCGGCTGTAAGGCGGTGGCAAGAGCAGTGGCG
>DAORUJ010000123.1:0-9387 GCA_035433105.1 Thauera sp.
AGCCGACCGGATGTAGGAGTCGAAAGCCGGGTCGGTGTGCAAGGATCTCGTCAGCGGCGTTCGCGTCGCGCCTGGCGCGAGCATGTTGCATGTGATGCCCATGGGTCCGTAGTCGACGGCCAATGAGCGAACCAGGGCCGCCAACGCCCCTTTTGCGGCGGTGTATGCCGCCTGGTTCGGCAGTGCTGCCAGTGCCGTGATGGAGCCGACCACCAGCACCCGGCCAAAGCCGCGTTGCTTCATCCCGGGCAGGTAGCTGCGGCAATGCAGGTACGCGCCATCGACATGGATGCCGATCAGGCGGCGCCAGACATCGGGCGGCGTTTCCTCAAGCGGCGTACGCAGCTGGATCCCCGCGTTGCTGACCAGGATGTCGGGGTACCAGCCTTCCTGCGCGAGCAACGCCGACGCCTGCTCAACCGCATGTGATTGCGTGACGTCATACGGGCAGGCCAGTGCCTCAACTCCGCTTTCACCGAGCAGCGCGACCGTCTGGGTACATCGGTCCGGGTCAAGGTCGTTGACGACCACCCGGGCACCGGCCCAGCCCAGATGCTGCGCGATCGATTGCCCGATGCCGCCGGCCGCACCGGTCACCAGCGCGACGCGTCCTGCAAGGGAGAATCTTTCAAAGTATCCGGTGTGCGTCTGCATGCTGGCTGTGTATTCAAGCCGCACCCAGTGCGGGTGCTGGAAGGACTTGCAATTCCGGTGTTGCCGCAGCCCGTGACGGCCGGGCGAGGGCGTCGGACATTTTCTCGGCCACCATGACCGTCGTCAGGTGCGTATTGCCGCAGATGATCTCCGGCATCACGGATGCATCGGCAACGTGGAGCCCTTCGACTCCATAAACTGCTCCCTGCGGATCAACAACTGCGTGAGGGTCGTTCGCGGCGCCCATGCGGCATGTACCGCAGGCATGCCAGTTGCCGAGCACCGTGGCGCGCACCCATTCTTCGAGCGCGCCCCTGTCGTTCACCATGGCGGCCAGAGTCATCCGGTCGCCCGCGACCAGCTTCATTGCCGTTCTCCGGATCACGGCGTTGCGATCCATCAGCGCTGCGCCGGCGGACGCCATTGCCGCCGTGTACCAGGCGGGTGACCGGATCCAGCGAGCCCATTTGGTGAACGCGCCTGGAAAGACGGAATAGGTATTGGCAGCGACCGTGCCGGACGAGAGAACTTGATGAATGAAACCTACACCCGCGAGCATGCGCTGCAGATCGCGCGGGTCGTCGAGAAGATTGAAGGCCACCAGTGGCTCTACGGCGGGATGGGCGCTGCGCAGCCGTACCAGCCCCCGGGAGTACGCCTTGTCCGGCCCGACGCGGGCGACGGCAAACTGGCGGCCCAGCGGCGAAGCGTCGAAGCGACTGCCGAAAGACATGCGCATGTCCTGTGTCGGGCATCCCGGGAAGCCTGATGAAAAGCGGGCGTACATCAGGAAGTTCCCGCGCACGCGGTCTGTGAGTCGCGCGTGGGGTTGCACATGGATGCCGATGCCGACCATCGGATGGTCTTGCAGATTGGCGCCGATCCCCGGCCGGTCGGCGCGCACACCGATGCCGTGGTCGGCGAGATGACTGGCCGGGCCGATGCCTGCGCGCATCAGGATCGCGGGTGTGTGCAAGGCGCCAGCGGAAAGAACGATGCGCCCTGCACGAATCCCGATGGTCTGGCCGCCTCGACGAGCCGTGGCACCGATGACACGGGTGCCGTCGAAGCACAGCTGTTCGAGCACCGTGTCCGTGAAGATCGCGAGATTCGGTCGCAGCCGCGTGCGTCCGTCGAGATAGGCGACGGCGGTCGAGATTCGACGCCCGCCGGCATGATTCCTGGAGAACGGAAAGCAGCCGTCGCCCGGCTCGGCATGCGAGTCGGACGCATAGCGGATCCCATGGGCGCCCAGGGCATCGCGCACCGACAGCGTCAACTCATCCCAGTCCTCGGGAAAAGTGCGTTTGACCAGCATGGGACCGGCGTCTCCGTGCAGCGGCCCGCCAAAATCAAGATCGTGCTCCAACCGCCTGAAGTACGGCAGGCAGTCCCTGTATGCCCAGCCTGTCGCGCCGGCGGCAGCCCAGCCGTCATAGTCGGACGGCACACCGCGCACGAACACCTGGGCGTTCACATTGGAGCCGCCGCCGATCATGCGCGGCTGCTCGTAGCGCGTTGGTGTCATCTCGCGCTCGATCTGCACGGGCGTTCGGCCGCCTATGACGTCGCGATAGGCTTGCAGTTCGGTCCAGTAGCGATCGGCACGGAAGTAATCGGGCAGGTAGCCATCGGCGGCAATCGACGCGGGAACGCGGTCGGGCGGGATGTCGGGACCTGCTTCGATCAGCGCCACGCGACACGACGGATCGGCCGACAGTCGATGTGCCAGCACGCAGCCCGCCGAGCCCCCACCAACGATCAGAATGTCAAACTCCAGGTTCATCTCAGGCGGCCCCCTGGATCAGCTTCATGGCCGCGGCATCGGCGCGAGCCTGGGCCGGCGTGCCCTCAAACACCATCTCGCCACGCTCGATGATGTACAGGCGATCGGCAAACGCCGGTAGATGGTGGTAGTTCGACTCGGCCAGCAGCACCGAACGCCCTTGATCAAGGATGCGTCGAAGTCCCTCACGGATGGTGGGGAGGATTGCCGGCGACAGTCCTTCGAAGGCCTCGTCGAGCAGAAGGAGGCCGGGATCAAGTGCCATCGCGCGGGCAATAGACACCATCTTGCGCTCGCCCCCCGAAAGCTGCATCCCGCCGCGGAGGAGGTAGTTGCGAAGCACAGGAAACACGGAATACGCTGCGGCAAGGCGCTGCCCCGGCGATGTTTCGGTCTTTCGGGTCCAGGTCGGAAGCGCAATGTTGTCCGCCACCGAGAGCTCGCCGAATACATCGCTGCCTTCCGGCGTGTAGCCCAGTCCGAGCCGCGCGATGGCATGCGTCTGCATGCCGTTGAGCAGCCTGGCCTGCCAGCTGATGCGACCCTGGGTTGGCTGGATGAAGCCCATGATCGAGCGGAAGGCGCTGGTTTTTCCGGCGCCATTGCGGCCAACGAGGCAGACCAGCTCTCCGGCACCGACGCGCAAATTCACATTGCGCAACACCTCGTTGCCCGCAAGGGTCGCGTGCAAGGATTCCACGGACAGGCTCATGACTGCTGCACCTGCTTTCCCAGGACCACGCCTAGGACTTCGTCCGACGAGAAGAATTCGTCGGGTGGCATATCGGCAATCTTCTCGCCGCCACGCATCGCAACAATGCGACTTGAATAGCGCCGCACGAGGTCCATGTCGTGTTCTATCAGCAGGATGGCCCCGATTCCCATCCGCTGCGCTGCGGCCAGCAGCGTCTCCATTACGCTGTGCTTGTCCGCTGAAGACACCCCCGCTGTAGGCTCGTCAAGCAGGATGACGCGGGGATGCAGCGTGAAGGCGCAAGCCACATCGAGCAGCTTTCGCTTTCCGTGCGGCAACAGGTTGCAGGTCTTCTCCAGAACCTCCACCAATCCGAACGCCTCGGCGATCTGGATGACGATCTCCTGCACCTTCTGGTTGCGATCGATGGCGGAAACCAGGCGGTTACCGATCTTCAAATGCGAGACCGCACCCACAGAAAGCGCCGCCTGGACGGTCAGCTCCGGGAAGACATTGACCAGCTGGAAGGATCTTGCGAGGCCGCGCGCCGTCAACACCACGGCGTCCTCGCCTGCGATGCTGCGGCCCAGAAACTCCACCGAACCGTGCGTCGGGCGAAGGTAGCCAGTCAATGTGTGTACGAGGGTGGTCTTGCCTGCACCGTTTGGTCCGACGACGGACACCAGCTCGCCCTGCGCAAGCGACAGATCGACGTTGCTCAAGGCACGGAATCCACCGTAGCAGTGAGTAACGCCCCGTGCGAGCAGCAACTGCTGCGGTGCGGTCATGACTTGCTGCTCCGGTCGAAGAGCTTTCTGGCGGTGCCGGCCAGACCTCCTGGTGCCGCCACGACGATCACTGCGAGCACGACCCCCATCCACAAGCGCCAGTATTGCGTCCAGGATTGAAGTTGATCCTGCAGCAGCGTAAACACCAGCGCTCCAACGATCGGACCGACGAACTCCTGGTATCCGCCAAGCACGGCCATGAAGACAATGTGACCCGAATGGGTCCAATAAGCGAGTTCGGGATCAGCCAGGCCGGTGTTGACGCCAAGGATTGCGCCGCCGACTGAGCCGTACACGGCGGCAATCACGAATGCTACAGCGCGCACGCGCTGCACGCGAACCCCAAGGTAGGTCGCCTTCACGTCGTTGTCGCGGCTGGCCATCAGGTGCAGCCCATAGGGCGAATCAACGATCTTGCGCATCGCCAAGTAGGCGACGGTCAGCAGCACGGTGCAATAGAAGTAGAACGGCCCGGTCAGAAACTGCATCCGGTCCATCTGCGCGAATTTCATGCCTAGCAGCGTCGGTTGCGCCACGAGCAGGCCCGTCTCGCCGCCAGTGATGATGTAGAACTTCATCAGGAACGAATGGAACAACATCCCGAATGAAAGCGTCAGCATGCCGAAGAAGATTCCGGTGAAGCGGCATGTCACGACTGCAAGTGGCACTGCGATTGCAATTGCGGTTAGGATGGCAACCGACAGCATTCCCTCGAAGGCGACCCCGCCGCCCAGCCGCGTAAGCGCCGCACAGCAATAGGCGCCAATGGCGACGAAGAGGCCGGCGCCAAAAGACAGCAATCCACCATAGCCGAATAGAAGATTGAAGCCGAGCAGGACGATTGCATAAGCCATGAACGGTATGGCCAGGCTCACGTAGAAGGGATCTAGCGCATAGGGCCCTGCAAGGAGCAGGCCGAGCGCACAGACGTGCAGGACAACGGGCCAGGCCTTGCGCGGCGGGCGCGTGGTCGCCGGCAACGCGTGCTCAACCGCCGGCATGGTCGGGTTCTTCATGCGTAGCGTTTTCCGAACAGTCCGGATGGACGGGCCATGAGCACGGCCACCACCACGATATAGATCGCCAGGATCTCCATCTCGGGGAAAGTGCTAAGCGCGACGGACCGGATCAGGCACACCAGTACTGCGGCAAAGGCAGCGCCTTTCATGCTGCCCAGGCCACCGATGACGACGACGGCAAAGGCCTCCACTACGAGTTCGACGCCCATCTGGAGCGAGGCCGCAGACGTCGGGACGATCAAGGCGCCACCCGCAGTACTCAACATGGTGCCAATCGTGAACACGAGCATGTAGGTTCGCGGCACATTGACGCCCATCGCCGCGCTGGCTTCACGGTTCTCGGCCGTGGCGCGGAGGATTTTGCCTGCCTGCGTGCGCTCCAGAAACCCGCCAAGGCCCACTGCGATCGCGATGGCCAGGCCGATGACGATCAGGGTGTAGCTGGCGACGACGGTGCCGAACACAGTGACCGAGCCAAGCGCCGTTGCCACGTTTGGCGTCTGCTGCGGGTCTGCACCCCAGATCAGGCGCAAGCCGTCCTGCAGGATCAGCACCAGCGCAAACGTCAGCAACAACTGGAAGGCCTCCGGCCGCTTGTAGGCCGTGCGCAGCAGCCGCTCAAGCGGAATGCCGATCAGGCCCACCATGATGCCGGCAAGCAGGAGAACCAGCGGGAACAGTTCCACCGGGACGCCGCGCGACAAGGCCCAGTGCACTGCGCTGACGCCGGCATAGGCACCCAGCGCGAACAGCGTGCCACAGGCGAGGTTCACGACCCGCATGACTCCGAACGTCAGCTGCAGTCCTGCTGTGAGCAGAAACAGCGTTGCCGCGTGGAACAGGCTGGCCATAAGGATTCCGGTCAGCGCTTCCATGGTGAGAGACGGCATGCGGGCGTCAGACCGGGAATCTGGCCGAATCCAGCCACTGCCAGAAATCCGCGCCCGGCGGTTTTTGGATATCCCTGGTTGACATGGTCTCCACGGTGGACAGCGTGACGAAATCGTAGGCGTTGCGATGCGTCGTTAGGCCGCCGAACATCGTCATGTCCGGAATGTGGTCGGGTCGCATGGTGCCCATGCCGCCGAACGTCTCGACCGGCAGGCCCGGAATCGCGGCGGCGATCTCGGAGGAGTTCGGCCATTTGCCACCGGCCTTCAGCGCGCGCTCCACACCGGCCTTGTACAGTTGCAGGCAGAAGTAAGCACGGTCGCCTTCGAAGTGCGGCACTTCCTTGTAGCGATCGACGTAGTCCTTCACGAAGGTTTTCTGCAGTGCCGAGGCATTGGGGCTCTCGAAGTACATGGAACCGTGGCCCAGCACCAGGCCCTCCGGGGTGAATTCCTTTTTTAGCGCCAGCTGTTGCCAGCCACCGTCCGGCAGCACGAAGCGCGCTGATTGCGTCAGGCCGGCGTTGTGGGACTGGCGCATGAAGACCGGCAAATCGGAGAAGATCAGTGAGCTGAAGACAAGGTCCGGCGCGGCTGCCTTAAGGGTGGCGACGTTGGACGACAGATCCGTCGCCCCGGCCTTGAGCCACTGCTCCGACACGACCGTGTTCGGCACGTTGTATTTCTTCAGGATTGCTTGGAAGGTCGTCCAGGCATTGCGCCCGTAGGTATAGTCCGGGTTGACGCCCGCAATGCGCAGGAATTTGCCCTTGTAGTGCTTGAGCGTGAGCAGCGTTGCCATGACGACGCCGATCTCGTTGTCGACGGCGCGGAAGACATATGCCGGATTCGGCAGCATCTCCTTGACGCCGTCCTGCGTGGTGCCGTCCCACATGAGCGTGAGCACTCGTGACTGCTCGGCCGCCGGAGCCAGCGCCAGGCTCACACCTGAGGAAATCAGGCCTTGGACGCAGTCCACCTTCTCCTGAAGCACGAGCTTGCGGAACCGGTCGATCGTGTCCTTTGGAGACGTCTCTTCCTCGGTCACCAGCTCAACCTTGCGGCCCCCGATTCCCCCTTGCGCGTTGAGCCTGGCCACGCCCCACTCAACGGCGCGAAACCCGCATTCGCCTGCAAAGCCCAGCATGCCGGTGCGCGGCGCAATGATGCCGATGCGAAGTGGTCTGTTCTGGGCGAAGGCGGGTGCGGCATGGCTGACTGCGGTGGCTGCGAGCGCGAGTCCGCCGAGCGTGCGGATGCTGCGACGACGGCCCACCGAGTGGACGGCATCTTTCATGGTGTCTCCTGTTTTTAAAGTGGGGCCGCGCCCCATCCAACTCATTGCAACAAAGAAGATTGCGAAAGACAATCGCTTTTTTCTTCTGCTTTCTGAAGCTGTTCCTCAATATGGATCTTTTCTCCCCGGGACCACGCAGCGCTGTCACGCTGCGCCAAGTGCACGGCTTTCTTCTCGCCGGCAAGCTGCTGTCTTTCAGCGATGCGGCGACCAGCATGCATATCTCGCAATCCGCGTTTTCCCAGTTGATCCGCGAGATGGAACGTGTGCTCGACCTGCGCCTGTTCGAGCGGACGACGCGCCATGTCGAACTCACCGAAGCCGGTCAGCTGCTTTACCAGAAGATGCAACTGGGGTTTGCGCAGATCGACGATGCCTGCGCGGAAGCGCGCGCGCTGGCACGCGGCGAACGCGGGCGCGTGACCATGGGAACGCTGTCGTCGCTGGCGGTCGGCGTGGTCACGCGCGCGCTGTCGCGCTTCGTGGCGCAGCAGCCGCATGTGCGGATCGCAGTGCGTGAGGATTACAACGGCGCTCTGCTCGATCGGGTGGTAAGTGGCGAGCTCGACTTCGCGCTGTGCGCCTACGCAAACACCGCGAGCGAACTCGAGTTCGAGCAACTGTGCGCCGACGAGCTCGTGCTGCTTTACAGGCAGGGGTCTTTCGCCATGAACGTGCGTGCAATGGATTGGTCGAGCCTGCGCGATGCGCAACTCATTGTCTATGCGGGCAATACGAGTTCGCACGAGCAGGTGCTCATCTCGTTCCTCGCGAGCGATATCGCGCCGCCATCAAGCCTAGAGGTCAATACGATGTTCACGGCGGTCAGCATGGTTCGTGCGGGGCTCGGGTTCACATTTGTTCCAAGGCTGTCGCTCGGCGACATCGATCTGTCAGGGCTCGCGTGGTGTCATATGGAGGCCCCGGCGCCGACGCGACGCATCGGCATCTTCAAACGGCGCGACCGCCGCTTTTCGCCTGCGGCCGTTCGACTTCTGGAGCAGTTACGCCCCGAACTTGCCACCGCCATGGCCAGTCGGCCCCTGGCGCTCGTCTGAGCGACCGGCAGCCGGATCTCCCTCGGCGATTTCGCGCTCGTCGATAAGCTGGAGCAGCGCTGGCATTCAAGAGCCGATTCACGGTTGCGCGGTGAGCCTTGCCTGCCGCAACCGGGAGGTGGGCCGCAGGTGTATCGCTTTGGCCAGAGCCAGTCGACCATGGCGAGGTTCGTATCGGTTTTCTTGCCTTTCGTTTATGAACGATTGCGTGAAAAATTCGTTGCGCTCGTCAGCAAGAAGCGGAGCGATTTGGAGGCAACGTCGACATCCTGTTCGGCGAAATTCCTGTTGAATTGAAAGTCCGCAAAGGCCAACGAGGTGCACTGGTCGAAGCCGTAGTCGACGGGAAGTACAAACCCACGGGCAAGCGGCGGCTTACGCAGCATTGACCCGTCTGGGATGCGTCCTTGTCCTCGACGTCCCTACGGGAACTCCCGTCGTCACAAATTTATCGGCGTGCATCAAGGTCGTGAGGCGTGACTTTGCGGAAGCGGAGCATCCCACCGTAGTGGTGGTATTCGTGTTCCACTGCAATTCGCCGCGTCCCAGCAGTGCCGTCTAGCTGCCCTGGACGATCCCGAGTTCCTAGTACTGTGGCGTTCTCGCCACTGCCATACAATGGTCTCTCGTGTCTGGTGTACCCCAAGGTGTACCTCAAGAATCGCGATAGTTTTGGAAATGAGTTCTGGCGCGGCTCGCGGCTGGTTTTTCGATCCAGCCCCAGACCACCATCACACTTTCCGCTGACGTTCACTACTGTTCGTTAGCGGCGAAAGCCCTAAGCAAATCAACGGCTTAGGGCTTTTTCGTTTCCGCAGTCGTCCAGTGACTTTCGCTCGTTTCCGCCTCATTTTGCATTAAACGGCGCAGTAACTGCAAGCGATGCAGTAACCGGCTGAAAAGTTACTGCGCGACAGGTATTGCAAAGTAGTTGGGGCAAGCCAGCACAGATCAACAGGACCACCACTAGCGATGGAACGCGGGAACAATGGGTCTACGGCAGTGGCAACTATCTCTACCTCGTAAACGGTGTTTTGACTGCGATACAGAATTGAAATACCTATTAAATCTAGAAAGCCCCAAAGTTTTGCGATTCCTTGAGGATTTGGGTAGGGGCTAAAGCCCACGGCAGTTCGCGTACAGCGGTTGGCCGATGCGTTGAGCCTGATGGCCAACATCGTGATGGCGTGGAATACCTCAC
>DAORUJ010000124.1:0-9146 GCA_035433105.1 Thauera sp.
TGGTTCGGGATGATGAGTCGTTCGCCACCGCCGCCGCTGAGGAAAGGCATAGAGGAAGTATTCGGTCCGGCAGACGTTCCTGTCTCTTTCGGAAAGGGGTTCAAGTACGAGCTGGAAAGCAGGCAGAGAGACATCGCGAAGATTCACAAACTGGCTTGCGGCCCATTCTGTTTCCGGTCCCGCGCCTTTCCGGTGGTGGACATAAAGGACCTGACTGCGCTTCTGGTTTTCATGGAAAGAGGCACCTTGCAGGTTGATCAGGCGTTGAGTGCTTGTTCCCTGAAGAAGGGGGACATCATGCTGCTGACGGATTCGATCCCGTTTACCATCGCCAGCGAAAGTGAAGTCGCCGCAACGGTTCTGCGAATCCCGACGTGGTGGGCGCTGCAGAGATTGGTTCCTGGCATCCAAATGGACAGCAATTTCCATCTGCCAGGACGGATGTTCAGTGCACCTGCCATCCACATGATGGCCAAGAGCATATTCGACAACGAGTTTTCACCACAGCGTAGCGCCAGGTCGGTTCAGATGCTGGCCGAGTTGATCCGGTCCTCGCTTGATTTCGAGGTGGGAGAAGGCGCCGAATCCTCACCCCATTTCAAGCGCAGAATCTCCGGAGTCATCCGGTACATCTGTCAGAACATCGAGTCTGAAAAGGTAACGCCCGGAACCGCGGCCTTGGCCCTCAGATGCTCTGTCCGAACGATCCACAAAGTCTGTGCTGAAAGCGGAACCAGCTTCAACCGTCTCCTGATGGACTGCCGCATTCACGCCGCCGCCTATCTGCTGTCCACCACGAAACACAGCATCTCCTACGTCGCTTATACGACGGGATTTGGAAGCTTTTCCCACTTCTGCCGTTTGTTCAAGACCCGCATGGGGCAATCGGCGTCGGAGTACAGGCGGCGGGATAGTCCCGGCTGACGGCCTAACGATACCCAGGGCTACAAGGTTTCATCGTGGAATCCCAATCCCCTTGGCGCCCATTGTCGCCAGGTTGGCGGCGTGTGATTGCGTGTCGGCCCTGGTCCCGCTTCACCAAATGGATACAACCGCATGGCGGATCGCATCAACTAGGCGGCATCAGCCGTTCGGCTCCAGATCAGAGGACAAATTTCCATGAAAATTCGGATAAGGCCAGTCGCAGAAATCGATCTTGCTTCCGAGACAGTCGACTGTCTTGTCATCGAGATCCAGGAGGATGGCGATGCAGGCATGCTGGCCGAAAGTGTCGACAGGGCCAGTGGAGGGCTCCTTTCGCGGCTTGGATCGGACAAGGAGTTTGCCGGCAAATGCGGTCAGGCCCTGATGTTGCATGGTGTGCATGGCGTCGCGGCACGCCGCATCCTCCTGGCTGGGGTTGGCAAGGCCGAGAGCTATCCCAAGAGCTACATGAAGGCGGCCAAGTCTGCAGCAAAGGCCGTTGCTGCCAGTCGTGCGACGACCGTCTCCTGGGCGCCCCTGGGTGATGCGGAAAGCGTCGCGCTGCTAGCACGCGCACTGCGCGATGCCGACTATCGCTTCGACAAGTATCGCAAGCCCGATGAGGATGCACCTCCGTCGCGCGAGATCCAGATATACGTTTCCGACGTGCCTGCCACCGGGCATGTCCTTGAGCAAGCCTTGGCAATCGCCAATGGCACCGCAGTGGCGCGTGATCTCGGAAACATGCCCCCGAACGAGTGCACCCCGGTATTCCTGGGCAACTACGCGCAGGAACTCGGTCATGAGCTGGGGCTGGAAGTCGAGGTTATGGGGCCTGTCGAGATCGAGGCAGCCGGGCTCAACGCCTTCTTGGCCGTGGCCCGCGGCTCGACGCAGGAGCCGCGCCTGATCGCCATCCGTTACAACGGTGCAGAGGCTGACAAGGCGCCGGTCGCCCTGGTCGGAAAAGGCGTGACTTTCGATTCGGGAGGGATCTCGATCAAGCCTGGCGAAGCGATGGACGAGATGAAATACGACATGTGCGGAGCGGCGGCGGTGCTCGGCGTGTTGCGCGCTGCCGCGGAACTGCGGCTGCCGCTGAATCTCGTCGGCGTCGTCGTCGCGTGCGAGAACATGCCCTCAGGCGGTGCGCTCAGGCCCGGCGACATCGTGCGCAGCCTGTCGGGCAAGACCATCGAGGTGCTCAATACCGACGCGGAAGGTCGGCTGATCCTGTGCGACGCGCTTACCTGGACGCAGCGCCGGTACGGCCCGCGGTTGACGATCGACATCGCCACTCTGACCGGGGCATGTGTTGTCGCGCTCGGCAACGTCCATAGCGGCCTGTACACGAACGACGACGCGGTTGGCGATGCCCTGATGGCTGCGGGAAGGAAGGCGAACGACAGCACGTGGCGCATGCCGCTTGACGACGAGTACAAGGAGCAGTTGAAGTCGAACATCGCCGACCTGACCAATCTCGGGGGGCGGGGTGGTGGCAGCGTGACGGCCGCCTGTTTCCTCCAGCAGTTCGTGCAAGGCGCGTGGGCGCATCTGGACATTGCCGGGACCGCATGGAAGAGCGGCGCAGAAAAAGGTAGTACCGGTCGCCCGGTGCCACTACTGACGCAGTTCCTGATCGATCACGTGGCATCGACCCAAGGGGCAGAATCCCAGTCATGACGCGGACGGTTCGTACTCCGTACGCGGACCGTATCCGCCGTTTGCGTGAGGCCATGCGGCGACACGATGTCGTCGCTTGCATCGTGCCGATGTCGGATCCGCATCTGTCCGAGTACCTGCATGCACGCTGGCATGCGTTGAGGTGGCTGTGCGGCTTCCATGGTTCTGCCGGCACGCTGGTCGTGACCCATGACGTTGCGACGCTGTGGGTCGATAGCCGCTACTGGGAGCAAGCCGAGGGCCAGTTGGAAGGCACCGGCGTAAAGGTAATGCGGCTCCCCGTTTCGCGTGCGCCGCTTTGGTCCGACTGGCTGGGCGAGCAACTCGGCGCCGGTGCGCGCGTTGCCATCGATGGCGATATCCTGGCCCTGGCCGCGTTTACAGCTCTGCGGAATGCGTTCGATGGGCATGGCCTGATACTCCGGACCGATCTCGACTTGCTGGACGAGGTCTGGGGGGACAGGCCGGCATTGCCGTCGGGCCAGATCGAAATGCTGCCCGTCGGCCACCAGGCGAGTTCATTGGAAGAACGCCTGGAGCGCC
Organism: Thauera sp.; assembly: GCA_035433105.1. Lineage (GTDB taxonomy): Bacteria > Pseudomonadota > Gammaproteobacteria > Burkholderiales > Rhodocyclaceae > Thauera. The sequence goes on from DAORUJ010000124.1 coordinate 3,151, forward strand.
TGCGCGCGTGCATGTGTGCACAGGGCGTGGACTGGCACCTGATCTCCTCCCTTGACGAGATCGCATGGCTGCTGGGACTGAGGGGAACGGATGTCGAATACAACCCCGTGTTCCTGGCTCACATGCTGATCGGAAAGCAGGAAGCATGGCTGTTTGTGGGACAGGAGCGGCTTGGGGAGACGGCTCTGGCTGCACTTGCAACTGCCGGCATCGGCGTGCACCCGTATCTGGAGGCGGGTACCGCAGTAGGCGCGATTGGCCCGGACCAGCGCATGATGCTGGATCCAGTGCGCATCACGGTTGGCCTGTGCCAACATCTCCCGCAGGCCGTGGCGGTCGTCAACGCGACCAACCCCTGCCTGCTGCTGAAGTCGGTGAAGGATCCTGTCGAGATCGAAGGGATCAGGCGCGCCATGCTCCTGGATGGCGCGGCACTTTGCACATTCTTCGCAGGGTTGGAGCGCGCGCTCGCAGAAGCAGAGCCGATTACCGAACTGACGGTCGATGAGCGCATCACCGCGGCGCGTGCGTCACAAGCCGGCTTCATGGGGCCGAGCTTCGCGACGATTGCGGGTTTCAATGAGAATGGTGCTCTGGTGCACTATCGTGCAACGATCGAATCGCATGCCGCCATCTACGGAGATGGTCTGCTGCTCGTTGATTCCGGTGGACAGTATCTCTATGGCACGACCGACATTACGCGCATGGTGCCCATCGGCGCGCCGAGCAACGAGCAGAAGCGCGATTGCACGCTGGTCCTGAAAGGGATGATTGCGTTGTCGGATTTGTCCTTTCCGGAAGGCACTCGCGCACCCATGCTCGATGCAGTGGCGCGCGCGCCCATGTGGAAAGAAGGCATCGATTACGGCCATGGAACGGGGCATGGTGTTGGCTGTTACCTCAACGTCCACGAGGGACCGCAGTCGATTTCGTTTCGGGCCGATGCCGGGCCGGCCTCGGTCATGAAGGCCGGCATGGTGACCTCGATCGAGCCAGGCATCTACCGTCCAGGTCGCTGGGGCGTCCGTATCGAAAACCTTGTGTTGGCCCGTCCGAGCGTTCGGGCAAAAGGGTTTCTTGAATTCGAGACGTTGACGCTGTGCCCGATCGATACACGCTGCCTGGATCTTTCGGCGCTGACGGAAACAGAGGCGAATTGGCTCGACACCTACCATGCGCAGGTGCGTCGATTGTTGATTCCATGCGTGGATTCCTCGACGGCGCAGTGGCTGGACGCGATGACCGAACCCGTTGCCGGGAAACTGCGTGGTCGCGAACGGCTGTCCGAGGTGATGTAGCCAGCCAACGGCCGAACCGACCACGGCCAATGCGAGCGCCATGCGAGCGTGCACGGGCAGTCAATCATTCGCGCATAAGGCCTCAAGGCCGCAGGCGACGTGTAACCCAGAATGGTCAATCCGGGCATCCGTCGAATCCGCACCGGACGCTCGAGAGCGTCGGACCACCGATCCGGCGTGGATGCAATGCGAAGAAGAGGCAGGAATTATTGTGATGTCGGCGAAAGAAGAACCTTGCGACAGCGTCTATCTCTTCCACAGTGAGGAGGAGTTGGCCGATCTGGCACAGCAGACGGTCGAGATGGCCAAATCGATGGGTGCCGAAGAATCACTGGCCGTGACCAGCGAGTCTGGCGGCATGACGGCGCGTGCAAGCGGTGGGCGGCTGGAGTCCGTCCGTCGCGATGGAATGCAATCGATGGCCATCACGGTGTACGACGCGCAGCGTACCGGAAGGGCCAGCACCCAGGATCTGAGTCCACCGGCACTACGCAAGACGGTCGAGCAGGCCATTGCGATCGCCAGGCAGGTCCAGCCGGACGAGTTTGCCGGGCTACCTGACCCCGACTGGGTCTGCCGCGTGCAGAAGCGAGTACCGCTGCACGAGCCAGGTCAGTTCACGACCGCGGACCTGATCGAGACTGCAACGAGCATCGAGTCGGGAGCGCTGGCACTGTCCGGCCAGGATACCGTGCGGGTGGTCGATGCTGGCGTGTCCAGCCATGAAACGCGATGGGCGCGCGCCACCAGCCAGGGCTTCCGCGCGGCTGCGGCTTCGTCGATTCACATGCGTTGGTGCGTCGCAATCTCCGAGCGCGAACAGATCATGGTCCGCGACTATGCATCGTCGATAGATCGCCGCGCTTCCGGACTCATGGCACCCGATGCTGTCGGCCAGGAAGCCGCACGCAGGAGCCTGGCGAGGCTTGGCGCCCGCGGGCTATCCACCCGGAAGGCGCCGGTCCTGTTCGATGCCAGGGTCGCCACCACCTTGCTCGCGGACCTGAGCAGTGCACTCAACGGGATATCGCAGTATCGGGGACAAACCTTCTTTCCCGAACCGCTGGAAAAGGAGTTGCTTGCGGCGCATCTCTCGCTGGTCGAGGACCCGTTCGAACCCTATGGATTGGCCAGCGCGGCGCATGACAGCGACGGTGTCGCCGGCAGCGCTCGCAACGTAGTCGAAGATGGCGTCGTCCGCGGGTTGTTCCTGAGTGCCTTCGCCGCGCGCAAGCTCGGGATGTTGCCGACCGGCAATGCCGATGGCCCCAACAACCTCACTCTGGTCAGCCGGCTTGCGGGCACCGACGATGACCTGTCTTCGCTGTGGAAGCGGATGGGCTGCGGCCTGTGGTTGACCGAGTTCGTCGGTGGCGGGGTCGACCCCGTCACTGGCGCGTATTCCAAGGCAGCCAGCGGTTTCTGGATCGAGGATGGACAAGTGTCCCATCCGGTGCACGACTTTACCGTCGCTGGCGAGTTGCCGCGCATGCTGAAAGCCATCGTGGCAGTCGGAACCGATACGTTCAGGGACGGCGCATTCCGTACGGGTTCGATTCTCGTTGATGAGATGCAAATTGCAGGTCGATAGTCACGGCCTTCGTGGAGAACACCATGTCCAATCAGGATTCACCTTCGGGGATCAGGCTTGCCCGCGCACATGAAGAAATTCTGGCGCCAAACGACCTGGAGGCCAACTTGCTTCGCAGCTCGCTTGGGCAACTCTCGAGCCGCGACACAGACTATGCGGATCTGTTCTTCGAGACCACGTCGCGGGAGGAATGGAAGCTCGAAGACGGGAAGGTCTCCAGCGGCACCTTTTCCATCATGCAAGGGGTGGGCGCCCGTGCGATCGCGGGCGAACAAACCGCTTTTGCATATTCCAGCGACATGCGGCCTCGTGCACTCGGGTCTGTCGTGGGCGCCGTGAGGAGCATTGCGAGCCACGGTGGAGGATCTCATGGCATCGATGGCAACGTCCGGTTCAACGGCGACTCATCGCGCCACGACCTGTATCCCACGCAATCTCCGGACCTGGGGATGGATGCTGCCGACAAGATCCGGCTGCTACAGAAAATAGATGAACGTGCACGTTCGGTCGATCCGCGCATCGCTCGCGTTTCCGCAGTACTGAATATCGTGAACAGCACCGTACTGGTGTGTGCTACCGATGGGACCTGCGCGGCTGATGTTCGCCCCTTCGTCAAGGTCGTCCTGTACGTGTTGGCGCAGAATGGGCAACGGCGCGCGAGCGGCGGCGCAGGAAAAGGCGGGCGGATTTCGCTGGGCCAGATCGACGATGAAGCCATCGGGAAACTGGTGCGCCGGGCGACGGACATTGCATTGGGAAACCTGGACAGCCGTCCCGCGCCGGCGGGAGTGATGTCGGTAGTCCTGGGGCCTGGCTTCCCGGGAATTCTTCTCCATGAGGCAGTAGGCCACGGACTGGAAGGCGACGCACACAGAAAACGCTCCTCGGTCTTCGTCAATCACATGGGCGATGCGATCGCTGCGCCGGGAGTGACGGTAATCGACGATGGATCGGTGGAACGCCATGCCGGCTCCCTGAACATAGACGACGAAGGTACGCCTGGCGAAAGGAATGTCCTGATTGAAAACGGAAAGCTGGTCGGCCTGATGCAGGACAAGACGAATGCGCGGCTGATGAAGTGGAGGACGACCGGAAATGCACGGCGCCAGTCCTACGCACATCTGCCCATGCCCCGCATGACCAATACGTTTCTGCAAGAAGGGAGCTACGATCCGAAGGAGATCATTGCCTCCGTAAAGAACGGAATCTATGCGACGGAATTCGGTGGCGGGACCGTCGACATCACGAGCGGCCAGTTCAACTTCGCGGCGGTCCAGGCTTTCCGCATCGAGAACGGAAAACTGACCGAGCCGCTGGAGGGAGCCACCTTGATCGGCATCGGTCACGAGGCGCTGAAGCACATTTCGATGATCGGCAATGACCTGGCGCTCGGCGAAGGGATCTGTGGCAAGGACAACCAGTCGGTTGACGTGGGTGTTGGCCAACCGACTGTTCGGATAGACAACATGGTGGTGGGAGGCGGTGCCTGAGATGGCAATCGCCAAACACGGCGTCTGCTTCCAGGCAATCACTTCTGCCGGCTTCGGTTGCATGGCCGCGCTGGACGCCGACGGGAATGGCAGCACGCAGCAAGCACCAACGGCGGTCTTCCTTCACAGCAGCGCGCCCTACTTGGCTGGCGCGGATGGCTGTCAGTCCTTCTCCGGTGTAGTCACCTCGAAGACTGCGCGCAGCGCCAGTACCGACCACACCAGCTTCACACCTTGACTCCGTACTTGGCGAACACGCGGCGCACCTCTGCCTCGCTTGCAATCTCGCCGCGCGCAATGGCCGCCTTGCCTTCGGCCACGACTACCCGGAACTTGGCGTAGTCCTCCACATCCGCCCAGCTCGCACCGTCCGGCAACCGTTCGGCCAGCGCATGCAGCTCCTGGCGCACGTCATGCACGTTGATCTGGGCATTCATGGCAATTCCTCCGGAAGGGACTGACTGCCATCGTACGCACCTGGACTGCGCCGCTCCTGTCGGGCCGCCGGATGCGTGGGCGCATGCACCGCATGCAGGCGGGCGATCGAGACGTGCGTGTAACGCTGCGTGCTGGTGATCTGCCCGTGCCCGAGGATCTCATGCACGTAGTGGATATCCGCGCCGTTGTCGAGTGTCGCGGTCGCCATCGTGTGCGAGGGTGTGCAGAATTCTGAAAAACGTTGGGATACCTCAGTCTCTGACCCCTTTTCGCTGTTCCGAGTGCCTCAGCGCAGGCAGTCACCGCTGCCGTCCGCGCAGTGCACGAAGTTGACGGGAATGCCATGTGCGCCGAGCACCGCGGCGAATTGCCGCTGGCGTGCCTGGAAACGTTCGAAGCCGCGTTCCAGCCGCGCGCAATCGGCTTCGCCGGTGGGCGCGAAGCGTGAGCGCCAAGCCGTCGGATCGAGCAGGGCGATCCGCACTTCGCCATCGCCGTAACGGGCCAGCGGTTCCGGCGGTGCGTCCAGCCAGGCCTCGGCCTCCGGTTCCAGCAGCGCGGTTTCCAGCAGGGTCCACAGCGGCTGCAGGCCGACGTTGGCGTACTGCATCGCGATCATCGCGGCCAGGTCGTGCAGGCTGAGGAAGCGCGCGTGCTCGACCTGCGCGCCAAGGCCGTCCTGCAAGGCCAGCGCGGTATCCGCCGCGGCCATGCCGCGATCCAGCAGCGACTCTTCCAGCGCATCGCCCACCGCGCGCGCGGCGTCGCCGTGCAGTACGAAAGGCAGCACACGCAGCCCGCCGCCCTGCAGTTCGGGCTCGCATTGCAGCGGCAACGGAACCTCGCCGGCGGCATCGGCACCGAAGCCGACCATGCGCGCGCCCTGTGCCTGTCCTGGTGCGCGCTGGAGCAGTTCCGACGCACGCTGATGCAGCGGCCAACCCGGACGCAGCGCTTCGGCGGGATCGAAATGCGCGGCCAGCAGGGCGAGGTCGCAATCGCGAACGCCGGGCACCAACGCGGCGAGGTCGCGGCCGAGCATCGACACCAGCTCGCCTGCATCCGCGGCAGTCAGCGCGGGATGCAGGGGCGGGCTGCCATCGCGCAGTTCGAGGGCGACCACACCACGGAAGATCGCGGGCTCGGCGGGCGTCAAGGACATGTGGAGCTTCGGCTCGG